>CAZUAH010000919.1:0-4065 GCA_964617665.1 uncultured Pirellulaceae bacterium
GCTCCAATTACGATCAGGAATCTGCTCATCGTTGTCCTTCCCCTGGGCCAGAACGTCTGGGATCAGGCGGCCGGGAGATCCCGGCCCATCTGAACACGCGTGATCCGGCTCGCCTGCATCCTCTAGTTCTGTCGGTTGTTTCGATCGTCAAGCCATCGTTTCAGGGAGGCCTGGCTTTCGGCGGATGGTTTGCCGAAGACCAGATTCTCCACGCTGATGTCCTCGTCCAACAGCGGCCAGTGGATGCCTCGTCCTTCTCCGATCAGTCGCCAATCCTTTCGTTCCTCCGAAGTTCCGTGACAGAGACGAGGGTACCAAGACAGCGGAGCGGAAATGGTGCGACCGTCTGAGAGTTCCACCGTCAAAAGGTCGGGAGTAACCACCAGTGTCGTCACGCGGATGTGTTGCGTGTCAACCGTTGAAGAAGTCATTCCAAGAGTCCATCAGTTGTTCGTGATGATCAGTCACACTCTGCTCGATCCGCCGAAGTTCCTTTGCGGAGAAGCCTCCACTACGTTCGAGGCGGATCGGATCGAGCCAGATCTTCGCCTCGCTGTCGTCGCGTTCCACATGCACATGTGGCGGTTCATCGCCGTCGCCGGCGTAGAAGAAGAAACGATACGGACCAACTCTCAAAACTGTGGGCATCGATGTTTCGCCAGACGTGTTCTCTCGGAAACAGCCACATCCCCGTATCATACCAAACGTAGGGCGATCACCCAACCGAGTCAGTCGGTCTTTCACGCGCGACATTGGCGTGACAATGTCTATGCGGGTTACGAGCATCGCTCCCACGAGTCATCGTCAAGTATCATCAGCGAATGATGCTCGGTCCCATCGCCACCGCGTAGTTCAACCTCAAGCCATGGAGCGCCGTATTCGTCAATGCGGTGGATGGTGACCACGGGATCAGTAGCGATGATGCGTTCGATGGTGTCAGCCGTCCAGCCAGCCATTTCGGCATGGCCTTCAAGTTCATGTTTTCGTTGAGCTAGGTCGCAGGCAGGAACGGTCAGAAGTCGAATGCAGTCGCCAACGCAAAGTAGTGATCGATCGGGCATTTAAGGGAAATCCCGGATTGGCGGCGCCATCAACGTGGTCAGACAGAACGTCTGGCGTCACTGGGCGGCGGCCAGTGACCTTTGATTTCAGGAAACGCGCAAACCGCCGCTCCAGTGCACGCCTTTGTTCGGCCTTGCGACGTCAACCCTCATCACGGGGCTCCGAGTTGAAGGTGAAGTACGCTCGACGCGTGCCCCGATCATATGTAACCGATAGCGTATTGGGCGCACCGCGCCGCATAGTATTGTAACTCAATCCATCCTTGATTTTGACCACCGTTACGCGATCCCCGAAACCTAACCTTGGCCAAACCGTGATGCCCCCGACGATGGGTTCAGGCGTCCATCCCTGGCGTGCTGCCCAAGCCACAAAGTCACCTTCCGTGATCGCGAAGTCGGTGGCGATAATGATCTCTGGGTGAGAATGCTGGTAGTAGCGAATATCAGACGCTCCCTCGGGGACGTCGAGTTGGATGCGGCCGTCGGCGTCCGCCCGCACAAGGTGTTCGCCGCGGCTGTGTGTCAGCCATCTGGCAATGGGAGCGTAGAAGGCTATCGCCATCATGACGAATGCCGCCACGGCGACGAGCACGATCACAAATCGACGCGGCGAATGGACCACGCCACGAATGGGAGCGATCGTTTCTTGTGCAGCCTCGGGATTCATCGGAATCTGCTAGTGGTAGGCCGAACGACTGAGGTAACCGGGTTGGCGGACCAACACGAACGACGTTGACACACCAGAAATTGTAACCGAAGGAAGCGACGTTGAAAAACCGAAAGGCGAGCCAACTCCGGTTCACCGATTTGTTATCCGGCATTGTGGTCCCCATTTGTGAAGGACTTGCATGCGTACCATTCCGAGTACGCGTTGTGGCTGGGAAGTGAGTATGAAATCGCTGCCGGCGCGATGGGCGCTGTAGGGTTGTGTAAAACGACCATCATATGGTCTCTGGAGTCTTCGGGGCTGTATTAATAAGTAGGCATCAATTGAATGTGAGTGTCCTCCCAGAATTTCAGAAAGTGTGGGTGCGTCACTTTCATGTCGTAGTGTCGCGTGATGGTCTTGCCATCTTGTTCGATCGTCGCTTCGCAGTCGAATTCGACGACGTCTCCGTTTTCGCGTTTGTTCGATAGTTCGATCGTAACGGAGTCCGCGCCTTCGAACGAATGTTCTCGGATCACGTCTTCGGCGAAGTTTTCGTTCGTGGACGAACAACCACGTGCGAAGAATAGAAGAAGGGCGATTCCGAAGAACCCAATAAGTAGTTGGCCAATGCATCCGCCGCCATCAGAGTCGGACATTGCATTCTCCCATTATCGACTGGTCACTTGGATCGTCTGCCGGACGTCTGGCGTCACCGGGTCGCCGCCAATGACGCATCGACTTGATTCCCACCGGATCGGCGACTCCGGTGCACGCATTTGTTCGGCAACACAGTGGGATGCCTCGCCAATTTCGTCAGCTTTGTGTGTTCCCTTGTCGCTGCCGTCAAGGATCCCAATTCGATGATTCGCCGAATCTTTTCATTACTTGACCGGTGCGTTCTTGGCCCCAGCCCAGGGCAAAGTCACGATAGGCCCCAAGGAGGAACCATTGCTAACGCGATCGGGCACTTGCGCCATACCGCGAGAATCGCCGTACTCGGAAACGCGACGTGTCGTGAATAGTTCTAGTTCGGGAAGCGTGATGGTTCCGTCATGATCAAAATCAGCCGCCCCGGAGAGGGCGTGAATGAGGAAGAAGGAGAACAAGCCATGTCGGAGGCCTGGATGTTCGTGCGCCTGCTGCCCCTCTTGGCACCCGTACAAGACGTGGATGCCGCGAGGGCATGCGATCGGCTTTGTTTCCTGGCGAGCGGCATCCCATAGGACTAAACGCACCTTGGCGTTACTCTTTGCTAACGCGTTGTAAAGTTCAGTTTGTGCAATCATTCGCGTCTTCGCCTCCGGTGTGCCGTCGACGGGGAACAAGAAAAGCCCATCGGTGTCGGGGATGGAAAGAGAGTGTCCAGAAATAGCGAGCACCACCGTCTCCGCCGAGAGAAGCGAGACACGTTTCAGTTGCTTGCGGATGTTCTCCGCAGTCGGTCGTAACTTCGGATCCTCTGCCTTCCCGTGCATGGCTACGACGTTGCCTGGCAAATAGCCGCCAGCGATTAGTGCCTTTGCCAACTCCTGGACGTCGCTGTCGGGGTACTGAAGCGAACAGACGCTTTTGTCGTCGTACTCACTGATCCCGATCAACAAGGCGTATCCCTGGCCGCGTACATCGATCCGGATACCGGCTTGGACCGACGAGAAGCATGGCAACATCGAGAACACGACGCCCCATGTGAGACAACGCAGAAAAACACCCATTGTGCTACTCCGATGGAAAAAAGGAAACTAACCAGTCAGGTCAACTGCCGAACGTCCAGGATAAGCCGGCGGAAATGGCGTTGGAGACGTTGAGTACAGATTGAAGCCCGACCGCCATTTCCGCTCGGCTTCATCCTTTAGTTCTGGCACCTTCTCGCTAGGTGCTCGTCTACTGTCCGCGATTCTGCTACGGTCCCTCAACATCCATTGTGCCCTTGAACGAGTACGACGTCCACAACGGAATCACCAGACTGTATAGCGTGAAGTAATAGCGTGTTCCCCGTTCGATCTCATAGGTATACGGATCAAGCTGGAAGCTCTTCGAGAACGTCGCCTTAGTCACGAACGGCCCAAAGAGGACAGCCCGTCCCGCACGAAGTTGCGATTGTTGAGTACCCGCGGGAGCGCTCTCTGGAAGCCAGCGATTCACAGCGGAATCACATGCGTCAAGCGACAGCGAAGCCGAGTTGTATCCGAGGACAACTACACAGACCACAACAAGGATCGCAATGCACCACCGCCGTCGTTTCGCCTTGTTTTTCATTTGCCCGTGTGCACAGTAACCTTACGTCACGTTGTGTCATGCCAGAACGCTAGGGATCACGGGGCGGGGAGTCGATTGACCATTTTGTACACGCGTTTT
>CAZUAH010000920.1:0-4035 GCA_964617665.1 uncultured Pirellulaceae bacterium
CCCGTCGGCATTCAATCGCATGGCGATGCTGCGAAGTGAACGCCCCTCGATGTACTCGCGGAAGATGCGTACGATCAGTTCCACCCGCAACGGATCGCCCAGACGGAGGCGCGTTTCGCCTTTGGGCATCACATAGCCAAACGGAACCTTACCCTGCCACTCGCCGCGCTCTGCCCTGGCACGTTTCCCGCGCTTCACATCGGCCGACAGTTGGAATCGGTGCTGAGAATCAGCGTGTTGCTTGATGCTGGCGGTTAGCCAACCTGCGATGGAATGCCAGTCAATGCGTTTTTGATTGACGGTACAAAGGTGGATCCCCGCCTTGTCGAGAAGATACCAGTAGTGATTGGCTTCCAGCACGGGGAACCGAGAAAACCTGTTTTGGTCCCAACATAGAACCGCTTGGAAGTCGCCGCGTCTGTCGATGTCGCTGATAAGCCGTTGGAACCCTTCCCGTTCTTCCTTCCAACCGGCTATCCCGTCGTCCTGATACCAGCGAACAACGCGGTATCCTTCGCGTTCGGCCAGTTTCAGAATCTCAGCCCGTTGTTGTTCCGGGCTTGCTTCCTGCTTGTCGCTACTCATGCGAATGTAGCCGACAGCGGGAATCAAAGAGCCGTTGCCGGAATGACGTTTCCGCGTGCGCTTGGTAGAATTGGCGATAGCCATTGATGCGACCTCCTGTTCAGGTTGCGTTGTGGTTAGAGCCGTATTCGGTGTTAGCCCACCGATGCGGCTTGCTCTATTTTGTACCGCATCGGGTTTCGAGGTGTCAAGCGAATCCGACAGAAACGCCGATCTCCGCAAAACACGCCCGCGCAGATCCGCAGATCCAAACGAATTGCAGAAACGCCTCAATTGCCCTGTAACGCATCCGGCCGCGTCAGCATCAAACTATCGGCTTGGCGTCCGATCTCGCGTCGTGCGGTAGCTTGTGCGTCCGTGAAGGCCCGCTGGAACGTGTCGCCCATACCGATCACTCGGCCGGCGATCTGGATCCTGACGTCTCCGGGGGACCTGCTCGAGCCCATACAGCCCGTCAAAACAGCGCCCGTGCCGAACACTCGCTTGACCATGTCGTCAAACTTCTGATTAATCTTGTCCATTTGGAACCTCCGTATCGAAACCCCCTGCCACTCGCCTTTTTCAGCCCGTGCACGTTTGCCACGTTTCACGTCTGCCGATAGCTGGAAGCGGTGCTGTGAATCAGCATGTTGCTTGATGCTGGCAGTCAACCAACCTGCGATAGAATGCCAGTCGATGCGTTTCTGGTTGACGGTACATAGGTGGATGCCGGCCTTGTCGAGAAGATACCAATAGTGATTAGCTTCCAGCACGGGAAACCGAGAGAACCGATTCTGATCCCAACACAAGACGGCTTGAAAGTCGCCGCGCTTGTCGATGTCGCCTATCAACCGCTGGAATCCTTCGCGTTCTTCCTTCCAGCCTGCAATACCGTCGTCCTGATACCATCTCAGGATCTTGTACCCGTCCCTGTCGGCTAACTTGGTGATCTCGGCTTTCTGCTGTTCTGGCGATGCCTCTTGCTTGTCGCTACTCATACGAATGTAGCCGACAGCGGGAATCAAAACGCCGTTGCCGGAATGACGTTTCCGCGTGCGCTTGGTAGAATTGGCGATAGCCATTGATGCGACCTCCTGTTCAGGTTGCGTTGTGGTTAGAGCCGTATTCGGTGTTAGCCCACCGATGCGGCTTGCTCTATTTTGTACCGCATCGGGTTTCGAGGTGTCAAGCGAATCCGACAGAAACGCCGATCTCCGCAAAACACGCCCGCGCAGATCCGCAGATCCAAACGAATTGCAGAAACGCCTCAATTGCCCTGTAACGCATCCGGCCGCGTCAGCATCAAACTATCGGCTTGGCGTCCGATCTCGCGTCGTGCGGTAGCTTGTGCGTCCCGCAACGCCGCTGCGAATGTGTCGCCGCTGCCGATGGTGCGACCAGCAAGAAGGATCCGCACATTGCCAACACCGATAGGCGAACCCATCGAACCCGCTACGGCTGCCGACGGCCCGAACAGTCGCCTGGCGTGTCGGTCGTACTGCTGGTTGATCTTGTCCGTCATCGTTTCATGGCGGGTAGGTGCCGGGTGCGAAATCCGCCGTTTCGTGGCTCGGGTGAATCAAAAACACCGCGCCGCCCCCTAGCGTTTCTCGAGTCGCCTGATTCCGCGGCTACGGCCGCCTCTGAATCTCTGCTAATAGGTCGAAAAAGCCGCGCTGGCGGAGAATCCAGGCGGCCAGATAGATCAAGCGTCGTGCCATTCGATGCTTGAATGGAGGGGAAACGCGACGAGTGTCCAGACCCTTCGTGGACATGGGAGGATTCCTTCCTGCGCCCGGTAGAACCGTGGGCGCATAAATGAAGGCCCGTCCCCTTCGTTCCTGCTACGGTGGCAACAGAACCACCGGTGCTCGGCTTACCCGAAACCGCACGTACCTCTACGCACGGACCCCCAGGGACGAATCCTCGGGGACACACGGACCGAAAGGGACGGACCCTCGCCTTCTGTTGAACGAGTTTAAGCATTGGTTTTCTGTTGTGTGCCGAAGCACGGTTAGCATTTCGGGAGGTGGTAGACTCCCGGGGTGCCATCATTAGAAACCGTTCCCCCGTCGGTTGTCAAGCAAGTCCCCCCAAATCCCCGTCGACCGCCGCTTGATTGTGCGTCGACGGCCGCCTGCAGAGTCGCCGAATCCTGCGCCGCTCAAGTATCCGGTACCGGGACGCCTGATTCCGCGTCCGACTTCTGCCGATCGGTCGTACGATTGGCGATGTCATGATTTTGGATTTCCCGTCGTCGGTTTTTGAAAAATGCCGCGCCGGCGGAGAAGAAGCCGGCGCGGCACCACGTACTCGGCGGTCAGCTACACCGCCGCCACAAACCAGATTCTATGCGGCGCCTTCCGAGTGCACGCCGCCTCGATGATCGATCTGGCAGACGCCGTAGTCGAGGTAGCCTCTGAATTGGAGACCGAGGGTGTTGAACGGCGCATCCTGACTTTCGACCGTCGGAGAATCCACGCCGTTCAAGTAGCTGATACCGAACGGGGCCACGTCATCAGCAAGGCCAAATAGATACCAACCGGTGGTCGAGTAACCGCTGTACGTCGAGTTTGAAAGATGCGGGACAACGAGAGGCTCATACTTCCCCTGGTGTGGATTACCATCGGGCTTCTCCACGTCGGTCGTGCCGGCAACTGCGATGTTGGTCGACGTGTACAGGGCGTCCGCGATCGTTTCCAGTTCCGGAGGAACGACCAGGTACTTTGGCGACACCATGACGGGCGTATCTTCGGTGTCGACTTGCTTTCGAATCTTGATCACGGCGGATGACAGGGATGTGATTGAAAGGGCGCTATCGGCCCCGTCGATGTAGTTGTCATTGTCGCCGTGGAAGAAGTTCGACGTGTTCGCCAAAACGAGTTTCCAGAAGAGTTCTTCCAAGGCGACTGCTGCACCACGGCCGATGATTTGAGGAACGATCTGGAATGCCCCCAGATCGTCGTTGATGATGTCCCTACGATCGATCCCAAACATCCGAGCGAACGTGTCAACTCGATGCGTGTAAGACTGCTCGCTCAGCGTCCCGTGCTTGATCTCGCCGCCGGCGGGTAGCTGCTTGAATTTGCTGTCACCCGTAAGTCGATAGCCGGTGTGGTTCTTGAAATTGTTCGCTGACAATCGTTTCGCGACGATCCGGGCGACTGACGGCACGGCCTGGTATGCGTCGAGGAGGAGTTTGTTCGCCGAATCGCCCAACATGCCGGGCAAGGAAATAGTCGAGAGCCCTGCTCGAATCATCTCATCTCTGCTGGCGGGGATGTCTCGTCCTTCAGCGGTCAGACTGGCCTTGATGATATCAAGCATGTGCGTGCACCGAAGCATTGAGCCTCGTTCCATCGCTTCGGCCCCCAACACTCGCTCGCCAAGCGATTCCTGACCGAGATGTCGAAAAAAGGCCGCCTGTATCGTCTTGCCGTCGCTGCCACCATGGCCCGATGTGATGGTCGG
>CAZUAH010000921.1:0-4020 GCA_964617665.1 uncultured Pirellulaceae bacterium
TTTGCGGGGGCACGAATTCAGGTCGGGGCTGTTTTTCCCAGGCGTAAGAGTCGTCCTCGTGGACGTTGTTAATGTTCGCATAGAGCTGCTCGATCTCCTGACGACGCGTGACCATGTCGGCAATTGGCTTATCGACACGGTTTTCGACACGCGCGTCCATCACTTCGGTCCACGTGCCGTAGTACGGAACGTTCAGGTCAATCCAGCAGTAGAGCGTTTTCCAGGACTGCGGGTCCAGCTCGACATGATGGTGGCCTTTCTTGAGCATCTGGACCAGCTCCGAGGTCGATGCATGGAAATCCATCGGCGTGAGTGTCCGCAAATCGCCTTCGGGACCAGGGCGACGGACGTACCGATGGAGTTCGTGATAGGACTTTGAAAGATAGTGTGAACCTGTGTCACCCCAAAGCCAATCACACCAACTGCCGCGGGTTGAATGGTCGGGATTCATCGGGCCAAACGGACGTTCAACTCCCGGCACGCCAAGCGACATATCGGCAAAGTTGGGCCGATCGCCCCGCTTCGGCGACTCTTCTTCTTCGCCATCGTGACAGCCAACGCAATAGCGGTCTAGGATCGGTTGGATCTCCCCGTTGTAAGAGAACGCTCGTTCCGGCCCGTTGAACGGTTCGATTTCGACGGGCCCTTTCGCCGTCGCGATCGTCACAACGGTCGGCGCAACATCGTATTGGGATTCATGGCAACCGGAACAAGAGACGTTTTCGCCCGGCATTCCAACGAACCATGACCGCATCAACTGGATCGCGCAACCTTCCTCGTCGAGCGGCTGAACGATGATCGGGCGGTTCGCGGGGATCTTGAACAATGCGCTGCCGTCTTCGTGCACGGGGACTTCACCGAGGATGCGACGGCAGTCCCAACAACTCTCTTGCCCCACAACGTCGTAACCGCCCGTGTGTCGGTAAGCGTAGTTGACGGTGTATACCCGCAGCTTCTTCACGGTTCCACGCGGTATGCCCTTTAGCCCGCTGCCGGTGTAAATGTCGGCGATGAAGACGTTGGCCTGTGTTTCACCGGGAATGGTTCGGTCGGGCAATTGCCGAGGTGCTTTGCGTTTTGCGATCGGTGTCGGTTCCAATAGATGATGGCCCGGCGATTGGCTGATCTCTACCATGTTGTCGAACGTGTCGACAAGGTACACACTGAACTTGTCCTGTGGAGTCATTCGGGCGGAGACGAGTATGTATGTATCGTTGAGCGGATACGGATACGCGAACTTCGGCCACGAATTGTCGACCAAACGATCCATGATCACCGGTTCGCTTTCCTTGTCGCTGAACGGAAACTGGTGCACCGCGCCGTCCGCCTCTCGGTCGCCAACTCGCGCATTGAACAGGTAAAGCTCGCCTTCTCGTACGGTCCCGTGGTGACCGCTCACCACGGAAACAAAGCTGCTCGATTGCCCAGGAATCGGCTTGGCAAAGAAGAGCGAGTTCGGCCAGTATGATCCGCTTCCGTACAACGCGGATTGGTTCGTTCCGTCCGGATTCATGGTGCAGAGGATACGGCTGTAGTAGTGCGCAATGTCGATGTATTCCCAACGCAAGTACATGACGCGGCCATTTTCCTGAATCACCGGATACCAATCCTGATCCTGCTCGAATGTCAACTGACGCACCGTTTGACCATCTGCCTCCAAACGAAAGATGTTGCCGACGCTGCTGAGCCCCGAAATACACGGGATTCCGCCCATGGTTGCGTTGGAAACGAAGAGCGTGGAACCGTCCGGCACATAACAGCCTTCGGCGTTGTCAATGCCGGGTCCCATGTCTGGCGTAACTTGGCAAGTCTGGCCGGTTGTGAGATCATGCTCGAAGATTTGATAGGCGTTGTTGTCCGAAAGACCCGTGAAAAGGAAGCGGTCAGCGTCCCAGTGCATCGCCAAATCACCAGCGAAGGCATTGTGTGGGGCCGCCAACTGCAGCTTTGGATCTTGTGAGAGCGCACCGTTCGGATCAACGACGATCAGCTCGTCGTTGCATTTCGGTTTCCCACGCGCACAGTTCGAGTACCAATTCGGAACAAAACCGGTCCAAGTCGATTTGCGGATTAGCAGTTGATCGAAGTCCAACAGCGGGTTCTTCTTGACCACAGCGACATAGAGGCAAATTGCATCGACATACTTTTCAGCAAACGATATGGCCGCCGCCTTGTACGAATCGGTACCGGTCACCGGCGAGTTGAAAATCTGGCTCCATGCATCTGCAGACTGCTTGAGTGCGCTGCATTGATCCAATTCAGCCTGAAACAGATCGGTAGCGGCTGGGGCGAGCGTGCGAAAGTCGGCGATTAACTCGTCGATCCGTTGGAGCATTTCACACATCTTTGCCGGGTCAAGCGCAAGGATCTGTGTTGCGTCGCCCGATGTCACCTCGGCATACATCCGTGTTGGTTTCTTGCCTGAATGCGTCGATTCCGTACGCTTGCGATATTCTTGCGGTGTGTAAGTCAATTCATTGTTGAACGAGAAAGGAGCGGAGACTCCATGTGTTCGCTCACGTTCAGCGAGCGCCATCGACTCGTCGATCACCGTTATCTCCAAGGAATCACGTTCGAAACGAGTGATTTCGGTTTCCGCCAAGAAGTGGCCCGTCGGATCGGCTTCCCAGTCTCTTGCTTGCCCGTTGTCGAGAACTGTTGCAGCTTTCGCTCGAGTCATTGCTTGTTCGGCGACGCGACGATTCAATTGCCAGTCGCCCGGCAGCGTGGCCTTCGCATGAAAACGCAACGCGCAAATGTGCGGGAACATCGCCAGCGCTTCGAGCGTCACGGTATGTGCTCCCGCGGAATGGACTCGAATCTCGCCCAGTTTCTCCCACTTTGCCGTCGATGTCTGCCATGAACCGGTTGTCGACGCGAACCCCTGGCCGACCAGCTTGCCATCAAGGAAGATCTTCACCGGCCGAGACTGATGCGCGGCGTATAGCCCTTCGATCCGATATGTCCCATCAACCGGAAAGTCGATCTTGTAACTGGTAACGTTCGGTGTCGTGCCGCCGTTGTAAATGCAAGCATAACCGTCGCTGTAACTCCCGCCAGAAACCGCGTTGCCTTCATCAAACCAGTCAGCTCGAATTGTGAAAGAGTCTGTAACCGTCGACTGGGGGTCTTCTGCAAAGGCATTGCCCGCTAGAACTACCTGAGCGAACACCAGCGTCAAGAAAACAGGCGTCACGCAAGAAGACTCTCTGCTCGTACAGACAAACTGCATCACACTTCTCCACTACTCTTGAAAGAACCAACGAGACCGGGGCGACCGCCATTAAACCACGATTGACGCCCATATGGAAACATGTTTCGCTGAAACGGAATCGCGCCGGCAACTCGCGACGTGACATCGGGCTAGTTCGAGCCGGGCAAAGGCGAAGAGGCTACATCACTCCAGGCGTCGAAGCGGTGGTTGTAAACAAGCGTTAGTGTTCATGGCCGAATTCGGAAGCGGAGTATTTCGAAGGGGCTATCGATGTCATAGCCAAGGTAGTCGTTGAGCTGCGTGCAACTTGTATCGGTTGATCAGGCATCGGTGAGGAAGTGAAGTAAGTTGAATTGCACCAGGTCTCGGCCGCGGAACGCAGGTCGAAAGCTGGCCCCTGGTGACATTCGAAGATCCCAAGCAACCATAGAGTCGCGGTCATGTGAGTCTCTCAGGACTTTGGTTGCGGCTCGGCGATCTGGGATTGCCGTAGCGGTGTAGTGATGAACTCACGTCATCCTCGCGGTGGTGGAGCGACGAGGAGACAACTGCCCGTGCCGAAACGCAATTCACTTTGTGCGTCGGGTCGATTTCACCGGGTCAGGTTGACCCATCTCTGCAAATCCACTCGGTGTGCCCCACCGAACGCGCTTCGGGTATTGCCGTTTCCTGCATCGGTCGTTATCACCGATGCAGGCAACGAACCGTGGCTTTCCCGCGTTTGTCGGCCACCGTGTCACCAGACGTTAGCGACTCAGGACGTTTTGTCCTGAGCGCGCAAGCAGCATGCCGCATTTGCACCCGGA
>CAZUAH010000922.1:0-4014 GCA_964617665.1 uncultured Pirellulaceae bacterium
AGTATCCCGACCTGGACTTGAACCAGGGCCTGGACCTTCGGAGGGTCCAATGCTATCCGCTACACCATCGGGACATATCTTGTTGTCAGTACCCCGGCCTGGAATCGAACCAGGACCAAGATCTTAGGAGGATCTTGTGCTGTCCGTTACACCACCGGGACATCAGAGCCGACGACTGGACTTGCACCAGCATGAGCCGGTTTACAAAACCGGTGCCTAGCTATTCGGCCACATCGGCATAAACGCCCCCGGCCCGAAGACCGGGAGCAAGGTTACTCCTAGGTTTCCAGCTTGACGTTCCAGTACGCCTCGCTGATGAACTTCGACCAACTCTCGATCCGCAGATCGTGAGCCGCATACAGCGGGTTCCAGGTCGGCTGGACCGGCTTTCGCTTCAACCGCATCTTGGCCTGCTCCGGCGTGCGGTCAGCCTTTCGCTTGTTGCACTCCAGACATGCCAGTACGCAGTTGTCCCATCGCGACTCACCACCCTGGGCACGAGGGATGACGTGGTCGAGCGTCAGCTCCTCGCCGCCAGGCTGCTTGCCGCAATACTGGCACGTGTAATGGTCACGCTTGAAGATGTTGCGTCGGCTGAACGTCACGGCCGCCGCAGGCAGCCGGTCATATTCAGTCAACGTGATCACCTCCGGCACACGCAACCGAAACCTCACCGCCTGGATGAATCGTTCGTCGTTGCCGGGCCGCAGCTTGGACCAGTCCTCCCACGTGTAGGTCTGGTAGTCGGCCGGGTCCACGACACGAGCGGACTCATTCCACAGCAGCACCAGCGCGCGAGCCACATTGGCGACGTTCACGGCTTGCCAGTTCCGATTCAACACTAGCGTCGGTCTATTCAATACCTTGGTGAAGACTTATCTCCTTATTTGGCTAAAGGGGTGCCCGAAGGGAGTCGAACCCTTACCTCCTGGTTCACAGCCAGGTATGCAGTGACCGCTACACCACGAACACCATAAATGCGGGCTGCCGTCACCGGCGGTGCGACGGCCCGAGTTTCTGTTGTCAGTCAATAAACGCTACGTGCCGCATGGCCACCGATTGGGTCTCGGTGTTCATCAGCACCTGGTGCCAATCCGACAAGACAATCGTCTTGTGGTCAGGATGTCGGATCCTTCCGCGGACAAACACCTGCGGGTTCCGCTGCTGCGTTACCCACTGGAGGTTTCGCAGCTTCGGCTGCCGGCTGATCAGCCGGCGGTACTGCGGTGCCGTCAATCCCTCAGGATGTCGCGTGCTGACGTAGACCAGCTCGCCTCCCTCACGGATCAACTCCTCGCAGATGTGCGGCTTTCCCGTTCCTCGACGGATCGGCTCGTTTCGCAGCATCAGCTTCTCGTTCGCCCGAAACCAAATCGGAGCAGGCACGAAGAACCACTCACCCTGTCGGATGAAGGCGTCGTTTCGCCGCCGATTCCGCTTCCGCGGCTTGACTCGAAGCACTTGGTCCTGCATGTACCGGACAGAGTCAGGCTTGAGTGCCTCAAACGCTGTGCGGACGGTCGAGACCGGTAGTCGTTCGGGCACAGCTGCGACGAACCAATGCCGCTCGTCGTGTCCGCACAGGAACTTGTGCTTGTCGTCATCCTGGCGGGACAGCAGCAACAGGTGCCGCAACCGGGGCTGCGTATCGACCACAACCAGGCCAGAGGTCGAACCACGGGTCACCGCGATGTCGAAGAACTCGCCTTCCAGGTCGTGGCCAATGTCGATGCGGACGCCGGTACCGGCGTTCCGTCGAGCATCCTTGCGAACCGAAGCCCGCGCGCCGATCTTGGCGAACTGTCGTTCGATCATGTGCGCGTTCATGGTTGTGTCCTCCAGAAAACTACAGCTTTGGATCTCAGGTAAGCGGAAGGAGAGGGATTTGAACCCTCAAGGCCGCAAAGCTCAACCGGCTTCCAACCGGGTCCCGTCGCCAATCGGGTTGCCCGTCCGTTTCGTTTTGTTCTCCTTGCAGTAGCCCGACCAGGACTCGAACCCGGAACTTCTCGTTAGAAGCGAGACATGATGTCCGTTTCACCATCGAGCCGTAAGCGGAAGGCAAGGGATTTGAACCCTCATCACCTGTATGGTGGCACGCATTAGCAGTGCGGCCCGGCAAACCGTATCCGGCTACCTTCCGTAAGTTGTCGTCAGCAAGCGATCCCTCCCTTCGCGAACCAATCCAGTACCTTGTCACCATCACCACAGGCCAACGTGATCGGCGAGCGCTTCGCGATGACGCCCTCTGCCTCCACGAGTTCCGTTACGGCGGCCTCGGCTCTCTGCAACTGGTTGCCAGCCCCAGCGCCTCCGAATCTCAATCCGGTCCCAACCTTCAACTCAATCACGACAGTCGAGCGCAGTCGCGGCAGGTCCGCCGACATATCGACGGCGACAAAGTCGCCGCAGAATCCCCGTTGATTGCATCGAAACAGCCAAATGTTGCGTTTGCGTTGCATCAACCGGCAAGCGAACCGCTTCTCTGGCCTCGTCAGGGCGAAAACCGCCAACAGAGGCAGGCTCTGTGCCCACGATCGCGACAGGTCCGCTGCCAGTATCTGCTCCATCCGCAGGTGGCGATCGACCATCGCGAACGGCAGCCGCAGTGTTAGAGGCTGCTTGGATCTGGTCATCTCATCGCTCCTGCGAAGTTCATCAAGTGGACCCACCCAGAGTCGAACTGGGATTGCCGCCACGCCAGGGCAGTGTCTTACCGTTGGACCATGAGCCCGTGATCGTCAGTGGACCGGATGGGAATCGAACCCATCACACCGATCTTGCAAGGATCAGTCGCCTCCCTTGGTACATGCCAGCCCGATATTGTCAGAGGTCCGTCCGGGAGTCGAACCCGGTCCCCGTCCTTACCACGGACGTGTGCTACCGGAACACCTACAGACCGTTGTTTCAGTGATCCCGGCTGGAATCGAACCAGCAGTTTCCTGCACGTCACGCAGGCGCCTTCGCCATTGGACCACGGGATCATTTCCAAGGTGACCGAGGTGGGAGTCGAACCCACAGAGTCACGAGGCTCTCGACCTCGTCGCTTTGCCTGTTTGCGTACCCGGTCATTTCCAAGTAGCGGGTCCGGGGGTCGCACCCGGCGGCCGGAACTTATGAGGCTCCAGTGAGCACTGGCCCACCCGCGTCAAGTTGCAGCCCCCGGTATCGAGCCGGGCGCACCGGCCTTATGACGACCAGTTAGGCACCTGCCACGACTGCAATGAAGTTGTCGAGTAGCCAACGGGAGAGTCGAACTCCCACGCCCGCAGAGGGCACGACGTTCTGAGCGTCGCGTGTCTACCTATTCCACCAGTTGGCTATATTCGTCAGTGCGACTCGCACCGAGTGACCCGGACGGGACTTGAACCCGCGTCGGCCAGGTTGAGGGCCTGGCTGTAAAACCGTCATCACACCGGGCCAGAGTGTTGTCAGTGACGCGGACGGGACTCGAACCCGCGCTGGCGAGATTGAAAGCCTCGCTGCAAAACCATCATCGCACCGCGCCATGGAAATCTGTTCTGAGTGCGCCGGGACGGAGTCGAACCGCCAAGGTCCAAACGGACGTCTGGGTTACGGCCAGCGGGGCCTACCAATGCCCAACCGACGCATGTTGTTCAAGTAGCACGGGAGGGAGTCGAACCCACATCCACGGACGTTTGAAATCCGTCGCTCTGCCGGATTGGCGTACCGTGCCATATTTCTGAGCGTCCCCGATGGGATTTGAACCCACGATCTCCTGCGTGACAGGCAGGCGAGCACTCCAGGCTGCTCCACGAGGACGTATTGTTGTGCGAGTGGCCCAGGTGGGAGTCGAACCCACAGCATCCCTGGTTCTAAATCAAGGTGGTCTGCCGATTGCCTACCGAGCCGTTGTCTCAGTACCCAGAGCAGGAATCGAACCTGCAAACATCCGGGTTTAAGCCGGATCGCTCTGCCGATTGGCGTATCTGGGCATGAGTAGTCCTGGAGGGACTCGAACCCTCGATTGTCTCCTTGTAAGAGAGCTGCCTT
>CAZUAH010000923.1:0-4000 GCA_964617665.1 uncultured Pirellulaceae bacterium
CCGCGTTCGGACTCCGGAGGCATTAAGCGAGGATGGGGCCGGACGACTCTTGGTGACTGATTCCAGCCGGGTATATCGCTACTTGGCTGGTGGTTCCGTTGATACCGCGTTTGGAAGTTCCGGAGTCAGCTATACCTCGCTGAATCGGATAAATGGGCTAACGATCGACAGCGCAGGGGACATCATTGCGGCTGGCTACGACTATGACTACACAACAGGGGGAACTGCAACACAAGACATAGCGGTCACGCGCATTCACTCCGAAGACGATGTAGATAATGGGATATCTGCGGGAACCGTCGATACAGATTTTGGCGATAACGGAACTGTACGCATTGATCTGGGGAGCATCGGGCGCTACACCTCCGGCACGGTTGGAATTGTGAATGGCGTCGCCACGTTTACAAGTTACCCGCACGGCTTTATGGATGCTGGAAGCTTGTTGCGTGTTGATGATCACATCTACGAGGTTGTTTCCCGCTCTGGCCACACGATGACGCTCGATGACTCGTCCGTGAATGTAGCCAGCGGAACCAGCTACGTTCTTTATGGTGGCGGCGAGCGAATAACGGGATCCGGAACAATCGAGGTTAGTGGTGGCGTGCTGACGTTGACCGGTGCAACGGTCCCTTGGTGGATTGCCGACGGTGACCAGGTCAAGATTGGCGATACGGCCTACAGGATTGTGTCTCGCGACAGCGAGACACAAGTTACGCTGGACGACAACACCGTCAACGCACCCGCAGGCACGGACTACCTGTTCTTCTCGCCCCAGCGTAGCGATGAGACTCTTTACGACGTCACCGTGGACGCCAACAACAAGATTGCTGCTGTTGGTTATTCGTCGAGTTATGACTACGAAACTGGCCAAACACGACGAAACACGGATTTTCTCGTTGCTCGATTCAGCTCAGATGGCACGCTGGACGGGACATTTGGCATCGGTTCGTCGATAAATTCATCCGGTGTGGAAACGGAGCGGACAGACGGCCTGGTCCTGACTGATATCAGCGGAAGTGAAAACGCAAACGCGATCGTCATTGACCAGGACGGACGCTACGTCGTTGGTGGTAACCGTCGATTGGCCAGATATGAAACGGATGGAACGCTCGATTCGAGTTACGGTTCGAGTGGCACGGTTGTCATGCCGACCCAAAGGGCAGACTCCATCGTCATCGATTCCGAGGGTCGTCTCGTCACTGCTGGTTACCGGTACCTCTCCAGATTCAACGCGGACGGCACGCCCGATAACGACTTTGCGCCGAACGGCTACGTGGATCTCGGCAATGTTTACGTTTACACCGTCCTACTTGATCCCATTGGGCGCATCGTTGTTGGTGGTTATGCCAACTCGGATGTTACCGGCGCTGATTTCTTCCTCAGTCGTTACGTTACGGGGGGGCTGGCCGTTAGTGTGAACAACGTGTCGCCACAGAACGCGACGGTGACGGGCCCAACTTCGGCAAACGAAGGAGACTTGATTGAATTGAGCGCGTCGGCCACGGACCCGGCTGGTATCTACGACCCGTTGACCTACACCTGGTCGATTGATCGCAACGGACAGCCGTTCCTGCAGACCACTGGCCAGAACATCTCGTTCACGCCTCCCGACAATGGGACGTATGCCGTTACCATGACCGTGGACGACGGCGATGGCGGCACGGCGACCGTGTACCAAAACGTCAGCGTTGCGAATGTGGCGCCGACTTTGGAGAGCGTATCGGTCACGTCCCCAATCAACGAGAACGACATCGCCACGCTCAGCGGCACGTTCAGCGACCCGGGATCGGCCGACACGTTCCAGTTGTTGGTCGATTGGGGCGACGGACAGTCCGAGACGTTCGACTATCCCGCTGGCACGACCTCGTTCAGCGAAACGCACCAGTACCTGGACGACGATCCCAGCGGTACCGCCCAGGATGTCTATGACATCACGGTTTCGGTGTTTGATGACGACCAACTATCAGCGAGTGGGGACATCAACGCTCTTCTGGCGAATTTGAATGCCAACAACGGCGGTCCTTCAACGGACGTGCGCTCGCAAGTTCCCACACCGTACGATTTCAGCGATGGAGCGACGGGAAACTACATTTCGGACGGCGGCGGTGACATGTACGACGGCGGCAATCGTCTCAATACCGACTTGGCCAGCAGCATTTCGTACACCAACGGCGTCGTGACGGCCGCCGACTCGCAATTCGGGGCAGGCAGCCAGTATTTCACGGTCAAATACCAGGGCGTGTTCGCCATGGCGGCGACGAACGTCTCGATCAACACCTTCGAGATCACTGGTAACAACGGGGCCGATGGATGGGGTAACGCCGACGGTACCGTTCTGTCAACGACGGTCAACGACCAGCCGTATACCATCTACACGAAGCGGGTTTACAACGCAGGAGATCCCTCGATCAACCACATCATCATGGTGCCTGGCGACGGTACCGGGATCAGTCACACGTTCGCGACAAACACAGACAATGATTTGCATACAGTGGCGGGACTGTCTTCTGTCAATGAACTCTACTATGTTCTCGTCGCGCGCCAGAGCGGTGGCTACTTGTCCGATTCGGATGTAGTAAACGTGGCCAACGCTTTTCTAAAGGACGTGCCATCCGAGACCGCTGCTGGCGATACGGAGACGATTCCGATCACTGTGAACAACGTCGCGCCGACGGCGCACTTGAGCAACGACGGTCCGCTGGACGAGGCCAGCCCGGTGACTATCTCCTTCTCGAACCAGGCAGATGTTGGGACGCTGGACACGTTTGTCTACTCCTTCGACTGGGACAACGACGGAACCTACGAAGTCGAGGATCAGGCATCGCCCTCGGCAATGTACACCTGGCCCGACAATGGCACATACACGGTGCGTGGGCGAATCAAAGACGACGACGGTGGGTTCACCGAGTACACGACGGACGTGACGGTCGACAATGTCGCACCGACGGCCGAAATCATAGGGGCACCAACCACCAGCCCTGAAGGGACGGCCATTAGCCTGGGCAGCACGGTCTTCGATCCGAGCAGTGTGGACACGGCGGCGGGTTTCACCTACGACTGGAGCGTCACCAAGAACGGTGCCGTCTTCGCTTCCGGCACGCAAGCCTCGTTCAGCTTCACCCCAGACGACAACGGCTCCTATGTCGTCTCCCTTGAAGTTACCGACAAGGACGGAGCGGTCGCGGCGACTTTGGTCAAGGACGTGAATGCGGCGACACTGGGATCCAATCCGTCGACGGTCACCTGGCTGGATGGAGTGGGCTACTTCTCGGCGGACGATGGTGTCAGCGGCTACCAGATGCGCGGCGTCTACCGCACTGATGGCACGGCTTCGGGAACGGTGAAGCTGACGGCCATTCGTGGTGGCGCGTCGTCTTTCGTGCTCTCTGGCGGTACGGTCTGCTTCGTGGGCGATGGCCGATTGTACCACACCGACGGTACCGCTGCCGGCACGACTCAGGTCTCCGACGACGTCTACCAGATCAGCGGAGGACTGACCGACGTTGGCGGCACCTTGTTCTTCCAGGGCCGCAGCACCAGCAATTACGACATCGAATTGTGGAAGTCAGATGGTACGGACGCGGGCACGGTGCTCGTGCAGAACATCAACCCGACCAGTCACTCCTTCCCCACCAACCTCACCGCCGTCGGTAATACGCTGTTCTTCGCGGCCAACGCGGGTTCTTCCGTGGGCAACGAGTTGTGGAAGTCCGACGGCACGGCCGCGGGTACGGTGCTGGTGAAGGACATCTACGACACCTCGGGAGAGAGCAATCCAAGTAACTTCACCGTCATCAATGGGGTTGTCTACTTCACGGCAACAGACGCGTCGGGGGGCCGAGAGCTGTGGCGGACCGACGGCACGACGTCCGGGACGATACGCGTTAAGGATATCAACCCGGGGTCGGCCGATTCGAACCCGTCCAGCCTGACCGGACTAGGCAGCCTGCTGCTGTTCTCGGCGAACGATAGTGCCGGCTATCGCCTGTGGGTCACCGAC
>CAZUAH010000924.1:0-3962 GCA_964617665.1 uncultured Pirellulaceae bacterium
GACGTTCGTGCTAGCCTCACGGGAAGGCTTCACCGTCATGTTACACACGGTGATGTCAGCGCAGTTCTTAAGATTCAGAAATCTGTCTTCCAGCATTAGATTGCTGCCGTTTCCGTCAATGATCAGGTCCTTGACTTTACTCAGCGGAATCATGTCGGTGATATGGTAGTCCCCCTGCTCGAAGATAACCTTGGCAGGTGTATTGGCGGCCGCTTCTGTGATCACGGCCGCAATCTCTTGAGTGGTGGCCCCCTTCTTGATCGGGAACTCTTTGGAGTTGCCACGAGTGAAGCGAGAGATCTTCGACCATCGCGTCTGGTCCTCCCGGCAAACGCGCCAGAAGTACGTCCCGGGCGACAGCGGCTTTGCGCAAACCAGCCGCGAAACCACATCGAGCGAATCATCAACCACCAGCTCGCTGAAATTTTCATCGCGGGAAATCTGAATCTGGTATAGCTCTTCAATGCCAACGCCAGCTTTCTTCTGCCAGCGAAAATGCGGATGCGGCATGTAGACCGTCTCGCCATCCTTTGGGGAAACCAACTCAACGACAGCATCTCGTTCCCCGGCCCCCTGGGCCGAGGCGGCCCCAGCAAACAAAAGAAGCGTGGAAATTATGACAGGGTTGTTCAATTCTTTGCTTTCTGCTTGTTTGAGACGAAGGCGGGAATGATGTCCTTCTGAAGCATCGGCCGAAGCTCCCGGGTCTCGCTCGCGCCTTTCTTCTGTGCGATACCGCCCGCGGTAAAGACCACGACCAGTCCGTGCTCAGGAACGACGTAAATGGTTTGGCCGTATGCGCCGTATTTCATGATAGTTTTCGTCGGCGTCCCGTTGACAGAAACATCCGGGATCGCCACGAAGTAACCGTGCGATCTGTCCTTGTGCCGAACATGCGGGGAGGTTGCTTCCGTGACATACTTCGCGCTTAACAACCGCTTCCCGTTCCAGACCCCGCCGTTCTGAATCAGCAGCCCGATCTTGAGCAGGTCACGCGACCGCATCTGCAAACTATCGATCGGATAGGTCAGGCCGTAAGGGAGCGTTCGAAAGCGATAATCGTTGATCCCCATCGGCTCGAAGAAGTGCTCGACCGCATATTCTTCAAACGTCCGTCCCGTGGCATTGGAGAGAATATGGTTGATGATCATCGGATCGTGATAGCCGTATTGAAAGGGCTTGTCCTCATCGATTTGGGTGGCCTGTTCCAGCAACCATGCGACGTGCGTATCACGCTTGAATCGCTGTTTGCTGAGACGATCTTTGTAATCCTTCTGATCCAACCCGGAGCTGAAGGTGAGGGAATCTTTGATCGTCCAGTTATCGATACCGGCAACCAGCTTCGCGGGGTCCATCTTGGGGAAATACTGGAGAATGGGATCGTCCACGCTTTTGATCGCCCCGAGGTCAATCGCCTTGCCCACACACAATGAAAGAACGCCCTTGATAATCGATCGGGCCGGATGGAGTTGGTCGATGTGCGCCCGACGGAAATAGCGTTCGAGCATGAGCGTGCCGTCTTTGGCGATCAGGATGCTGTCGATGCGGTTGTCAGCGCCCGTTTCGCTGCGGTTGATCAAGCCAACGAGCGTTTTCCGATCGCATTCGACGGCGCTCAAATCAGAAACCTTGATTCCGTCGTCGCGCTTTTCCGGTGTCAGATAGCCCTTGGGTTTGTTGTCGGGTACGTACACGAACCCCGTTGTCGAAGTTCCGAATACCTGGACTTCTCCCAGAGTTGCAAGGCGAAGTTCACCCCCTCCACCCAGCACCTCTTTGATGTGAAGTGCTACATAACGCGTTTTCATTCCCTTGAGGTCGGCTCCGGTCAGGAGCGCCGATGGCGCGTCCACCACGGAGCCTCCGGGATTTGGCTTTACCGCGAGATCACTCTTGAGCAGCGTCCAGCCTTCCGGATTGAACGCCGCCAGATTCTCATGCGTATTGTTGCGACAGAGATCTTTGCGTACGTAAACGTCGAGTTTGGTGACCGAGCGCCCATACGGGCCTTTGCTCTCTGGATTGCAGTTCCAGATGCTGATGGCTTCCAGGTCGCAGACACTGCCCAGATCCAGAATCGCCCACGGCCCCGGAGACCGTGTGGTCGCAAACCAGTTTGCTTCGTACCAGGGGTCTTTCGTATCCGGAAGTGACGACCAGTTTCGGTAGTCGTTGCGACTGCCCGAAACACGCATCCCCGATTCATCAATCATGTTCTCGGGATCAGACATACGCCCCGAAGCACTCACACCGACCGGTGTAATCAGATCTGCCAACCCCGCCTGAGCCAGCAGAGCAATACTTGCGATGACCATGCAGAGCACGGAACGGAGATTTCTCATAGTTTGCTTTTCCGTTTTTGCCAAGCTCGAACCCAGTAGGGCGTCAGGTCTGCCTCCACATCATTTTGCTGTTTCACGCCCGGTGTCGAACGGCCGTCGTCAATATACTTCTGGGCGAGTGCCGTTAGCTCCTCGATAACCTCGGGATACTTGCCGGAGAGGTTATTCAGCTCCGCCGGGTCAGATTCCATATCAAAGAGCTGAACCCATTCGTGATCCGCCAATGCTTCCGGTTCGACACAAATCCTGCCACGCTTTCTATTTGATTCTCGCGCTTCCTCATTCCCGACCCATGGGATCGGATTACTCCAGCCGCCCGACCCGGGCGCAAACACGAGTTTCCATTTGCCCTTCCGGATGGCAAAGCTGCCGTTGTACGAATGATGCACCACTGATTCACGCAACGGCCCTTTTGCCGTCCCAAGCAAGGCCGGCAGGATGCTCACCGAATCCTCGGCAGCCGCAGCAGGAACGTCTGCACCGACAATCTCAGCACAGGTTGCGAACAGATCCACTAGGCAGATCGTCTGGTCTGAGATGCCGCCGGGATCTACCATGCCGTCCCAGCGGGCAATGAACGGAACCCGATGCCCGCCTTCGTAGATATCCGCCTTGTGGCCGCGATAGATATCGCTGGGGTAATGCGCGTCGGGATTCTCGTCGACTGGCTGATTCATCCGGAACTTGATTGTCCCCTTATCATGGAACCCGCTGATTGCGGCCGGACTGCAACCATTATCAGCGGTCACGATAATCAGTGTGTTGTCGGCAATCCCCGCCTGTTCAACCGCCTGAACGATCTGACCCACCGACCAGTCGGTCTCCATCACAAAGTCGCCGTACTTTCCGAGCGGGCTTTTACCCTGGAACGCCTCTGACGGTACAATCGGCGTGTGCGGCGAGTTGAGCGGCACATAGAGAAAGAACGGCTTTCCGGCTTTCGCCTGCTTATTGATCCACGCGACGGACTTCTCGGTAATGGTCGGCAGCACGTCGGCAAAGAGGAAGCTCGGGCTCTGCGGGCCGGGCCGGCACATATCGTTCGGTTTCGTTCCCGGCTCGACAAAGCGGTCGTTCTCGATCCAGACGTAAGGCGCCATATCCAGCGACGCGCCTATTCCCCAATAATAGTCGAACCCCACATCGCACGGTCCATCGGTGATCTTCCCGTCCCAGTCGAAGTTCGACGTCACCGTGCCCTCCTTCTTGTCCACGTCGGAACGGGGCAGTTCTCCATCCGTAGTGGGAAAGCCCATCCCAAGGTGCCACTTGCCCACCATCCCGGTGGCGTATCCGTGTTTCCTGAGCATTGAGGCGACCGTTTCACGATCCGGCTCGATCAACGCAGGCGCATACCCGTTCAACACGCCGCTCTTGCGAATCCGGAAGTTGTAGCGCCCGGTCAGGACACTGTAGCGGGTCGGCGTGCAGACCGACGACGAACTGTGTGCGTCGGTGAACATCATGCCTCTCTGCGCCAGCCGATCCATGTGTGGCGTGTCGATTTGGCAGCGGTCACCACCGTAGGCTTTGACATCACCGAGTCCCCAGTCGTCGGCCAGTACGTAGATGATATTGGGCCGCTGGGGTTCGGCCGCAAGCAGGCCTGAACACAGGAAG
>CAZUAH010000925.1:0-3955 GCA_964617665.1 uncultured Pirellulaceae bacterium
TCCTTCAGCAAAGCGCGCGCCTCCCCCTCTACCGTTCTGGTGTACGCTCACACTGCTTCGACTCTTGAACTGGTGATCTCCCCCTGCTTCGATTTTTGAACTGGTTGGTTCAATTGTGGCATCAGAAAGCCAATTCGGAGCGTAGCGTGCGGGTTTGCGTACGGCATCATCCGGGCCAAACTGTCCTTCCGCAACACGGCAAATATATCCCCTCTTGAGCGACAGACTGATCGACTTCACAGTCGTGTCACTGCTTTTGATATTTGCGTACTTCTGAATGAAGGATAGTGACAGTAGTGCAGTGGACCGTCTCGTACCAAACTGGTTTTGATAGCCGGCCGTGTGACGCAAGATTGTCCCAACAACTTTTACAACTCCGTGGGTCTCGTTTCCGATAATCTGCGTGAAGAACTGCCTGGGGATTGGTGAGCGATTCCCCTCGCCGGCGAAGAAACCCCGAAACCTCTTCGGGTCGTTCGTGTACTCGCCTTCTGTATCCCAGCGGAGCGTGTAGTGACCAGACTGGTAGTTCTGGCCGCTCGTATCGGGGCGTCCCCGCACGGTGCACGAAATGAAACCGGCAGCAATTGCCTCATCAACGGCTTGCCGGATAGCACCGCGACTGACGCCAGCTTTGGAAATGAGATTGCTGTACGACACGCAGATATTCTGCTCAATCGGGTGGCCGTCCTCATCGAGCCACGCCAGTGTCTCGTGAAGTACGTAGGCCACGAGTCGAACCGTGCCACGGGAAAAATGCGGTAAGCACACGTCGAAGAATTGATTGGGGCAGTAGACGAAGCTCGCCGTCAGAGGTTCAAAGCCTTGGAAGGGCGTTGCATGTTGCCCGGTTGCGGGTGGCTTGTTCGTCATGTCTTGCGAGAGAGAAAGCGGTTTAGCGTTGGCATCTCGTACCATTTCGGATTCTGTGTTTTCTTCTTCGCCGTCGTTTTCTTCTGTTTTGGAGCGACCTGTTTCGGCTTAGCTGCCTTTCGTTGAACTTTCGTTTTGGCTGTCTTTGCTACCGTTGGTTGTTGTTCGAGGATTTCGACTTCTGCATCCACGACCGACGACTTGTTCGGTTTCACCCTTCCTCGCTCCTCCGGTTTGACTGCGTTAGCTTCACCTGTAGCGTGCGGCCGTGGTGAGCTGGGAAGAAGCGTCGGCGTTATTTGCCCGGTGGCCAGCGCTTTCGTGAGGCCCTGCGTCACTTCGTCCCACGCACTGATCTGCTTGTCCTTCACTTCCAGTTGTGCAAACAACTTTGCTTCTCTCTTCTCATTTCGTCCCTGCTCGTCCTTTTTTTCTCGCTCAAGCATTCGTATTCTCTCCTTGAGGAACTCGGTGTCATCGGGCAGATAGATGCCGTCGTTGTCGGCGTGTTTCGATGCACCGTGTTGCTTCCGGTCATCAGGATCTTCCCTGTCGCTCTTGTGAAGCCTCGAGCGTTTGGGGCTATGCTCAATGTCTTCATCTGTATCTTCTAGGTGATCTGGCTTGGCCTCCCCTTTTCTTCCGTACTTCGATGCAAGCCACGTCTCACTGACAAACCACGTGGGATTCTTCCCGTCCTTCTTCAACTGCTCAACGAGTTTAGTTGTGACCTTCTGTGCTTTGCGTTTGACACCATCATTCGTTACGAGTTGGAATGCGGCCAACACGTCCTCATCCCCTGCCACATAGGCATCTTCCAGGTCTCGCTCCAAAGCACGCTTGGAGCGATTGTAGCTTTTCGAGGCCACTGGCCTCGTAAGGTATCCTTTCGGGGTTGTTATACCCATGAGATAACGGGGAAGGTTGTGGCGCAGAGACTACAACTGACGATCGTCAGAAGTCAAATCCAATCCTCTATCCTGACGATCGGTCTGACGATCGGTGCAAGCTGTGGTCGTCTCGCAAACGACGATCCCCAGTCAGAGCTGTGAAGCGAGCTGTCGATGCTATCCACGACCAAGAGTCACGTCGACGAGCGGCAAACCGATCGTCATGGCGATCGCCACCACGCTGCAGACGATCGTCGTGGGGATCGTCACAACTGAGAGATGACGATCGGCCTGACGATCGGTAGGGGATCGCCAAATGGAGTTGACGTTCGTCGTGACGAGCGGTGAAACACCTTTTGGCGTTGTCGAGGGAGACTGAGACTTGAACCCTAAATGTCTGGCCTGAGCCTACAGTATTGGCGTGCGCAATGGCTTGTGATCACCGAGAGGGGACTGTTCAGCCAAGAGCCACGTCGTGTGCGTTCTGCAGACACCGCCTTGGAGGTTGATGACGGTGACAGCACTGGCCGGGGGGGCTTGGCCACGGACACAGGTTGGGATCTTCGAGTGGAGTCGTCCAAGCTAAGTCCTTGTCGAAAATCAATGTGGCCGATTTGACGTCGAAATCGCGAAAGTGGAAAGCTACCGTTAGTTGGTCAGCTTGGCCGGCGTGCGAGAATCGCACGGGGATCAACTCATAACGCGAAACGGCACGACAGCCGGTTCGGCATCATCGGCATCCGCTGGTTCGGCATACAACCAGTCACGCACCGTATCCACGACGCGTTGCAGCCGCTCGTCACTGATGCGTTCCCGATAATTGCTGCCCATGTCGCCACGTTCGTGGCCCATAATGGCGTCCACGGCCACTTGGTCACAAGACTCGCCGCCGATGGTTTCAAATACGTGGCGCAAAGCGTAGAACCCACGCCCTTTGCGATACAGCTTGGCAGGCGGCTTGACACGTTGTTTCTTGGCCTTCTTTTCGGCCTGTTGGTCAATGCCCTTCAGGAACTTGGCGAATTGCTCCGAAAGATACCGGGTGGACTCCTTGTGCCAACTTCCTCCCGACCTTGTCAGGAAGACCAAGCCTTCGTCTTCGACCCTTGCGGCATGGGGTCGGACGTCCAGGGCTTGGCGGACGGCTTCTACGGTTTCCAGCCACAGGGGGACCCGTCGTTCAGTTCCCGTCTTCGGTCGTGGGAACTCCAACCAGCCGAGTGTCAGATCGACGGCCGTCCTTGGGAGCCGTCCAATGTCAGCCGGACCGAACCCAGCGTTGACGCCTAGGAAGATCATGGCCTTCATTGTCGGGCCTGAATGATCAAGCATCGTCCGAATCTCGTCTGCTTCGAACATGCGTGGCGTCCGCTGTTTCCTTATCGACTTTGCAGAAGGGCGACAGAAGTCCGGCCCAAAGTGGACCGGCTTATCGATCAACCCTGCCTTTTCCGGCCCTGCATAGTTGAAAACCATGCGAGTTCGCGTAATCTGGTTCTTCATGCCTACCAAGCCATTGGTCTTGGCGAGTTCGGCTCTAAATCGATCAAAATCATCACCGCGAAGATCTTCAACGATGCGTTTCTTGCCGAAGAACCTGATGATTTTCTTGCACGTACCGTAGTAGTCTCGCCACGTCTCCGGCGAGAGTTCGCCAGAGGTGACCTTTGCCTTTTTGGCCTTGAGGAATCGATCGACGAGACGGTGGACGGTCAGGCTGTCGCTTTTGTCCCTTGGGGTGCGGCCTGCGAGCAAGTCATCTTTCTGATCCAGCCACAGATCAAGCGCGGCTTCGCCTTTCGGATCGTCTGCGACCTTGCCGAAATAGACTAGGCGGCCTTTGACTTTCTTTGCCCACCGCGCCCGATTTGGGTGCTTGGAGTCGTGCACAAACAGCGGAAAATCCGGGTGGGGCTTCTTGTGCTCTTGTGCGGCTTTGCGATTGCCGCGTCTTGGAGTAGACTTGGACATTGATGCCACCTTCGATGCGAAGCGGTTTAGGTGGTGCCCTTGACACTCGCAAACGCTACTTGCTGGTGTCATTTCCATCCACATAGCGTAATAGGTTTCAAAACGGGTGTCAATCTGTATCAGGTAGAAACGATAGAATAACGAAAACCCCTAAAAAACAACGCTTGCGAGAGTGGCGGAATTGGCAGACGCGCTGGATTTAGGATCCAGTGGGCATAGCC
>CAZUAH010000926.1:0-3936 GCA_964617665.1 uncultured Pirellulaceae bacterium
ACAAGCCGCTCTATCTATCCGTCGCCTACACCGCCGCTCACTGGCCGTTACATGCCCGTGAAGAAGACATTGCCGAGTACAAAGGCAAATATGCGATGGGCTGGGACAAGCTGCGGGAGCAGCGGTTGGCACGCATGAAACAACTGGGGATCGTTCCGCCCAACACACCGCTGTCGCCGCGGCATTCGAATGTGCCGGCGTGGGAAGACGCGGAGCATAGCCCGTGGCAGCAGCGACGTATGGAAGTCTATGCCGCTCAGATCACGGTCATGGACGCCGGCATCGGACGACTCCTCGACGCGCTCAAAGAGACCAACCGTTTCGACAACACGCTAGTCTTGTTCACCATCGACAATGGCGGATGTCATGTCGAATACGCGCCGGATCGCAAAGGCGATTACCTGCCGGAGAAGACTCGCGACGGCCGAAAGATGCGGCCGGGGAATCTGCCCGAAATCATGCCCGGCCCCGAAGACACCTATCAGAGCTACGGATACGGCTGGGCCAATGCTTCGAATACGCCCTATCGCTACTTTAAGCAGTTCGACCACGAAGGTGGAATTCGCACGTCCATGATCGCGCATTGGCCGAAGGGAATCGAACGCGAGGGTGCCCTGGTTCGAGGCGTCTCGCATTTGGTTGACATCATGCCCACCGTGCTCGAAATCACAAAGACTCCAGCGGCTGACCAGCCAATCAAGATGGACGGCGAGTCATTCACAGCCGCCTTCGGTCACGAAGACCATGCCGGACGACAGTCCATGTTCTTTGATCACGCACGAGGCCGCGCGCTGCGCCATGGCGACTGGAAGATCGTGGCAGAAAAGAAGGCGAAGAAATTCACTTGGGAGCTATACAACCTGAAGCAGGATCCCCTGGAGCTGAAGAATCTGGCCGCGACACTGCCGGACAAGGTTGAGGAGCTTGCCGCAATCTGGGAAGGAGAATCAGCTCGTCACGCTCGTCAGGCGAAAATCGAATGAAGGCTCTGACGGAGTCAGAACGTAGGCAGGATCAAGGAGCGCAGCGACGCCGCTCCGGCAATGGGATGGTTGGTGCCGTGTGGCTATACTGACGATGCCGGAACAGCGCTGCGCTTGGTCCGGCCTACCTGGCAACGGTCAAACTTGGCCGTCCGCCAAGAGACAGAAGAGAAGTCGATTCATCAACAGATGCAGAAAAGGTACAAGGAGAAGACATGCACAAACTAATGGCACACTCACTTCTCGCGACTGGATTGATCGGTCTTTGCGGCATTGGCGCAATGGCAAAAGAGAAACCGCTAAAGGTATTCATTCTTGCCGGGCAATCCAATATGCAGGGGCATGCGCACGTTCGCACTTTTGATGTCCTTGGCCTGGATCCGAAGACGGCTCCGATTCTCAAGGAGATGGTGAATGCCGACGGTACGCCGCGGGTGTGCAAGAAGGTATGGATCTCGTCGATTGGCTGTGCCGAGGAGGAGCAGGTTGGCAAGTTGACCGCCGGCTTTGGCGCGGGAAAGCGCGGGCCGAAGATCGGGCCCGAGTTCACCTTCGGCATCTATATGCAGAAGCTGCTGGACGAACCGATCCTGATCATCAAGACGTCCTGGGGCGGCAAGAGCGTGCACACCGATTTCCGTCCTCCGAACGCCGGGCCGTACGAATTCAATGAATCGCAGTTGGAAAACTTCAAGAAGCAGGGCAAGGATCTGGATGCAATCAGAGCCGCCAAGTCGGAGGCGACGGGACACTACTACCGCCTGATGACCGACCATGTGAAGAAGGTCCTGGCGGATATCAAACGGGTCTATCCGGACTACGATTCCGAGCAAGGCTACGAACTAGCCGGCTTTGTCTGGTTCCAGGGTTGGAATGACATGGTCGATCGTGGCACCTATCCCACTCGGGACAAACCGGGTGGTTACGACCAGTACAGCGAAGTGCTGGCGCAGTTCATTCGCGACGTACGCAAGGAACTCTCGGCGCCAGAGATGCCATTTGTGATCGGTGTTTTGGGAGTCGGGGGCCCAATCGAAAAATACTCTCCCGAACAGCAGCGTTACAGCGGCATCCATCGCAACTTCCGTAATGCCATGGCAGCGCCGGCTGCCATGCCCGAGTTCAAAGGCAACGTGACCGCCGTGTTGACCGAAGAGTACTGGGACATGGAAGTGGTCGCGATGAGGCAGAAGGAGAAGACGATCAAGGAGAAGAGAGACGCCATCAACAATGCGATCAAGGAAAAGAAGATGAGCCGCGAGGAAGGGACGGCGGCCATAGACGAGCTGTATGCCGACACCTTCACCCCGCGCGAGCTGGTGATCCTTAAGGAAAGTACGTCCAACTTCGATTTTCACTACATGGGATCCGCCAAGATCATGGCCCAGATCGGCAAAGGATTTGCCGAGGCGATGGTTGAGTTGATGGCGAAGTGACCGCACAGTCCCATTCGCAAAAAGAACTCGAACGTGATGACAATCAATAGACTTAAGTACATATCAGTCTTGGCCGCCGTGGCGATGACTGGATTCGCCTTCCATGTTGCGGCTGAGGACAGACCCTTGACGGTCTACATCCTGGCCGGGCAGTCGAATATGCAGGGTTCGGCGCACAAACGCACCCTTGCGGCCATTGGCGACGATCCAAAGAGCGCCGCGCTTCTCAAGGATATCCTGGACAAGAACGGCGAACCGATCGTCTGTGACAACGCCTGGATAACCTACCTGACGGGAGGCCGCGATGGCGATACCACCCTTCACGGCAAAGTGAAGGTGGGTTACGGCTTTGACAGCGAGCGCATTGGCCCCGAATACGGGTTTGGCATCTATATCGACAAGGCATTCGACGAACCGGCGTTGATCATCAAGACCGCCTGGGGTGGGAAATCGCTGGCCGTGGACTTCCGCCCACCGAGCGCCGGGCCCTATGAGCCCAGTTCGATCGAGAAGGAGCGCGGCAGCGTGCCTGCCAGGGAGAAGGTCGGCCACTACTACCGCGAGATGGTGCGGTTCGTTAGGACGACACTGAAGGACGCCGAGAGTATCAGGAAGGTTGTTCCAGGCTACGACGCAGAGCAGGGCTATGAACTTGCCGGGTTTGTCTGGTTCCAGGGTTGGAACGATATGTGCAATCGACACCACATCGAGCAATACACGGAGAACATGATCCATTTCATCAGCGATGTCCGCAAGGAACTCGATGCGCCCAGCATGCCTTTCATCGTGGGTATCCTGGGAGTGTACGGCACGGACCCGGACAGTCGAAAGTTCGACAAGGGCCTGCCCGTGACCACGTTCCGCAAGGCCCAGTTCGCCGCGGTCGAGCAATACGACAGGAAGGCGCCGGCGCGATATCGCGGCGATGTGATCGCCATGGACAGCGGCCCATACTACGAACTCGAACTGAGCGACATCTATTGGAAACGGCGGCTGACCAGCTACTGGAAGCGTCGAGTGAAACAGGGGGAGATGACGCCGGACAGGTACAAGGAGGAATGCGCCCGGCACGGCTTCGGCGATGGCGAACTGACCGCCGAGGAGCAGAGCACTTGGGATCGGTGTGCGTCCAACGCCGAATACCATTACCTGGGCAGCGGCAAGACGTTTATCCGCTTCGGGAAGGCGCTTGCCGAGGCTATGTTGGAAACGGAGGAATAGTGACCGCGCGGCGCCGTGCTCTCGAAACACGAATGGGCGCAGCAAAGAAGATGAGCAGAAGAACGACGACATTATCGACGCGAAAGGTGATGTGGAAAAGAAGACCCATGTGGCCTCACCGCTTTACGCGCGAGGCCCCGTACTACGGGCTGACCATTAAGGATCTCACGTTCAAGCCGTTGAAGTACCGGTGAATAATCAAGGCAAACAAAAGGAGACTAGTATCATGCAATCGATCAAGCGTCGTAGTTTTCTCAAGGCGGCATTGGCGGCATCGGCTACAGGAGTGGCTCCGT
>CAZUAH010000927.1:0-3934 GCA_964617665.1 uncultured Pirellulaceae bacterium
GACCTTTGTGAAAACTTGACCATCCACCGATACCAGGTCGTTTGAGTCCGACTTGCGCCGCCAAAGACGCAGCCCGTTGTAGGCGTCGCGCGCGATTAGCGAGTTCTCGAGCGTAGTGCCGTCAGCCGTGGCGACTTCGTCTTCGAAGACGTAGACCAAGTGCTCTTTCGAAACAACCGCCGCCGGCACGGCCGATTTGCGGTTACCGGTCGGCCAATTGGGACCTGCCACCCAACGGACACCCGTTGACACGCCGATTTGCGTGTCAGCGGAAACAGGATTGCCGCTGCCGTCAGCGCGGCCGTGGGTCCAGGCGTCCATGCTGGCCGGCCGTGGTTTCTTCAGTTGGGCCCAAACGCCGTGACGCTCGACGATGACTGGATCTTTGATGCCGGCCTTGGCGAGCATTTCTCTAAGCTGGCCCGCGGTGAGCGCGTCCTTGCCGTGGGCGCGACTACCAAGCCACGCCACGCCGCCCGGGCGCAAGACGCGTAACACCTGCTTTAGCGTCAGACCGTCTTGCAGCAGTGCCCTGAGATTCTCGGCCACCAACAGATTCACAATGTTGTCGGAATATGGCAGCCTCGCAACCGATCCGGTTTCGGCCGAAACGACGCCGCGTAGCTCCGCCTTGGCAATGTCCTCGCGTGCGCGTCCGACGGCTTCGCCACTGCTGCATAGGCCGTGCACAAGATACTGACCATCGCGACAAAGTTCGACCATCAACTCGCCGTCTTCGGCGCCCAACACAATACACAGACCCTTCTCGCTACCCAGCGACCTGATCATTTCAGCCGCTAGAGCCGCTGTGCCTTCTTCTTGCGCGGCGGCGGACTGGTGCAAACTAGTGGCGGCGGTCATCGCCACCGCTGCCAGCGTGCAGGCAAGAACTCGTATCCGTCGAAAGTCGCTTCGGAACATCGTGTAATCCTCTTGGATCTTGACTGACTCGCGGCGAGCCGTGCATTTTGCAGCGCGGACTGATAGCGGATTTTGATGCCCCACCAGCCCGGACGCAAGCGTCGTACGGTCCCTGAGCACGCTTTTCCCCAGGTCTTCTCCATCAAGCCATTGATGCTGTCCAGGCGATAGGCGTCCGGGGTGGATCGCGGTCGCCCTACTCCGAGAAAAACGGAAACAGCTTCTTGAGCTCCGTTTCGTTGGGTCGGCGTCCGTATTCGCAGATCTCGAGCACCTCGGCATACTTCACAGCTTGGCCGTTTTCCGGGCCGTAGAACTTGATCAAGAGGTCGCGGTGCTCCTCGGCGGTTCGCTGGTGGCCGGGCCCGCGGCGATTCTTGGCGTATTCGAGACGCTCCTCGGCGGTCTTGGGGATGCGGCTGACTCGCTCGTGGCTCCCGTGGACGCCACCCTCGAAGAACTGCGATACCAGCGCGCACATCGCTTGGCATTTCTTGTCCCACACGTCGTCGATCCCCACGGCAATGTCGGGCTCGAACGGGTTCGGCTTCTGGAAGCGGTCGCGGAAGTACATGAAGACAGGGTTGCGCTTCAACGCGGGCACGTCGGGGCAGAAGAAGGGGACCGTCACCATGTAGGCGGAGTCCATCACCAGCACTCCGGTGTAGCGGTGGTCGGGATGATAGTCGTTGGGACGGTGTGTCATGACCAGATCCGCTTTCCATTGGCGGATCAGCCGGACGAATTTCTTGCGGTTTTCGAGCGTGGGCATGAGCTCGCCGTCGTGGATGTCGAGCACCTCGGTCTCGATGCCGAGGATCCTGGCCGCCTCCTGGGCTTCCGCGGTTCGCCGCTGCGCCAGCGGGCCGCCCGACATGTGAAAATGCCCGATGTCTCCGTTGGTGGTCGAGACGAACTTCACCTTATGCCCGGCCGCGGCCCACTTTGCTGCCATCCCGCCGACCTGATACTCGCAATCGTCGGGATGGGCCCCGAAACAAATGATCCGCAGCTTGCCGTCTGAGTCCTGGCCCTCGACTTCGGAAAGCGTAAAAAGGGTGCCAAGGGCCACTAGAACGATCCACCATCTGCAATTCATGGAACACCTCCCGTTGTACTAGATTCTCGCAACGCGCGGACGACCCGCTCCTTGCCGGCCGCGGGCCGGCTAAGCCGCCCAGTCTAGCAGTCGGGCTTCCTGGATCAACATGCGATGTTCGACCACCGATAGTTCACCGCGGTCGAGGTCAGAGATTTCCGGAACCTTGCCGTTTCTGACTCGTGTTTGTATCTTCGATGGCCGCCTGCTAGATTGGTGGAAACTTCCGGCATGATATGGCGCAGTCCGAGTGCACGGCTAGGGGCGCTCCTAAGAGTCGTCCAGCCCTCGGCGGTTGCCGTGCTGCGCTGTTTGAGGATGTTGCATGGAGCGTGGCGACGATGGCTCATCAGGACACATCGAACGCGGAAAGAATCGCCCGACGCCTATGTACTTTTGCGGATGCAGTGCGCGATTCAGGGCTACCGCGTGGTGACTTTTCGGCCGATACTGCCGAAGCCGATCGGCTGCTGATGGAGATCTAGGTCGCTCGCATGTTCGACGGCGACGTGCGGTTTGAGTATTGCGTGACGTGGTGTCTTATCCGCCGGTCAGAGGATGCGCCGCCCGAGAACCCAAATGAGGGCATTACTGAAGTCCTGCTCAACATATGGCTTCCTGCGCGTAGCCCCGGCTACGGTCGTCTGCGTGAAACTGCAAGCGAGAAAGACTCCTGGGAGCACGGGCTACGGCAAATTGCGGTACTAGTGCGGAATTCTGCGGCACCGTCACCGGATTGAAGTGTGCAAGAAACTGGGATGGAATTCTGACGTTCGCTTTTTGCGAGGATGGTGTCATGCAAGCTCTTCGAACCCTGCGCGGCTGTTTGCCCCTTGTTGCGGCGTTTGCCGTTGTGGCTTTTGAATCGATCGACTCGGTGGCGGCCGATCCTACCCTGGTCAAGAACACGTACACCTACAAGACCGTCGGTGATTGTGAGATCCAGGCCGACGCCTATCAGCCGGAGGGAGACGCCGAGCGGCCCGTGGTCGTGTGGATCCACGGTGGGGTGCTGATCGTGGGTAGCCGGCAAGGGGTGCCTGGGAACTTGAAGGTACTTTGCCGGGCAGAAGGGTTCACCTTGGTCTCGATCGACTACCGGTTGGCCCCCGAGGTCAAGGCGCCGGCGATCATCGAAGACCTGCAAGATGCCATCCGATGGGTCCGCGAGAAGGGCCCTGAGCTTTTCCATTGCGACCCGAACAAACTGGTCGTTGCCGGCGGCTCGGCGGGCGGACACCTAACCATGTCGGCCGGGGTCTGGGTCAAGCCGCCGCCCACGGCACTGGTGGCCTACTGGGGCTACGGCGATATCGACAGGCCCTGGCTCACCGAACCCTCACCGTACCACGGCCACCCGAATTCGTTGATGCCCATGGAGGAAATGAAAAAGGCGGTCGGCCCCAAGGTGATCAGCGGAACCGGCGAAGGCAATCGGGCCGCGCGGGGGAGTTACTACCGTTACCTTCGCCAGAACGGACTTTGGACCAAGGATGTCAGTGGCTTTGACCCGGCCACCCAGCAGCGCGAGCTTGATCGCTATTGTCCGGTGCGGAACATCACTTCCAAGTATCCTCCCATTCTCATGGTCCACGGCACTAAGGACACGGACGTGCCGTATTCCAAATCGGCCGATATGGCAAAGAACTCGCCCGGCACAACGTCCCCCATGAACTGATCACGGTATCCGGCGGCGGACACGGCCTCGGCGGCGCCGACCCAAAACTCCGTGCCGAAGCGCACGCCCGGGCGCTGGAGTTCATCAAGCACCACCTGAAGTAATCCACGAAAGCGACTCAACCGCCCGCTGAAACAGGAGAAGACGTGGAGACTTGTGTCGGCGGCAACAGGGTCTGCTCGAGTAACAGTTTAGTTCCCTGACTAGCTTTTACGATTCGACGGCGAGGCGGCGAC
>CAZUAH010000928.1:0-3931 GCA_964617665.1 uncultured Pirellulaceae bacterium
CGTTCTATTGCCAGGGCGGACGGTTTTGGGAAACATTCGGCGAGAAGGAGACCGGTGTGAAAACTTACCGGATCGAGCCGGAGGCTTCGCTCGACATACCGAAGGAGTTGTACCACAGATTCATGCCCGATCGGCAGCTTCTGACACAAGGTATTGTCATCGAAGGGCCTACTACGCTGCCGCTGGCCCCCATCATGTCGCGATCCGGTGGTCGAAAAGGCGTAGAAGTCGGCCGAACGCTTGCTCCCGGCCGCTACCGCCTGTCGCTTTGGACGGTGCCAGCAAACGCCGGCGGCAAGCAGGCGTTCAACATCGCCGTCACGGCCGACGGCGCGACCGTTGCCGAGAAGGACGTGTGGGTCGAGAGTGGTGCGGATGCCGTCATGGAATCGAGCTGCAAGTTCGTGCTCGAACGGGCCGCGGAAGTGAAGCTCGTGATCACGCCCGTCAATGGGTCGGTGCGGCTCGGGTGTCTCGAAGTGATACCGGCGAGCGCCCGGCTCTAAACGGTGTCGGCCTGACCTGCCCCCATTTTCTATACCAGGGGTTATGAGAGTACGGGTTGGGTAATTGTTGCGGTTGTTTCCTCTAGGTTTTGGCTGTGCTGTGGCTGGAGCGGCGGCGCAGCCGGTGCGGAAGTCGCGGTACAGCCGGCCGCGTATTCGGATGGCGTCTGGTAGCCGAGACTGCTGTGCGGTCGCTCTTCATTGTGTTCCCTCTTGTGGCGTCTTGCAAACCATCGCGCTTCGGCCAGGTTGCTGAACTCCTCGCAGTTGAGAACCTCATCTCGAAAGCGGCTGAAAAACGATTCGGCATAGCCGTTCTCCCAGGGGCTTCCCGGCTCGACATACAGCGTTTCAATGTCCGTCCGTTTCGTGTATTTCTTGATGGCTTCTGCTATGAACTCCGGGCCGTTGTCGCTACGGATGTGTTTTGGCGTGCCGCGTGTGAAAAACAAATCAATAAGCACATCGACCACCGCGTCGGCCGTAATGCCACGGTCTACCTCCAGGGCTAGGCATTCCCGCGTGTATTCGTCGGTGATGGCCAGCCATTTCAATGGTTGCCCACCGGTCGTGTGATCGTGAACGAAGTCCCAGCACCAAATGTGATCGATGTGCTTCGCCTTGCGACGGACACAACTGTTGCCGCTGTGGCCCAAATTCCTCCTTTTCCTGGTCTTTTTCGGCACTTTCAGGCCTTCCTGTCGCCAAAGGCGATAGATCCGCTTGCGGTTGACCTTCCAGCCTTCTCGACGTAGCAACGCCCAAATTCGACGATAGCCGTATCGAGGATGTTTGCGAACCAATTCGTGTATCCTGTCTACCAGCTTCTTCTCGTCCGAGGACGGACCCTTGGCTCGGTATCGCTGTGTAGCACGAGGTTGATTCAATACTTTGCATGCCCGACGTTGCGAAACATCCTTCTCTTGACGGACGTGTTCGACCGTTCGACGACGCTGCGTCGGGCTCAGCAATTTCCCTCCATGGCTTCCTTCAGGATATCCTTATCGAGCGTCAGATCTGCCACCAGCTTCTTCAGGCGTTTGTTCTCCTGCTCCAACTCTTTCAGACGCTTCATCTCCTGGGCCTTCATCCCACCGTACTGGTTCCGCCAGCGATGGAACGTCTGCTCGCTGATTGCCAGGGTTTGAACCACCTGGCCGATCGTCTTGCCCGCTGCAAGCATTCCGTCGGCTTCGCGAAGCTTCCGGATGATCTGCTCCGGCGTGTGTCGTTTTCCTGTCTTCTTCTTCATCGAGAGTCTCCTTGCCCTGTCGGGCTCTGGATACTCTCATAACATATGGATCAGCTTTTGGGGAGCAGGTCACTCGCTAATCGCCGAGTGGGCCACCACCAAGATACCCGAACTTGCGATGCCACCTCCACTACTATAACGCCCGGCAGCGAAGTTCTCGCTGATTGTTGAGTGCGTGACGGTTAGAGTGCCGTTATTGTACAGTCCGCCACCACGAGCATAGTCACCGGCAACGTGATTCCCGCGGATGTTCGTGTACCTCACTATCAATTCGCCGGCCCCGGTACAGTACAGTTGTTTTGCCTCAGTTGGAAGTGGAAAATCCTGGACTTTGAGTTAGCATAGAGACTCAAAGGAGGATTTTCCATGCGAAAGGCACGAAAGAACTACACTGGTGAGGAAAAGGTTGCCATTCTGAAGCGGCACTTGGTCGAGAAGACGCCCGTCTCGGATCTGTGCGACGAATTGGGCCTGAATCCGAACCTCTTCTACAATTGGCAGAAGCTGTTCTTCGAGAACGGCGCTGCCGCGTTCGATCGGAAACGCAAGCCCAAGGCCAATCGGCGTGACCAGAAGATCGAACGCCTCGAAGCCAAGCTCACCCAAAAGAATGAGGTGTTGGCCGAATTGATGCAGGAGCATGTTCAGTTAAAAAAAGATCTTGGGGAACTCTAAAGGGAGTCTGGGTTCCCCATGACACCCGCGACGAAGTCGTCGACTTTGTCAACGGCTGGTCGAAGAAAACCGAAATCGCCATCTGCGTGTTGGTGCTCTGGCTCGGCATCGGCCTGAGCAAGTTTTACTCATGGCGAAAGCGGTACGGCAAGGCCAACGAGCACAACGCCCACGTGCCACGCGACCACTGGCTCACCGACGACGAGAAGAAGGCGATCCTCGACTACGAACGGCGGAATCCGCGCGAAGGATACCGGCGGCTGACGTTCATGATGCTCGACGATGATGTCGCGGCCGCCGCGCCGGCCACGGTTTATCGCGTGTTGAAAAAGGCCCAACGACTCGGGCCCGCGTCGCCGCCGAACGAGCGTAAGGGCAAAGGCTTTCACCAGCCGAGCCGTCCACACAGGCATTGGCATATCGACGTTAGCTACATCAACATCGCCGGCACATTTTATTATCTGTGCTCGGTGCTCGACGGCTACAGCCGCTTTATCGTGCATTGGGAAATCCGCGAAAAGATGCTCGAAACAGACGTCGAAACGATCCTCCAACGCGCACGCGAAGCGTTCCCGGGCGAAACGCCGCGGATCATTTCCGACAACGGGCCGCAGTTCATTGCCAAGGATTTCAAGCAATTCATCCGCATCTGTGGCATGACGCACGTGCGCACCTCGCCCTACTATCCGCAAAGCAACGGCAAGATCGAACGCTGGCACAAGAGCCTCAAGAGTGAGTGTATTCGCCCGATGACGCCGCTGTCGCTGGTCGATGCCCGGCGGTTGGTCGGGCGGTTCGTGACGCATTACAACACGGTCCGGTTGCACTCGGCGATCGGCTACGTGACGCCGGCCGACAAACTGCTCGGGTTGGAAGGCATGATTCACACCGAACGTGATCGCAAATTGGAAGAGGCTCGCGAACAGCGACGCATTCGCCGCGGGCAACAACGTGCTACTGTGCCGAGCGACAAGAGTGCTTCGCCCGCGGCAAGGCGGACCGATAGCGTTGACTTTCGCCATCTGCGTGGGCAAGTCACGATGGAACGCGTCTTGGGCGAGATCGGTTACCTGGCTTCGATGACCGGCAGCGGTCCCCAACGACGCGGCCCTTGTCCGTTGCACGACGAGCTACACGAGCGGCATCGTTCGTTCTCGGTCCACTTGGCGAAGAATGTGTTCCGATGTTTTCACCCCGACTGTCAGACCCAAGGTAACGTGCTGGACCTATGGGCCCACCGCACCGGTCTGCCGCTACCGCAGGCCGCGATCGACTTGGCCGATCGTTTCGGCGTCGCGGCCCAATCCCGAACCAGAGAAGAGGAACCCGTACCGTCTACTTGTCACGATCATCGTGAACCCGTAAGTTGAACCCTGCACTGCGTGTACTATGTCCCCGAACCCGCTAACTCAAGATCCCTCGGTTTCCATTTCACGCTGAACCAAAACAATACGAATCGAGCAGTGCGGGCGGCGGATTCTACAACAGAGCCGAACTG
>CAZUAH010000929.1:0-3928 GCA_964617665.1 uncultured Pirellulaceae bacterium
CCGTGGACGAGTACGTCACATGTGCCACAAACGGTCTTGCGGCTTCTGGAAGCCGATTCGTTCGAGGTGCTGCCGCTGGAGACGCTGGCGCTAGCATATATCAAACTGATGTGCAGGTGGAGGAACCGCCTGCTCGAGGGGAGGCAATGTTGGCGACGCGCGGAACGCGTCGAATCGTTCGTTGCGGCCGCCTGTCAAGTGAGCGGTTTTCGAAACTGACATCGCAATCGGAGACGAAACATGCGTAGATTCATTACTGCTCTTTCCATCTTGCACCTGTTGGCGTTCCTTGCCCTGTTGGGGTGCGGCGAATCGGAGCATCAGCAAGCGTCCGTGGTCCTCACGGCAGATGCAGTCGAGGAGGAACAGGGTTCGGCAGCCAACAGGACTGTTACCACACCGTCGCCGAAAGACGTGCCGTCGAAGGAACCGGCTATTCCACGTACGGAAGTCAAAGTCCGCGACGAACCAACTACGCTCGATCTCAGACCGCGAGACGAAGTCGTGTTGAAGGAGGACGTGGCCCAAGCTCCATCATTAGACCGCCTTCCATCGTGGGAAACAGTGGAGGTCGAACCGGCGCACCAAAGCGATGCGACACTTCGGACGGTCAGTCTGCCGGCCGACGTTCCTCCGCCCGCCGTGGCTCCCTTCGACTCCGACCAAGCCAGAGCGCATCAAGAAGCCTGGGCCAAACACCTCGGCGTGGATGTCGAGTACACCAACAGCATCGGCATGAAATTCCGCCTGATCCCGCCGGGCGAATTTCTGATGGGTTCCCCCGACGCGGAGCAGCGAAGAGTGTTGAATGACGCTTCTGCCATTAACGACCCACACGCCAGATTCAGAGTCTCGACCGAACGTCCGCAGCATCGGGTACTCATAACACAGCCGTATCTGTTGGGCAAGGATGAAGTGACTCAGGCCCAGTGGGAGGCGGTGATGGGAGAGAATCCATCGAAGTTCAATCAACCTGACAATCCTGTGGTACGAGTAAGTTGGGAGGACATACAGACCTTTCTTATGAAGCTCAATCAGAACGATGGCAGGGAACGGCTGAAGTTCCGCCTGCCCACGGAGGCCCAATGGGAGTACGCCTGTCGTGCAGGAAGTACGACGGCATATTGTTTCGGGGAGAGCGAGAGGATGCTGAAGGAGTTCGGATGGTGGTGGTCGGGAGGCAGGTACGGTCTCAAAACGCATCGGGTAGGTCAGTTGAAACCGAACGCCTGGGGGCTCCGCGATATGCACGGGAATGTGTGGGAGTGGTGTGCGGATTGGTTCGGAAAGAGCTACTACACGCAGTCACCGACGAATGATCCAAACGGTCCGTCTACCGGTGCAGAACGCGTGTTTCGCGGCGGCTGTTATCTTTACCACCCTGCTCTCTGTCGGTCGGCGTATCGAGGCAATAAATCGCCGGGCTCCCGGGGCGGCCACATCGGCTTTCGCGTGGCCGCAGTTTTGCCAGTGGCCGAAATAACGAACGCAAACGGTCCGGAATCGAAAGCGTCAGCAATACCGGCGATTCCAGCCGAGCAGGTCGAGGTGGTCGCCGATGCGGCGGCGGTCAAGATTCGCGACGAGGTGATCGCGTCGGTCAGTAAGGGTGCGACGTATGACGTGGTGCGCCGAGATGGTTCGTGGGTGGCGATCGACGTTGGTACGGGAACGCAGGAGCGGATCGGTTGGGTTTGGGCCAGGCAGGTGCAGACGGTGGTTCCATCCGAGATCACTGAAGGGTCCAGCGCCCCTGATGCGCCCAACTTTCTTCAGGTGAGTGTCGACTCGACACAACTGACGGATCCAAGAAGCTCTTCCGTGCATGCCCTCTACTGTCATGTTTTGATCGACAATCGAGACACCAGCGCCGTCCGTTATGATGCAACGGAATTCGCGCTACAAGTCGACGGGCAGGCGGTCAAGCACGTGGCTTCGAAGAATCAAGACTATTCGGAGATGTTATTCTCGGGCAAAGACCCAACGCGAGCCCGCATGCCCGGACAATTGAAGTATCTCGAAGCTGGACAAATTCCGCCCGGCGGCGGCGTGGACGGCTGGCTGAGATTCGACTTGCCGGCCTTCACACAAGCAAGCGAACTGGCGAAGAAGACTTGGACGCTTAAGGCCAAGGTGGGCGACAGGACTTTCAACGTGGACCTGCGGCAAGCCGAGTTCGACGCGCTTGCGGCGGTGGTCCGCCCTGCGGCTGTCGATGATTCCGTCTCTGCTGTCGAAATTGGTGGATCGCGGCTGAACGGTCTGAACGTCGGCAAATTTCTGGAGTTGATAAGCCCCTTAGTCGCCAAAGGACAAGGCTTCGTCATCGTGATGACAGACGAGCACTGCATCGCAGATTCGTTCGCATGGAAGGAGATCCGTTCCGCAACGTCTCGTTCATCCGAGATGGTCGCCTGGGCAAAGATTCCCCGGCCGTTGCAGGATTACGTACGGATGTATCTTGGAATGCTCTTCCATTCGGAAACAGAAGCGGTCATGCATGTTCTCGGGAAACGAAAGGACAGCGGGACGTCATTGGCTGCCCACCTGGACAACGCAGAATCTGCCACGCGCGTCGCGGCTGCGAGGGCACTCGCTGACCACACAGCCGAGACTGGGGTTGTCGATGCGCTGGTAAAGGCCGCCAACCACACTGATGCCCGGACTCGCGTGGTTGCCATGTCGTCGCTGGCCAACTCGGCGGACGCCAAAGCCACACAAGCGATCATCAAAGGCATGAGCGACTCCGAAACATCTGTGCGTATGGCGGCTGCTCAGGCGGCGGCCAGCCACGAAGCTCAGTCCGTCGTTGATCCACTGATCGGATTACTAGGGGATGCGGATACGAACGTGGTAATCGTAGCCTGCGCCAGCCTGGGAACGTTGAAATCCGAAAAGGCAGTCGCCCGCATCAAAGAGCTGCAAGCCGCCGAGGATCAACGCATATCGGCCGTGGCTACTGACGCTTTGAAGGCGATCGGCGCTCTGTCGAGCCTGGAAGCGGCACGAGTCAAAATCGGAAAGGCACGTCTCTTGGCGGACGAATTTGCCGCTCTGGCCGAGGCCAAAGACAAGACAGTTGTTCCCAAGCTGATCGCCGAGCTGCAGGCCAAACAGAAGACAGACCCATCGTACACCAATCAGATTGTCAAGACACTGGGAGACATTGGTGACACTCAGTGCGTCGAACCGCTTCTCGGCCTTCTGCGTCACAGCTCCGGTTCTTACAGCGAACTGCCGCTGGCCTTGGGCAAGCTGGGGGACAAGCGGGCGATCAAGCCGATCGAGGAAATGCTGGCTTCTCAGCGGACGTCGCAGCGATGTCCGTACTATGGTGCACTTCTCATGCTTGGAGTCCCGGGCATGTTCGAGCGCATATCTGAGGAAGTCAGCAAGAAACCAGAAAACCACCAAATGAGTGATGTGACGCAATTACTGGATGTCCTCGCTAGCTGCGGTGATCCGAAGGTCGTCGTCTTGATCCAGCCGTTGCTCGACAGCTCGCGGCACCATCGCTCGGCGGCCTCGTCCCTGTTGAAAGTTGGCACGCGTGAAGCGCTGGACGCTGGCAAGAGCCGTCTGTTGAATGAGGAGTACCCGCACGCCCAGACCGTGATTATACAATTCGGCGAAGCCTCGAGATCTGCCGGCCAGCAGCCTCTCGCAGCCGAGCCAGCCACATCCGAGCAGTTCAGAGATGAACTGCAAAGGACGGCTTCACTTGCCGCGTTCTTCAAAGATGTCATGAGCAGTGGGAACGAATCGGTTCGCAGCAGCGCCTCGGTGTATTACCGCCAGACCGCCGCCGGGATCCAACAGAGCCTGGCCGAGTCGGGGGTTGTCGATTCACTGGTGAAAGCCGCTTCTGACCAAGACGCTGCTACTCGCTGGGCAGCCGTGTCATTGCTTGCCCAGTCGAAGGCACCCC
>CAZUAH010000930.1:0-3917 GCA_964617665.1 uncultured Pirellulaceae bacterium
TTGGCGATTTGCGCGTCGCTCGTTGGGCTCCTCGCACTTGCTGGGTGGGCGACGGGTGTTTTTCGGGCAGACGAAACCGGGGCCGACGAGCAATTCACCTCGACGAAGACCAACGAGGACAAAACAACACACAGCCGCCCCGCCCGATTTGAATCTTCTTCAAATACGGTGGCCGCGGGGGGCTACATCGAGGCCAAACGAGTTGCCGTGGTGCTACCCGAACGCGACGGTGTGGTTGCCAAGGTGCATGTGACACGAGGTCAGCGTGTCGCCGAGGATGGACTCTTGCTGGAACTAGACTCGGATATGATTGCGGCAGATGTCGAGATGGCCGAGGCGGAACTTGCCCGAGCGAAGGCTCGCCATCAGCGGGTGGAAGAGGGTTCCCGCGAGGAGGAAATCGAAGCGGCTCATGCGGAAGTCAAGGCGGCCGAGGCAGAACACGAAGGCGCACAGCGCGACGTTGAGAGGTTGGAGCAACTCGCCGTGAGAAATGCCGTAACGACGACCGAGTTGGAGAACGCCCAATACCTTGAACGTAGCAGTCGTGCGAAGGTCGAAGAGCTGCGAGCGCGCGAGCGGTTGCTGCGAAAAGGGAATCGTGAGTCGGATCATTTGGAGGTCAAAGCGGACGTGGAGCGGGCCGAGGCAGCCCTGCGGCAGGAACAGGTTCGCCTCGATCAGTCACGCCTGCGGGCTCCATTTGCCGGGGTCGTCACGCGCATCGACCTGGAACCTGGAGAAATCGTAAGCCTGATGAATTTCCAGCGGGGCAGTGCCGGTATCGAGATCGCTGACGTGACGGAGCTGTTGGTCAAAGTCGACGTGCCGGAAGCTCGAATCGGTCGCGTCGGTCTAGGGGCGCCCGCCGAGGTGGTCGTCAATGCGCTCGGCGAGAAGCGACTGCGAGGGGTGGTTGTCGAAATTGCCCCGTTTGCCGACCGGCAATCCAACACAATTGAGGTGGCCGTGCGAATCCTGGAACCGCCGCCTTTACTTCGACCAGACATGAGCGCGCGAGTCGCGATCGAAATAGGTAAGGAGAAAACCGATGATCAGCAGATCGGTCGTTGAGGCCCACGACCTCGTAAAGATCTACCGGAGAGGAGAAACCGAGATTCGACCGCTCGATGGCTTGGATCTTGAAGTCGGCTCCGGAGAATTCTTGGCACTGATGGGGCCGAGCGGGTCGGGCAAGTCGACTCTGCTGCATGTCCTGGGCGGGCTCGACAAGCCCAATGCGGGACAATGTCGTGTTGGAGAAGCCGAGCTTAGCTCCATGAAGGAAAGGCAACTCTGCGCCTTTCGGGCAGCCAACGTTGGATTCGTGTTCCAGGTGTTTAACCTCCTACCAGTACTGACAGCAAGGGAGAACGTGGAGCTGCCGTTGCGATTGCTCGCGGTTTCAGCGGCTCGACGACGAACGCAAGTGGATATTGCTCTGGGTGTGGTGGGTCTCGCGGACAGAGCAGACCATTTGCCATCGCAGCTCTCCGGCGGGCAAGAACAGCGGGTTGCCATCGCCCGAGCCTTAGTAACCGACCCGCAGATCATATTGGCCGACGAACCCACCGGGGATCTCGACGACGAAACCGGCGATCAGGTCGTGGATATTCTGAGAGCCCTGTCCAGCGAACACGGCAAGACCGTCGTCATGGTCACGCACGATGGTGACAAAGCCGGGCAGGCGGATCGCATCATGTACTTCCACAAGGGACGCCTTCGCGCCGACAACCCACGCAAGCAGTCAGCAAAGGAGGACCGTACATGATCCTGCGGATTCTGCCGCTCGTGTGGAAGAATGTCCGGCGCAACCGGCGGCGTTCGATTCTTACCATTCTTGGAGTAGCCGTCGCCATTTTCGTGTTTGCCGCCCTCGGAGCTGTCATCGAGGGGATTACCTTCCCGGTTCGAGAAGTGGGCGCAGATCGGTTGCTCAAGGTGCGAGAGGCGGGCCGAACGAACGTGCTCGCGAGTCGACTTCCCGTGTCGTATGAGCATCAGGTTGAGGCCATTGACGGCGTCCAGGCAGCCACAGCGGTGTTGTCGGACCTCGCCGTTATCGAACCGGAGATGGTTCATATTTTTGTGCGAGGTGTGGACACGGAGCGGTACCGTGAAGTCCGTGATATCGAGGTGGCTCCCGATGTCTGGGAGGCGTTTCGCCAAGATCAGCGTGCCACGATCGTCGGCCATCGCCTGTTGGCTCGCATGGGTTGGGAGATCGGCGACGAGGTGGAGATCGCCGAGGTGGGGTTGCGCAATCAAATCGTCGGCGTCATTCCACCGCAGGGCGTGGACCTGGAAAACCATATGCTCGTCCACCGCAACTACCTGCAGGTTCTGCGAGAAGCCAAAGGGCAGGCGACTTATATTCTGGTTTCCCCGAGCAATGATCGCTCGCCGGATAAGGTATCGTCCGCCATTGACAAGGACCTCGCACTGGCCCCGGTACCTACGCAAACCGCTTCGTCTGCAGCGTACGCGGAAGCTGTTGTCAAGGACTTCATGGGTTTCGTGGCCTACCTCAAGCTTATGGGTGTGATCACCATGCTGATCACCGTGTTGGGTGCCGGGAACGCCATTGCCATGAGTGTTCGGGAAAGGACCAGAGAGATTGGCATTCTCAAGGCCCTTGGCTTTCGTCCGGAACTCGTGCTGGCCACAATCCTGGTGGAAGCGACAGGCCTGTCGGCGCTCGGGGGCATTCTCGGACTTGTCGCGGCGACATTGATCGTGGGGAGCGAGTCGGCGAGTCTTGCGGGGCTGATTCTGTCACCGACAACGGTTGTCGTGGCCGCAAGTCTGTCTATTGTGACCGGTCTCTTGGGAGGCCTGCTGCCGGCGTTTGCGGCGGCCAGGCTCAAGACAGTGGATGCACTGCGCAGTATCGGATAGGAGAAGGTTGTGATCCCTCTGCGATATATCCTGCGAAGTCTGGGCCGGCGCAAGCTGCGTACCAGTATGACCGTGTTGGGCATCGCCTTGGTCGTAGCGGTCTACTCTGCCATGAGTTCAGTGGTCGAAACGATGGTCCAGAGGTTCAAGTCGACGGGTTCACCGGACGAAATCGTGATCGTACAGGGCGGCGCGATGACGATCGACTTCTCACGGATCGACCGCGGCTCGTTGACGTACGTGCAAACCCTTGACGGCCTCGCATGGGACGGTGATCGTCCGCTTGTATCACCGGAACTTTGTCTTGGCGGTATAGTCCGCGTTCGCGGAAGCGACACCGACGTCTCGGTCCGCGGCGTCACCGACATCGCGCCGGCGGTCTATGGGCAAGTTCGCTTGGCCGACAAAGGCGAGTGGCCGGGCCCTGGTCATGCTGTGTCCGTTGGTCGCGCGTTGGCGAGCAGACTCTCGCTGCAACCCGGCGATAGCATCGAGTTGGAGGGAGAGAAATGGACGGTGGTCGGACTGATCGACAGCGGAGGCCGCGTCTACGATCATGAAATCTGGGTAGACCTGGACGAATTGGCTGCGGCAACAAGCCGAAAGACCTACTCAAGTTATACCGTGCGCGCATCCGACGCCGGTGCAGTGTCCGCTTTGCTGGAGGCAGTCAACGAGGGAAGACGCTTTCCCCTCAGCGCTCAACTTGCCGCGGATTTCTATGCGCGTACCGGAGCGATGGCCATGTTCATGGCGTACATCGGCACGTTCATTTCACTGGTGATCGCCGTCGGAGCGGTTTTTGGTGGAATGAACACGATGTATTCCGCCGTGGCAGGTCGCCGTCACGAAATCGGCGTGCTGCGCGCGCTGGGGTTCCGCCGCACCGCCGTGCTCACGTCGTTTCTGGGCGAATCACTGGCGATTTCTCTTGTGGGCGGAATTATTGGGTTGGTGTTCGGCTTGGGACTGTCGATGGTTTCCGTGGACCTGCCCATGTTGCCGACGGGCCGGGTCAG
>CAZUAH010000931.1:0-3911 GCA_964617665.1 uncultured Pirellulaceae bacterium
TGAAAGGCGGCCAGTGATTCGTCAATCGTTTCCGATCCATCTTCCAGCGTCCAGTGCAGATTCCCGTCCGCCTGGACGTCGTCCCCGGCCGATGCGAAGTTGAAACCAGGGGCTCCTTCAACGTGGAAGAAGATGTTGTTGAAGATGCGCCGGTAGGTTCCGCGCGTGTGACCGCCCCAGCCGGCACCGTAGTACTTGCGGAATTCCGTCGTGGGCAAGATGGCTGTGTTGTGGTAAATGAACATGGGCTCCCAAGTGGGACTGCCGTGATCGCCCCACACCCGACTGGGCCGCAAAACGAGCGTTGGCGATTCGGGATCGAGTGGCGGGTTGCCGTAGTTCGCACGTCGCAGGTCGAAGATATTGCGGTAGATGTAAACGCCTCGTCCTGGTTTCGCATCACCGGAAAATGCGAATGTGGAAAGAGCCCGCTTGATCAGGTTTTGGTAGATCCGGATGTCTCCGCCCGTGCTTAGCGCATTCAGGTAGATGGCATCGTCGTCGAAGTTCTCGACTAGGTTGTGATGGAAATCCATTCCAACCACCGTACCAATCGTCAAACCGTCGTGGTTATCGGTGAATTCGTTGTAAGCGAACGTAAAGTCGCGGTTTCCTTGCCCGCAAACGAGCAAGTAGGGGCTGTTGCCGCGGTACTTGTGACTGGCTCTGCTTGACCACGGCGCAGAGAGACCGCGAACTGCCGAACGGCAAATCTGCAGGCGGCTTGTGCCTTCGACCTTCATGGCCGGACTCCCGCCGTGAATCGTCACGCGGTCCAATGTGACGTCATCGCAATCTTGGATCGAAAGGGTGGCACCGACCGCGCCACGCACGACGATGTCTTGTAGTCGCAGGTGTTTGCTCCGTTCGATCGTCAACGGCGTTCCCGGTCGCGCGATTACTAGCGGCAGCTTCCGAGGATCGTTCTCGCCTCGATAGCGATCCTCGCCGTATGCTTCGGCCCTGATGCGTGACAGACGGACGTGAATCCGCTGCGTGTCTGGCGAGTACCACACGCCTGGCCCGACGTAGATCCCGCGAGCCGTGTTCATCTTGTTGCCGATATTCCAATACTCGTTGTCCGAGCGGAAGTCGATCAGGTTGCGGTAACCGTGTAGCGGCACCATCGAGTCGGCGAAGTGCCCGAGCATCCGCACGTCGCGACGGGCCTCTGGTTCAAGGTACTCGGGGAAGGAGCGGACGGAACGAAACTCGTCCGGTGCACCGTCGAAAACGGGCTCCCATGAGTTCTCCGGGTCCACGCAGAATTCGCGATTCCCTCCATCGACGATCGCCAACTCGCCGGGATACGAACAGACGGTGATGGGCGCGGCTTCAGCGCCCGCCGTACTCAATCGGATGTGCTCGTAGTACGTGCCGCCGCGAAGGAAGACGGTATCGCCCGCTTTGAGGCTGCGGGTGGCGCGCCCGATTGTCTTCCAGGGTTGCCCGAGTGAACCGTCTTGCTGGTCGTCACCTCGTGCAGGATCGACGAAGAAGGCCGGTTCCTTGATAGACCGGTCACCGCATGGCGCGGGAAGCGAACGCATCGGAGGATGAGAACGATAGACTTCCGCGGCCTTGACATGAACAGGTTGTCCGAGGATCCCAGCGAGGAGCGATACGGCGATAAGGAGAAATATGAATGGTCGCATGATCGGGCCCTCGTTCATGGCGTACAAAGTGGTGTTGTGGGTCTCCAGCGGACCGGAGCCAAACGGGGCGGGCGAACATCGTACGATTGTAACGCGTACGGAACCTGAGGCAGTACGTCAAACGATTTTGTTTACCCCGGAATGAACCACCTGGAAACCCTGCTGCGCGGTGGTGGCCTGCGGTTTGGTTTTGGCAGTAAGTGGACAGTGTGAAGTAGCATTGCTGCATGCCACACGCTTCCCTTGACAATCCCGCAAGTCTCATTCATGTTTAGAGATACGACTCGCGTTCCACATTATCGCGGTCGTGTAAGCGAGGGGCCGGGTTCCATTTGTGCCCAGCACCAGTCGGGCATACAACCAACTGAAACCCGTCCCCTTTTTCGTGTACCGCTATTGCAATCAATCTTCGTTTGCAAAACACATGTAAATGGTCAGTCGGACGCCATCAGCCGAGTTCAAGCATTCACGCCTATTCCATATCGGGTTGGGCGGACTGTCGCTACCGTTAGCCCCATTTCTGATCCTCACATTCTCTCTGCCTGCGTCCGGTGTCAGCACTGACGGACCTATCGTCCTCACGCAGCTACCGGCTGAATCGCACGCGCGGGATCAGAGTGGAACTGCCAACGGCATGCTTCGCACGTCATACGGCGATGGGGCGCGCATCATCGTAGTATCGCCAAATGGTTCCGTTCGCCTGCTGACCGCTGCGTTCCACAGTGCTTGCGATCCGGAGGTCTCGTTTGATGCAAAGAAGTTGCTGTTTGCTGGCAAGCGCAAGGCGTCCGACACTTGGAACATCTTCGAGATGGCCGTGGACGGTTCGGGCGTTCGGCAAATCACAAACGACGTGGGGAATTGCCTCAGCCCCGGCTACCAAGCGACGCTGTACACGATCGTCTCGCGCGAGCCGTGGCAACAGTTGACATTCGTCAGTGACGCTGCTGGTACGAAAAACGAAGACGGATCGGGGCCGGCTACGCATCTGTATTCCTGCAAGCTGGATGGATCGGCCGTTCGGCGGTTGACGTACAATCTGTCGAGCGACATGGACCCATTCCTGATGGAAGACGGGCGTCTGTTGTACGCCAGTTGGCAGCGGAGTCGTTTGGTGCGGGGCACTCGAGGACACGTTAGCCTATTCGGTGTGAACATCGATGGTGCGGACTTCGCACTGTTCGCGAGCCTAGCCGGTCGGCGGATCAAGCACATGCCATGCGTTACGGCAAACGGTCTAGTTGTGTTTGTCGAATCGGATCGAGCGCCCTGGGACGGTGCGGGATATTTGTCGTGCGTCACTATGCGACGGCCGCTTCATTCGTATCGTCCGATCACGCGCGACGGGGATGGCCTATTCCATTCGCCCTCGCCGTTGGCTGACGGCACAATCCTTGTTTCTCGCAGGCCATGCAACTCGGACAGTACCCATGCTGTCGGCCGATTCGATCCACGATCCGGACGGTGGGAACACGTTTTCGATGATCCGCGGTTCCACGACATTCAGGCCAAGATAATTGACACGCGTTCCGAAGCGGACGGCCGATCCAGTGTTGTCATGGAAGAGGATCCAGAGGGCAGGAAGTATCCCAACGGCAAGCTTTACTGCCTGAACGCGCATCTCTCGGACTTGGAGAAGCGAGAGTGGATGCCTCCCGGCACCGTCAAGCGATTGCGCGTGTTGGAGGGTATTGCTTCGACCGCGCGGGATTCACGGGTGGGCATCCCACCACTCGCACGGCGGCGCTTGCTCGGCGAGATCGACATATCCGAAGACGGCTCGTTCAACATCAGCGTGCCCGCCAACACGCCCATCGAACTGCAAACACTAGATGCCGATGGATTGGCACTGCGAAGCTGCGGCTGGATCTGGGTCAAGAACCGCGAACCTCGTGGCTGCATCGGATGCCATGAGGATCCGGAACTCACACCCGAGAACCTGTTCGTCGATGCCCTCGAACGCCCATCCATTGCACTGACACTACCTCCGGCGCGCAGACGAACCGTGGATTTCCGTCGCGACGTGATGCCGATTATCCGAGAGAAGTGCGTCGCTTGTCACGGACCGGACGGTGCGCCACCGCGACTGGACGGAGGACTGGGTGTGATAGATCGCGGCAACACCAGCGGCAAATTCAATCGAGCATATGAAAGCCTTCTGGCTGCGGACGATTCGTCCGGCAACATTGGGTTTTCCGGCAAATATGTCCATCCCGGCACAGCCCGCACCAGCCCGCTGGTCTGGCACGTTTTTGG
>CAZUAH010000932.1:0-3907 GCA_964617665.1 uncultured Pirellulaceae bacterium
TTATGCGGAGCCGACTCTTATGCGGAGTTCGCGGCCCTCGAGGCCGCGCTGGTGGGCGTCTTGGTCGCTCTGGACTCCGCATAACAAGAGCCCGATCATCACCAGCCCAGCCGCGGGAGGCAGCCATGCCTGACCGTCCGACCCCGACGCTCCGCATCGACCTGACCCTGCCCTCGACGAAGTTGACGTTCGGGGCACTCTCGTACGATCCGCTCCAGCAACTGCTCGGCTTCGATCCGCGCGCGACGCTGACCCCGCTCCTCCGCGCCGAGTCGTACATCCGGACCACCGCCGGCGCCGCGACCGAGGTGTTCCCGCTGGCCCTGGCGCCTGGCGTGCGGGTGTCGATGCCCCTGGGCCCGCTCGGGGAGTTCGCCGTCGCCAACGACCAGGGCCTGCTGGCGCTCACGGTCCCTGCGAGGGCGGCGCGATGGCTCCTGGAGCACGTCGGTGATCACCTCGTCGCGGGGCCACGATCCCTCGTCGATGGCGACGGCGTCCACCGCTCGTCGTCGGCGTGGCTCCGACTGCCCCCCGGCACCCGAGCCGGGCTGCCCATGGGCTTGCTGGGCGAGATCGGGCTCGAGGCGGCGTAGGCCGGCCCTCACTCGCGGGACCCGCGGCCCGGGTCGCGATGATCTCCGCCGGCGCCCCCCCTCGTGGCGCCAGCGGAGGACCATCATGATCGACCACTACTACAAGCGCCCGTTCATCCGGGCAGAGCTGCGAGAAGGGCCCCTCGGCGAGTACGTCGACCAGCTCGCCCACTGGCTCGCGGAGCACGACTACAGCCTGGATGCGGCCCGCAGGCACATCCGCCATGCGAACTACCTGGGGCGCTGGCTGGCCGAGACCGGGCGTCCGCTGGAGGACCTCGACGAAGCCCAGATGGAGGTCTTCGTCCACGACCTGCCGGATCTGCCCTTCGTGCACAAGAGCAAGACCCGATGCCCCAAGAAGGCCAGGACCTCGGCGAGGCTGGTGCTGACCCGACTCCGGGCGGACGGACTCGTCCACACACCGGCGCCCGAGCCCCCGCCGCTCCCCGACCTCCTGGTCGCCTACGAGTCCTGGATGGTCCTGCACCGCTCCGTGCGGAGCAGGACCCTTCTTGGGAGCTACCGCATCGTCCTTCGCAGGTTCATCGCGGCGCTGGGCGAGGAGCCGGGCGCCTACACCGCGGCGGCGATCCGGGCGTTCATCCTCGCGCAGGTCGAGCGGCTGGGGACGGAGCGGGTGGTGACCAGGCTGACCCCGATCCGCTCGTTCCTGCGGTACCTCGGCATGATCGGCCTCTGCTCCCCGAATCTCGTCGCCGCGGTGCCTCGGCTGGCGTCGTGGAAGCGGGCGTCGCTGCCTCGGTGGATCCAGGCCGAGGAGGTCGAGCGCATCATCGCGAGCTGCGATGTCGAGACGCCCGTGGGGCGTCGAGACCGGGCGCTCCTCCTGCTCATGGCCCGGCTCGGGCTACGAGGCTCCGACATCGCCGGACTCCGCATCGCGGACATCGACTGGGGGACGGCCAGGATCAGCGTGTCGGGGAAGGCGCGTCGCCAGGTCGCGCTCCCCCTGCCCCAGGACGTGGGGGACGCCATCGTGGCCTACCTCGTGAAGGACAGGCCGGCGTCTTCGTCCACGCAGGTCTTCTTCGGCATACGGGCCCCGCACCGGCCAATGGTCGCAGCTGGGGTCTGCAAGGTCGTCGCCCGCAGGGCGAAGGGAGCCGGTGTGCGTCTGCCGGAGCAGGGCTCGCACGTGCTCCGACACTCGCTGGCGACCGCGCTGCTGGCGGACGGCGTGTCGTTGGCCGGGATCGGGGCGGTCCTGCGCCACACCAGCCTGGACACCACTCGCATCTACGCCAAGGCCGACCTGGGGTCGCTGCGGATGGTCGCTGCGCCGTGGCCCCTGGAGGTGTCGTCATGAGGGACTCCGTCAAGACCTACATCGCCGTCCGCCGCGCCGCCGGGTTCAAGCTGGTGAAGACGGAGCGCTCGCTCCTGGACTTCGCGGAGTTCGCGACCGCGAGCGGAGACACCCACGTCTCGACCAAGACCGCCGTCGCCTGGGCTGCTCGCGGTAGCTCGCCGCATCGACGGTACCGCCGGCTCCGGAACGTGATCCTGTTCGCCAGGTTCATGGCTGCAGAGGACGGGCAGCATGAGATCCCGCCGACCGGCGTTTTCCCCTACCGGTTCAACCGGCGGCCACCGCACCTCTTCAGCGCCGGCGAGATCGCCGACATTCTCGCGGCGGCCGGCGCGCTGACCCCGGTGGGCTCCTCGCGGCCTGCGACGTACCAGACCCTCTTCGCCCTCCTGGCGGTCACGGGCATGCGGGTCGGGGAAGCGCTGCGTCTAACGCTCGGGGACGTGACCGAGGATGGGCTCGTCATCCGGCAGACGAAGTTCAGGAAGTCCCGCCTGCTTCCCCTGCACGACTCGACACGGGAAGCCGTGGAGCGCTACCGCGAGCGCTGGCGAGCAGGGCGCGGCGCCGACGCACCGCTCTTCATCTCGCTCCGCGGCCAGGCGCTCGCGTACGAGACGGCCCAGGCCGTCTTCCTCCAGCTGGTGCGCCAGCTCGGGCTGCGTGGGCCCAGGGGCACGAAGGCCGAGCCATCGCCCGGTCCCCACCTGCACGACCTCCGCCACACCTTCGCGGTTCGGGCGCTGGAGACCTGCCCGGAGGAGCACCACGCCATCGGTCGGCACATGACCGCCCTGACCACCTACCTCGGCCACGACCAGCTCTCGGCGACGTGCTGGTACCTGCACGCGTCGCCCACGCTCATGACGGGGACCGCCGACGCCTGCGAAACCCTCGACGATGGAGGTGAGTCGTGATCCCGATCGCCCCCCACATCAGCGCCTGGCTCCAGCGACGGCTCCCCGTCGAGCGGGGGGCCAGCAAGCACACCTGCGACGCCTACGCCACGACCTTCCAGCTCCTCATCGTCTTCGTCGCCGGACGCCTCGGCGTCGCGCCCTCCGAGATGGTCTTCGAGCAGCTCGACGTCCCCAACATCCTGGACTTCCTCGCGCACCTCGCCCGAGATCGCGGCAACAGCGCTCGGACCCGCAACTCGAGGTTGGCGGCCATCAAGTCCTTCATGCACTTCATGGAGCACCGGGAGCCCGCCGCGCTCGACCAGATCCGGCGCGTGCTCGCCATCCCGTACCAGCGCATCGACGTGCGACCAGTCCCGTACTTGAGCCCCGCGGAGGCCCAAGCCGTGCTCGACGCGCCGGACCCTTCAACCCGAGCCGGCGCGCGGGACCGGGCGCTCCTGCACGTCGGCGTCACCGGCGGTCTGCGCGTGTCCGAGCTGGTCGGCCTGCGCGTCGATGATCTCACCTTCCGAGACCGCTACCTCGACCTCCACATCCGCGGCAAGGGGCGAAAGGAGCGGGTGCTCACGCTGTGGAAGGTGGTCGCCGACGGCGTCCGGGCGTGGCTGGCGGTCCGCGGTGACACCGTCGTCCCCGAGCTCTTCCTGAACGCCCGCGGCCAGGCGCTGACCCGCGCCGGGGCCGAGTACATCCTGCGAAAGCACGTCGCCACCGCCCAGCAAGCCTGTCCCTCGCTCGCCGCCAAACGGGTCTCGCCTCACGTCCTGCGCCACACCGCGGCGATGAACACGCTCCGCGCCACGCGCGACATCCGCAAGGTCTCGCTCTGGCTGGGGCACGCCAGCACCCAGAGCACCGAGGTCTACCTGACCCAGGACCCGACCGAACGACTGGAGACCCTCGAGGCCGTCGTCCCTCCGAGCTTGAGGCCGGGGACCTTCACCCCGCCGGACAAGCTGCTGGAGCTGCTTCGGAGGCGCTGACCTCGTGGTGTCAAGCAGCCTCGATGCCCAGCTCTCCGAGCAGGCCCAGCGGCAGCCCGGCGCGCGTACCGG
>CAZUAH010000933.1:0-3876 GCA_964617665.1 uncultured Pirellulaceae bacterium
AGGCACCCTATAGCCAGTATACCGGGTATTGCCTCTTTGGATTCGTTGACATGTTGTTCACGAACAATGCAACAAGCAGCATGATTATTGACCCTGCGAGAACAGGAGAGAGCACATAGATATAGCCAAGGAAATGGATTCTGTCCCCGCCTATGATTGCAATCAAAGCGGTTGCCCCTCCTGGTGGATGTAAGGTGCGTGTAATGTGCATCGCCGCGATGGCGAGCGACACAGCCATTGGGCCAGCGAGAATAGTATCGCTGCCAAGCAGCATGAACACACTCACGCCCACGATTGCAGAGACCACGTGACCGCCAACAAGATTCCTAGGCTGCGAGAACTCGGCTATCGGCGCCCCATAGACAAGAACGGCGGAAGCACCGAAAGATCCGATCAGAAACAAGCCGCCCGCGGACGTGAGTTCGAGTCCGCGCCCAATTAGCATCACAAGAAAGATACCGAGAAAGGCACCGATCCACGACCAAATGATCTTGCTAACCGGCTTTCTCGGAGGACAGGTGCCGGTGGGCTTCATTCGTTGAAAGTAGTTCTTCATACGTTCCCCTTGCCTAACGACGTCTGAGATGACCCGGCGGGAATGGCGCCGAGATACATTGATTTCATCCTCAGACCCGACCACCATTCCCGCTCGGATCCATCGACGTGTGCCTGGCGTGGGCGTCTGCAATATCGCCGAAGGCACGAGCCCGGTTTCATGAACTGCGAATGGCTGCCTGCTGGGGTGGCATGTCTGATCATTGCGTGTGCAGACGGCCGAAAAGGCAAGAGCGGAATCGCTCGATGGCGATTCCGCTCCCCCCAACCTCAGGCTCAAGTCAAACTAGAATGGCACCAACGAACGGAGTTCAATAAGTGACAATCGCGTCGACTGCAAATGTTGTTTGATCCAAGTTGGCGACCGATTGCCGGTCCCAGCGGACTTCGGGCGAATGACCATATTGGCGTGCGGCCTGACGTTAATGCCGCCGGTCAATTCGTAGTAATCGGTCCCGTCGTCTTGCCACCATTCAAATCGACCACCGAATCTGAGGCAGTCATTGACGGTGTAGAACAGGTATTGATTGAGGCTCAGATTGCGTCTTTTCCCGACTCGCCTGTGCGGATCCGGATCGTCTCGGTCAGATCGCTCACGAAGATCTTCCCGTCGCCAACCTGGCCGGTGCGCGCCGACGCCACGATCGAGTCCAGCACCTTCTGGCAGTCTTCGTCACCGACAACCACTTCGATTTTGATTTTCGGGAGAAAATCCACTTCATACTCGCTGCCGCGGTAGACCTCCTTGTGGCCTTTCTGACGCCCAAAACCGCGCACCTCCGTCACCGTCATCCCGTGGAACTCCCGCTCGACAAGCGCATCCTTGACCTCGTCGAGTGTATGTTGCCGGATAATCGCTTCGATCTTCTTCATCGGTCACCTCATTTTTCCGCCATGCCATAGGCATGCATGCCGTGTTCCCCGATATCCAGGCCCGCGATCTCTTCCTCCCGGGAAACGCGCAGCATCCCGCACGCTCTTAAGATCATGAAAAGGGCGAACATTGTTGCGAACGCCCATACGGGAATCGCAACGGATCCGATGATCTGTGCAACGATGCTCTTCTCGGCCCCGAAGATCCCGGTCGCGATACCTCCCCAGATACCGCACAGACCATGCACGGGCCATGCACCCACCGGGTCGTCGATTCTGAGTTTGTCGAGCAAGACAATGCCGGAAACGACCAGGATTCCTGCCACGGCACCGATGATGATTGCCGATACGTTTGACACACAGTCGCAGTTTGCCGTGATCCCGACCAGTCCTGCCAACGCCCCGTTCAGGGTCATTGACAAATCAGGCTTCTTGAACACGACCCACGCAGACAGCATCGCCAAGAACGCTCCGGCCGCGGCGGCTAACGTCGTGTTCGCTGCGATCAATACCGTAGCGTCCGTGTTGACCGCGCCGGTAAAGGCCAACTGACTCCCAGGGTTGAAGCCGTACCAGCCTACCCAGAGAATGAACACGCCTAATGTGGCCAGAGGCAGGTTGTGACCTAGGATGGCTTGCGATTTACCCGACTTGGAGTAACGACCGATCCTCGGACCCAGCGCGATCGCGCCGGCCAGGCCGGCAAAGCCCCCGACCGCGTGTACGACCAACGAGCCCGCGAAATCGTGAAACCCAATCGGATCCAGGGTATGCAGCCATCCACCTCCCCACTTCCAGAAACCGCTGATGGGGTAGATCAGGCCAGTCAGCACGGCGCTGTAAGCCAAGTACGCACTAAACTCCATCCGGCCGGCCACAGCACCAGAGACAATCGTCGCCGCAGTGGCTGCAAACGCCACCTGAAACAGCCAGTCCACTTGCGGGTGCAGCACGCCAGCACCTACGGCAGTGCCTTCGGCAAGCGTATCGCTGATCCCGAACCCGCCCCAAGCGAAGAAGCCGCCGGCAACATCCGTCCCATACATCAGGTTGTAGCCGATGATGTAGAACAGCAAGACGCCGATACTCAGGTCCATCAGATTCTTGAAAAGGATGTTGACGGCGTTCTTCGATTCGTTGAAGCCGCACTCGACCATCGCGAAACCGGGCTGCATGAACAGCACGAGTACCGCCGCGATAAACAAGATCAGGTTGTCGATGGCATAGGAATTCTCTGCCGTCGAGGGCGCCGTGTTCTCAGTTTCAGCGTCTTGCCCGACCGCGTTCGGCTCCGTGGTTGTCGGCGCGGATTCCGTTGGGGGCTCATCTTCCGCAGCGGCGCGGCGCTCGCCGTCGAAAACAGCAAGCATGAAAAACAGCAACAAGCCAAAGCCAATGATGTAGTGTGTCTTGGTCAGCATCTGTCTTACCCAGGCCCGTCAAGGCATACGAATTCCCTGCCGTGCGCACACGGCAACCGTATGTAACGAGTTCCGCAACTCGTCCCATCGGGTTTGCAGCGAGTTGCAATCTCTGTGCCAAACCGCAACTCACGGGTTCGCCGACTCGCGTCAAACCTAGGCAGGAGCAAGGAGTTATGCGAATTCCGCGCATGTCGAACAAGAACGATTCAGAAATGCCACGCGCCGGACGCACAGCATCTGTGCACTTGATGCCCACAAAGCGTGCACTCTCTGTTACTACAGCGGTTGGGCGTGCTTGGGCTGGGCTTCGCCGTCTTGAAGATTGTCTCGATAAGAGGCGGTCCAACTCTTGCCGCCGTCACCGCTGGTCAGCACGCCACTGCCCATTTCCTTCCCTTCGATTCCCCAGCGGAAGTCCAGCCGGTTATTCTGCAGAGTTCCGTCCCGCCTGCTGCGCGCGGTTCGCCGTCGACGAACAATATTGCCAACCTATCTTCGCGCCGACCGGCGGGCAATCACCGAGTGGATTCTCCGAAAACGCAATGCAATCCCCTCGTCATCCGGTGCCATTCTTTTCCAGCGCCTTCACCAGAGCGTTGCCTTTGGCCAGTGTGGCCAAGGTGGCGTCGTGTAGGTAATCGCGGATTTCTCGATTAATCCTCTGCACCAGTTCGCCGAGCACGCAATCGTTGCCCTCGCAGATCTGCTTGGCCAGCAGGCATTGAGGCTCGCCCATTGGTCCTTCGATCGCTTCGTAGATGGTCAGCAGTTTGATACGGCCGGCCGATTTGGCGAGCCGAAATCCACCCTGAGGCCCGACCGCGGAATCGACCAGCCCGGCTCGCACCAAGCGTTGCATGACTTTGGCCAAGTGGTGGACGGAGGCTCCGAGTATGTCGGCAATCTCGTGACTGGTAGAGCGGCCCTCACCGCGATTCGCCAACAATGCCATCGTATGGAGACCCAACGAGGCGGCCTCAGAGATTTTGACCAAGTTCACCACAACGACAACACTCCTCTTATT
>CAZUAH010000934.1:0-3870 GCA_964617665.1 uncultured Pirellulaceae bacterium
ACCAGCCGATCGCATCCTTGAACTGCCTGCCATCGCGATACTCGTTGGCCACTCGGAATCGCCAGTTTTCCGCGTTCTCTGGATCCAGTGTGATCAACTCCTGGTACGTTTCGGCGGCTTCCTTGTACTTCTCCGCCTCGTGGTAGGTGGCTGCGATTTGCGTTGTCCAGCGGGCCTTGTTTTCGGGATCGCGACCGACAAGTTCCCGGTAGGTGGTCACGGCCGGCTCATGGTTTCGCTCGTCGCGATAGCTGATCGCGACTTGGTTCAGTCCTTCTACCTTGTCTTGGAAGCGACGGTATATGCGCCGTGCGTCCTCGTAGCGGCGGCCGGATTTGTGCCAAACGGCCAAGCGCCCCGATGTCTCGTCGTCCGTGCCGAATGTCCTCATGATCTGCGTGTAGGTGTCAGTCACCTTCGTGTCCAACTTGGCCGAGGCGTATACGTCAGCGATGTGGAACCAGAATTGGCGGGCCAGTGTTTTTTGCTCGGGATCGGACGTATTCGACGGCATCTTGCCGCGGAAGTAGGCAACGGCTTGTGTCGCCAGCTTTTCACCCTTGGTCTGGGTTTCCGCCTCGGCAACAAGCTTGCCCAGCGGCCCGCGCACCCGCGCGGCGACTTCGGCCGGCAATTTGTCGTCCGCGTAGGTGGTGGTTAAGGCTTTGACGCCGTCGTTGAACGCGACCACCGAGAAGTATTGTGCCGCTAGTTGCCTAGACGCCTCGTCACACAGGTATTGGCTCTCACGTGTACGGGGTATGTCGAAGGTGAGTTTTTTCCACAATTCAACCTGGCTATCACGGTCTTTTTCCACTGCGGCAATTGCGATCAGGTCACTCATGGCGCGAACCGCCGCCAAATGCTTCGCGTGTTTTTCCAGCACCTCGTGGTATGCCTTCTTGGCTTTCGATGTCTGGCCCATGTCCTTGTATGTTCGGCCGATGTAGTACGCAGCGGCGACGGCGTCGGGCGAGTTGGGCCAGTAGTCCATCACGGATTGAAAACCCTCCTTGATCGCCGTGTTCGACTTGCGCAGTTGGACCTGGCAGACGCTCCATTTCAGTTGTGCGTAAGAGCCGCCTTCTCCGCGTTCGTACAGCGTGAGGTACTTTTCGTACTCGGCTAAAGCGACTTTCCAGTTCCGCTCGCGGTAGTACTTCTCGGCGATTTGCAGTTGGTAGCGTTCAACCTCGCGCAGCTTGGCCCAACGCTCGAGGGACATTTCGTCAAGCTTGGCGGCGGAAGCGGGTGAGCCAAGTACAAGTACGACGAGAATGAGAAGTGCCGTATTCCGCAAAAAACCTGGATATTGAAATCCAAAAGAGCCTACCGCTCTTTCTCTTGGGCCTCGAGCCATTTGCTGTACTCCGCGTGGGCGTAGAAGATCACATTGGTACCGAGTTGGTAGCACGCTTCCCAAATCTCGGCTTTCACACCGGAGTGGTCGTCGCGCCAAGCATCGCCGATATCACCAGGATGATAATAACAGAGCCAGCGGCCGTCTTTCCACCACCCTAGCGCGTCCTTACCGCCGTGCGGTGACACATAGGGAAGGAAGGGAATCTGGTAGGGGACGCGGTGAATAACGTCGTCCAGCGGGATCGGCACGGGCCGGATGTCGGGCAGAACGCGGTTCATCATGCCGATGAACTGATTGTGGAAGTGCCGGCTGCCGCAGTTGTCGGCGAACAGCATCCCGTGTTTCGCGAGCAGGTATTCGCGGAGGACCTTCATCTCGGTGTTCGACAACGAAATGTTCTTTTGGCCGGTCATGAATACCAAAGGTGGGCTCTTGCCAACAGGGAAATTCCTCAGTTGGCTGATCCGGCGGGATTCCGTCTTCTCGGCCACTTTGTGATTGGTGCGGATGCCGTATTCGATCAGCATGTTCATGTCGCCACCGATACCGAAATTTCGGTCCCAGTCGCCGCCGCTGTATTCCAGGCGGATCAGGCGGACCTTGCCGCGAGGCGTACCGCCGCCGAATCCCGCACCGGCACCTTGGCCATAGCCAACCGTATAGGCGTGTTCGGTGGCTTCGTTCAAATTCAGTTTTACCTCGTCGATCGGCGGAACCTCGAACAGGATCGCGCTATACGGATTAACGACAAACTTCTTGCGTATGACTTTTTGGATCTTGACTGTCTGCACGATTGCCTTCTGCTGTCCGCCGCCGGCCGGCATCTCGTAAATTTCTTCGCAACCGCGCATTTGGCTGAGCAGAAGGAAGACCAATGCGAAGACAAAGGAGTAAGTCATAAAGGTGGTCAGCGACTGGTTCAGCTTTCGCGATCGCCGGCCGTAGTAGCAGGCTTCCGGATCGAACGGGTTCCAGGTGCGCGAAGGAACGGCTGGCCGGCCGCGAGTCTGCTCGGCGGCTTCCAGGCGAAGGGCGATTCGTTTTGCCTCGATCCGCGAAGCCACCCGATCAACGAACCATACCACCCACGCCAGGCCGATCAGGAATAGCCCCGCAGTTCCGTACCGGGCAAGATTGGCGCGGAGCGTGTCCCAAATCATCGTGTCGGCCGTGGTGACGGCAAGCTGCCACCAGACGACATACAAGATGCTCAGGAAGAAGCAAACGGTCGTGGTTGCACGTCGCACGGCCCAGGCAGCCCAAACGATCCACAGGAGTCCCAACGGCAAGGAGGCCAAAGCGACGGTCCAATGGATCGAGCTATTCAACTGCCCGAACCAGATCCGGTCGAACTGTGCCGGTAGCCACACAAGCAAGTAGAGGCCGGCCAGAATGGCCCAGAGTTTCGATGTACGTGAGGTTCGTTTCATGGGTTTGTCAATGACGCACGCGAATTCGTTTAACGCCGAACCGGCAGCCAACGCCAGCAACCATCCAATGCCGTCACCTGCCGGCGCGGCGTTAAACGATACTACTCGATGCCGTCCAGGAGCTTGTCAAGTTCGTCCTCTCTCGGGTTTTTGTTGGGATCGGCAGTACGCGTCTCGCCGATTCCCATGGCGTCGATGGCTCGATCCGGGTCGAGCTCGTCGCTAACGTTCTTTTCCTTGGCTGTCGTCGCGACGGTCTCCGCCGGCTGTTCCTCAGGCTTTGGTTCATCCGGTTTGGCGACCGGAGCTTTCGCCGTATCACTCTCGCCAGTCGACGGCCCCGTCGCGCCGCTGCCAAATTTCTCCCAGAGGTACGGGCCGATCGTAAGAGCAACCAGAAGAACGACGAACAGGAACGTGGCTAGGATGATGCTGCGGGTAAGCCCACTCTTGGCGACTATCCCGATAACTTCCTGCGGGCTCTTGCCGTGCATTTGCCCAAGGAACTCGCGAAGCTCCGAGACCGTGGCCGCGCCATCAGACCGAAGCCGCTTGAAATCACGAGCCACACCGCCGGTCTGCGGCCGGCTTTCGGACAGGTGTTCATCTGCTTTGCCCATCGTCACTTCCTTTGCTCTTCCAAAATATGGACCATATCGCCACCCGCCTCGCTGATCGCTTCGATCACCGGCTCGAAGCGCATGGCGTGTGCTTCGCTATGTACTTTCAAGAGCACGTTTCGCTCGCCCGGCGGCGCATCGCTCAGCGTTTCGCGAATGCTATCTGCAAGCTGCGAGATCCCGATTTCTTGTCCGTTCAAATACAACTTGCTCTCGTCGTCAATCACCACGCTGACCTTCGAATGGCCCGCACTCTCCGTGTTTTTGGCCTTGGCCGGTTGCCAGATCAGGAAGCTATCGTCATTGGCCTGTGCGAGGATGACAAAGAAGATCAGCAGGTTGAACGCAATGTCCCCCATCGCCAATGAGGGGACTTCGGCTCGCGATGCTCTGCGTTGGATCTTCATGTCTACGGTACTCGAACTTCCTGCTCTTCCTCGCGCAAGACGGTGATGAT
>CAZUAH010000935.1:0-3861 GCA_964617665.1 uncultured Pirellulaceae bacterium
CACGCCCCCAAAATACCAGGCAAGTCAACAATGGTTCTGGTGTCCGCTCACGCCGAGTGTGTCGTCTAGAAAGGCATACGGCAGCCTATGCTTGCCGTGGCTGTTGAGTCCCCTGTACGACGAAGGAGTCTTGCCATGAATCGCGTGATGTCCCTGAGTCTTCTATTCTGCCTGTCAGCCAGCTTAACGCTCGGCGAGGGGCCCTCCTACCCGCGGACCGTGCTGAACGACCGCCCGGTCGGCTACTGGCGGTTCGAGGAACCGACGGGTCAGAAGAAGGCAGCGAACCTTGGGAGTAAGGAAACCGCATTGGAAGGCACGTACGTCGACGTAACGCTCACGCCCGAATCGGCCACAGCCGCGCTCGGTACGGCCGCCATCTTCGACCGACCAACCAGTCGTGTCGAATTGGCCGCGAAGGTCAGCCCATGGCTGAACGAAACCGCGTCGTTGGAATTCTGGATCAAGACGAAGCAGTGTGGCGAGGGGACTTGGCGCGCGCCGGCCGTGTTCGGGGCTGACAGCAATGGCGATGGCAACGACCTTTTCTGGGGTACAAACTACGGTGGGCGGGTCGGTGTGCGCCGCGGCGATTCGGGGCCCGCGGCGCTGACCCCCGAGCCAATCTACGACAATCGCTGGCACCACATTGTGCTCGTTCGCGACCACGAAACCGGCGTCATGAAGGCCTATCTCGACGGGCGCCTCGTCGACACGTACCAGGACGCCAAGGATGTGCCGATCAAGACGACGTATGGTACGATTGGCCAAAGTGAGGCGCTGCCGGGCAAAGGACAGAAACTAATGGCGACGCTCGATGAAGTTGCCATCTACGATTACGTCTTGTCACCACGCCAAGTGAAACGACATTGGAAGACGGCATCGCGGCGCTGATCTACTGCACTAGAGTGTCAGAACTCGGTCGGTTTCTGGGACTGAGGTAGTCAGGCCTCGCTCGAACGCCGCACGGCTGTCTTCTGTCTCGACGCAGCTCGGCAACGTCTGAAAACGAAAAACGAGGCCTGACCCAGGCCTGACCCCCGGGTAATGCACCTGCACAACGGCGGACTCGCCGCGGGGCAGTGCTAACGATATTGAGCCCTGGCGAGAACGGAAATACGGCCGCATTCGTCTTTATTAGGGGAGATCAAACCTGGGGAGATTGCCACAATGAACTGGACAACAGGCTTCGCTCTTAGTTGTGCGGTGGCGACGTGCGCGTGTGCCGCCCCACCGTCGGACTCCGTACCGGCACCAAAAGTCGGCGGTACGCTCGCACCGGCCGCCACGATTACGTTGATCGACGGGGCCAACCTAGAGGCGACGCTGATGGGCGTTGAAGAGGGTACCCTCAACGTGATCGAGGATGGGCGCAAACGGTCTATCCCGCTCAGGACAATCGATCGCTTGGTGTTCGTGCCGCGACACGACTCGGCCGCACGCGAGTCTCTCAAAGTCCCGGAAGGCGCGGTCTTGGAGCAACTTCTGGAGATTGTTGTTCGCAACGAGCCCTGCGGTGCTCGCAGGCATCCCCCGCTGTCAGCGTTTCATGTCGATGGCATGATGAGAGGAGGTTATCGGCTCTATGGCGGCAAATATCGACAGATGTTGAGCCCGTCGTTTCTGTCGGAGCTTCTGGATGCTGCTGATGACCCTGAGCGACGTTGGCTTGTCATCGGCCCTCTGGCCGCCATGTACCGCATCGGCCGGGCGGACGAATTACGGCGGCTGCCCGGTAACGAGAGAGCGCCCATCGCCCAAAGGGTCGTTGCGACCGCCGCCCTCTATCGAGCAGGCGAACCCGTGGCGGTCGACCTACTTGCCGTGTTATTCGAGACCGCCGCTGAGTTGGACATGAAGAAAGCACTCCTGTGGCTTCTCGGGCGAAGCAAGGATGCCAGGGCCGTGGAGATAGTAGTGGGCTGCCTGTCTCATCCGGATGAGGAAATGAGTAAGGTCGCCGCCCGGGCAGCTGGGAACCAGCAGGCCCCGGAAGCCGTCCAGCCCTTGGCCAGGATCATCCGCCAGAGGTGGAAAGCCAGAGAAGATGTGACATTCTCGATCGGCGCGATGGGCCAAATCAAGACACGAGAGTCGGCACGGCTTTTGGTAGAATTGATCGGTGACGTGCGAGAGACCGGGCCGGAGAGCCACACGCTGCAGCAACTCGTCTGGGCCTTTGGCTCGGTGACAGGAGAGCGGTTCTCCGGCAAGACCCCTGCGGACAGCGCGCGAACGGCTCTTCAGTGGTGGTACGAGAAGAAGTAGCAGGCCGCAATCCATCGCCGCGATCATCCCCGCGCCCGCCAGCGGCGGGTAGTCTCTGGCTGCCTCGCCACGCGTCTCACCACCGTCGTTTGATGACACCCCACTGCAAAGGTGGCGGTATCCATGTCTCGCGGCTGGTCGCGGAGTAGCGGTCACGCGTCGTTCACTTCTTCTCTTTTCTCTCTTTCCTAGTGCCCTCAATAAGAGCCTTTATCTTGTCTACGTTCTCTTTCACGCCTCGGATAACGACGATGTCCAAGTCGTCTACGTATTCCAATTGCGCCCGAGTAGGTTTTCCGGGCTTCCCAGTATGCGCCGCTCGTCTGTGTTTCAATATGGCTCTTGTCAACTCGATTCGTAGACGCATCATCTGACACTCGACCTTTCGCATCTCAACGCGAATCGTTGCTTGCTTCAGCTCCAACTTGATGTGCCCCACTTCGCGCGAGTCCCCTTGCTTCTCTGCTGCTTCGAGGTGCGACTTGATCTTCTCAAGTTCAACTGTTGCTTCGTCCACCGCTAGCTCTGCCAACTTGAGTTCCAGCTCATGCACTTTCATTTCAACCTCGGCTTCAACGACCTCGAGCCGACATCCACTCGCCCGAACTCCGGAGCGACCCGGCTCCTGGGAGTAGACGCACAAGCAAAGCAGGAGGCACGACATGGCAGCGATGGACGGGATGAGCTTCGTTCTGGTCATGGGATGGCTCCTTGAACAGAGAGATGGGACTGCGAGCTAGCGATGCAGTTGATTCTAGTCGATTTCCCGGCGAGAGCAATTTGGAGGCCGGGCGACGGACGCGCCGTCGCTCATGCGCGTACTCCGCGGGGCCAAGAGATACGTATGAGTGAACGAGATTATGGGCGGCGAGTTACGGTTCTTGGCTGCGGTTCTGTTCGTCCCCTAATTGGTATACTTCCTGCGGCATTCTCGTCAGAGCCACATTCATACTCTGTTCGGATACAAGACGGCCGTGGGTTGGTGTCAGAGCGGGGCCAGGATCATGTGAGCGGGCATTGGCGCTCGGTTCATCATAACTTACGGTTGGGAATCTCTCGTGCGTTACCTGCCCAATGAGTAACTCGAACACACTTACATCAAAACAAGGAGCAGAAGATGGAGAAGAGCATTGCATGTGCAACTCTAATGGTCATGTTCTTGCTGCCAGTGACAATCGCATCATACGGCGCCGAACAGGAAACGACCCCAAAACAAACGGTACAGCATTCCTTTCTTTGCAGTGATATCGGAGCAAAGTGTGTCTTCAAGATGTCGGCCGCAGGAAAAGTTGAATGGGAGTATCCGGCGGACCAATGCACAGATGCCTGGATGCTTGACAACGGCAATGTCCTAATGAGCTTCACCGGCAAGAAGCGTGGGGTCCGAGAGGTCACACCCGATAAGAAAATCATCTGGGAGTATGTCACGAGCAGCGAGGTCTGGGGCTGTCAGCGGCTGCCCAATGGAAATACGCTGGTCGCAGAGTGTACGGACAAACGCCTGGCCGAGGTCGATCGAAGAGGAGAGATCGTCAATGTTGTGTCCGTTGAATCCGGAGGCAACACGCACATGGGAATGCGCCATGCGCGGAA
>CAZUAH010000936.1:0-3841 GCA_964617665.1 uncultured Pirellulaceae bacterium
GTCGTTTCCGCCCAGCATGATGACAACCAACGCAGGGTCGTGGTCCAGGACATCGTTGTCGAACCGTCCTCGCGAGTGCTCGGTTGTCGAGCTGCCAATGCCGGAGTTGATCATCTCGACCGGCAGGCCGCGGTCTCGCAGCATACTGTCGAGCCGATCGCAGTAGACGTGCTTAACTGAACCGCGCGGTGCGGTGGTCGAAGAGCCCAGCGCCACGACCTTGACGGCCCTGGGCCAGGCTTCGTCGGGGATATGGGCCGTGCTGATTTTCATGCGCAGTCCGCCCTGCATGGTGGTGATCCAAAGCTCACCCGACCGGCGCTCAAGGACGTACGGATAGGACTGCCTGGCTGCGTAGTACTTCTCGCCCGGCTGCAACTCGCGCCGCGACACGACGACCGGCTTGGACCAGGTATTGGCCTCGTCGGAGGAGAAGGCGATGGAGAGTTCGGCCCGGCTGTTCAAGCTGTATGGTTTTCCCACTGGCGAGCGGTTCCAGAGCAGGATCAGTCGGCCGTCAACCAGTCGCGCCAATTGACCGCAACATGTGCTGGATCGGATTTGCGACCGCGCGAAGTCGCGCCAGGTGAGGCCGCCGTCGTCGGAGTAAGCCTCCCAGAACCAGCCCTTGACGGTACGGATCAGCATGTAGACTCGGCCATCGGCCAGCTCGGCCAAGGTGGCTTCCATGGCGCCGCCGTGGCTGCCGCTCCCGCCGATATCGAGGCAGTTGCTCTGCTTCCAGGTCTTGCCTTCGTCGTCGGAGGCGTAGCTCATCACCACATGCCGGCCCGGCTCGAAACGAACGTCCTGGCCCGCCAGCACCAACCGACCGCTCTTCAGTTGGATCAGGCTACGGATCGCGCCGCACCACCCGTCTTGGATCTTTAGCGGCGCTTCCCAGGTTTTGCCCTCGTCGAGGCTTCGGGTGATATAGGTTGGCAGATAGAACTTCGAGAGTTCCTTCTTGTCGTTGACCGCCCACGTGCCGCGTGTGATCTCCTTCTCGTTCAGGAAGCCCATCACAAGCGTGCCCTTGCGAGTGCGGATCAAGGCGCGTTCGGGTCGGGCGAGAAATTCTTCGGGCTCGACGAACAGAGGATACGATTTCCAGCTCTTGCCCTCGTCCTTGCTGATTTGCGCCACGCGCGAATCGACGGCCAGTACACTGCCGTCGGCAAGGTTAGCGTAAGGTCCCTGTGGGAAGCCCGTCAGCCGCTGGCCCTTGGTGTGTAGCCGTATGTGGTCATCCTCGGCCAAACCGCAGACGGCCGAGCTGATAACCGTTACCGCCACAAACGCGGCGATCAGCAGTCGCTGCTCGGTAATCACGTGCAACCTAGCCATACCAATTTCCCTTTCATCTCGATTTCTCTCACCTAAGTGGAGTTGGATAATGTTTGCGCGGTCGGAAGCTGTTTTCAGGCCAGATCTCTCCTAATTGGACAGCGCCACTTTGAAACCCAAACCCTGCCTATTGCAGGATTTCTTGAACAAGTGAGCCGTTTGGGCGATAGCCCGGTTCTTCCGGCAAAAACCGGGGCTATCGCCCAAACGGCTCATTCAAAGTGGCGCTGTCCAACTAATCTTCGCACGGGCAACCGCGCATTTGTCTCTAAGCACTGCTTAGGCCCCAGACCGCTGACCTCTACTGCTTGCCAACGATGATCTCTCTGATGTACCAGATCCAGATGCGGAGTTCCAGCCGGACAGCGAAGCCCCGCCAGCGAGCCAACAGAAATTGTCTTGATCCCTGGTCTTTGTGGAATCTGTGCGAGACAACGAGAACCACCATGTTACGCCGTCAATCATACGACAGAGGGTCCAGCCGCTCTTCACCCGGTTCGTGCGTTAGGTCGATTTGACCTTCGCGTGATTTCATACTTCGTCTGAACGCTCAGGTCGCGAACACCACGGTCATCTGAGTAACTCGCGTTTATCACTCATGACGGTTAGTCCTGAGTTCGCAAACTCGTCGGTGGATCTAACGCCCGTGTTGTCAACCGACGAATCCCGCCACTTAGATTGGCGATCTTGAGCCGTAATCCAAATGCGAGAAGCGTCCGCTCAACGTGACAGCTCTGCTGCAAAACCCGTCCTTGCCGCCGTTGGAACGGCTCTGCCCAAGTACGGCCGACTCCGGCGGCCGAAAGGCAACGGCGGCTCTCGTCAGTAGCAGCGTCTTGTTAGGCTCTCGCCTAGCTCTGGCGGCAAGTATGCCGACCTATCCGTGCGAACTCCATTCTCTAGCTGCCGACTAGGCTCGCTTCTGCGGCAATCGACCTTACCAGTGCGGTCGCCGGGAGTCGTCGGCTGGTTATTCGCCCTGCGAGCTTCCTCGAACGTGATGGCCAAGTGTTGACATGGAGGGTCATCGGAAGCTGAGGAATCGGTGTCGGGTCCCAGTTGACCCGCTTGTGAATTAGCTGATCGTCAACCAGCCACCTTATCTCGCATGGGTCCCACTCAATGCCGAACCGATGGGGAGCCTCAGACGCGTCGAAGCCAAGCTCGATGTTACTTGGTGCTCCTCTGTAGCCATAGTCAAATCTCGCTCCTTCACCACCAGGATTATAGAAGACATTGACCAAGAGACAGTCTGACCGATTGCCCACGATTTCAACGTCAATTTCTTGCCTCGGCGAGTCGCGATGCAGAAAGAGCCCAGTAACTACGCCGGGGACCTTCGTCGCCTGGATGATGGCCTCAAACCTCCCGAATAGGAACCGGTCGCGACTAGAGATCGAAGCTGCACTGTAGTCCCGAACACCAAGGGACTCCCTTCGCACACTGAGTACAGCCCCAACCCCGGTACGGAACTCGACGTTCGAGGTACGAAACAACGCTAAGTTACCCGTAAATGTATCGTCCCTCAGCAGCCAACGCTTCGTGTTGAGATCCTCTAGGCAGTCATTGAACTTCACCTTAGTTCTGGGGCTTGTCGACGCCTTGGCTGGAAGGGTAGAACGAATGCCTCTCCACCCCTGACGGGACTCTACTACCCAAGGCGACTTGTCGCGCTTAGGGATCTTTCCGGCCACGACCGGGCTTGCTTCGACGTTCGTATCCAGGAGCCTTCTCTGTCCGAGATCTGCAATCTCAGGAAAGGAACATACGGGCGGAGCGCACCTGAGGTGCTCGCAAATTACCTTCCACTTATTGGCCGTGTCTGATCGCAAGACGGCAACGTCGCAGTCACTCATACCGTCCAGAATGTCCAGCGTACTGCCGTCTGAAGCCCCGGCTTCGTTCGTGGTTATGATGAATTTGGCCCGCGGGTAGTGTTCCCTTAGCGCACAAACTTTCGCCTTCAGAGATCCGATGTTCACGTATGCGTCAAACACCCGATCGGTTTTTCCCGCGAGAAGCTGCTCAAACTCCGTTTCTGGAGGGTCCTGAAGATCACTGCAGCATCGGTATCCGAGCATGGAGAGAGCCATGGCAAGTGATGAGAGGCCGGAATCCTTAGCTCCAAAGGCGAAAACCGGTCGCTCGTGCGGGCGCATCTGAAAGAGCGACGCGCCCTCACTATCGAGAACGCCGATCTTAGTCAGCGCGGGGAGTATTGAATACGAGTTGGTGGAGCCACCATCGCGTCGCTGGCTAATGATAGACTGCCTCGTTGCCCGCACATCAAACGCTCCGAACTTGTGATTTATCCACAGGTCCACGGGCCCCCGACAGGGCAAGAGTGTGAGCAGCTTCCGGGCACCCTCGCGCGAGAGAACGTATCCGGACAAGTACCAAAGCCCACGCACCGGACGGAATACGCTACTGGAAAGAAAGGTCTTCTGGGCCCCGTGCTTCACCTCCTTGTAGGACAAGTAGAGGATGTCGAATC
>CAZUAH010000937.1:0-3820 GCA_964617665.1 uncultured Pirellulaceae bacterium
GCTTCCAGCTTGCGATTCTGCTGAAAAAGGCAAGCTGGAAGCTCGCCCCACGGGTGAATTCTCATCTACCGCTAACCTTAGACCAATTGTCAATCGCGATCACAGGCACGTGGCGTCTGCGCGGAGTTGCTCGTAGCGGCCAGTGGCATGTCAATGTTGGTTCGAGCGGCCGGGTTGGAGGGCGAAATCCGAAACCCCGAAGCTTCCCCCGTACAGAAGACGCAGGTAGCCAGCGCCATTTTCGGTGCGACTGTGTTATGCGTTTCCAACCATGACGGTTTGTGAGACAGCTTATGGAGGCCCCAAACATGGTATCGCAATCTGCCCTTTCCGTTTTGAAGAGAGTTGCTCTTCTTGTCGCCTGGCCACTTGTCATGGTGGCAGACCCACCCGTCGCAGAAGCTCACGATCCCGCCGCCGAGATGGCCGAGGCGGCCTGTCGGTTCATCGCATCTATCGACGAGCAACAGCGGAAGACAACGCTTTTCGAGTTCGACAGTGACAAACGCGACTTCTGGCATTTCGTACCCGACAAGTTCATCAAACCTGATGGTGTTCGGTACGGCTTGCAGATCGGCGACATGACGCCGCGACAGCGTCTGCTTGCACACGCGTTGCTCAGCACCGGTCTCAGCCACAAGGGATATCAACAGGCCGTCACAATCATGACCCTCGAGGCGATTCTGCACGACCTGGAAGACGACAATCCAATCCGTGATCCGGAGCTGTACTACGTTTCGATCTTTGGCAAGCCGTCGGCTGAAAGCACCTGGGCATGGCGATTCGAAGGGCATCACGTTTCGGTCAACTTCACGCTGGTCAAGGGCAAACTGTTCTCCGTAACGCCTTCGTTCTTCGGTACCAATCCAGCGCGGGTCAAAGCTGGGCCGTTCAAGGGACTGGAGGTGCTGGCCGTGGAACAGAATCTGGCGCGGAAACTCGTCAAGTCGTTCGATGAAGATCAGAGGAAGCTGGCGATCATTGCCGATAAGGCGCCGCGGGACATCATCACCAGTCAAGATCGTAAAGCGAACAAGGGGGCGTTTCTCCCAGAACGGGGCATCAAATTCGAACAGCTAGATCGCGAGCAGAAAACGATGCTTCTTGCACTGGTGAACGAGTACGCTGTGAAATACCGACCGCCAATCCTGGAACAGATCAATCGTCGGACGCTGATCGCTGATGGCAAAGACATGCACTTCGCGTGGGCTGGCGGTTTGGAGCGAGGGCAGGGGCACTACTATCGTATCCAGACGCCGACCTTTTTGTTCGAGTATGATAATACTCAGAATGACGCCAACCACATCCACGCCGTGTGGCGACAGTTCGACGGCGACTTCGGCGCGGACCTGCTGCGGCAGCATTATGAAACGGCGCGGCAGAGTCATGGTCATTGACTCTGCGCAGAGTTTCATCGATCGAGAAGCTGCTTGAGCGTGCTCTTCTTCGCCAGCCCGACATGCTTCGCGGTCACCTTGCCCTGCTTGAAAACGAGAAGGGTAGGGAGCGCCCGGATTTCGTAGCGAGTAGCCAACTCCTGGCTTCGGTCCACATTGATCTTGACGACCTTCACCTCGGGAGTCTCGCGGGCCAGCTCTTCCAGAGTCGGTGCAAGGAGTCGGCAGGGACCGCACCAGTCGGCGTAAAAGTCGACGAGGACGGGAACATCAGACTTCAGGACTTTCTTGTCAAAATCGTCTTGGCCGACGTGTTCTACTTTGCCTTGACGTTTAGCGTGAGTGGATACCTTCGTTACGGTGGGATCAACGTTGGTGGCAGGCTGCTCCGGGCTTGGAATCCTGGCAAACACGGCAGGATCGCGCGATTCGGTAGAGCGGTCGGTTGCTGATCCGCGGAGCGAAAATGCGGCGGCCGCGATCAATAAGCCAGCCGCAGGATAGACGTACCAGTTGCTTGATGAAGTTTTCATGCGAAACCCCTTCTATCTCTGTTTTGTTGCGTATCGCATTGCTTTCCTGCTATCCTTGACGCTCTAGTACCGCGAAACTTACACGAGCTTCACAATATCTTCGAGGAACGCATCATGGACCAGCGAAGTCACAACCCGCAAATCTCGCGACGACGGTTCTTTCGGCAGACGGCAGTTGGCCTCGGAATGACGTGGATGGGGACGAACGCATGCGGGAGGCTTGCGGCGGCCGAATCACCCACGAAACCGCTATTGTTTGGCGTGGTGACCGACGTTCATTATGCAGATGCAAAGACGCGAGGATCTCGACACTATCGCGACTCGATTGGCAAGCTTCAGAAGGCAATCGAAACGTTCAACAAACTGAAGCCTGCGTTCGTGATCGAATTGGGCGATTTCGTCGACGCCGGCGGGTCCAAGGAAGACGAGCTTGCGTATCTACAGACGATCGGCGAGGTCTACCAGAAGTTCCGCGGCGATCGGCACTATGTGGTAGGCAATCACTGCCTGAACGCGTTCACTAAGCAAGAGTTCTTGGCGGCCTGCGGCTCCAAGAGTAAACGCAGTTACTACTCATTTGACTGCGGTGGCTATCATTTCGTTGTTCTAGACGCGAATTTCAAGCGGGACGGTTCGCCCTATGCGAATGGCAACTTCTCGTGGACGGACACTTGGATTCCCGAAGCAGAGCAAGAATGGCTCAAGTCTGATTTGGCCGCCGCGGGTGATAAGAAGACCATCGCTTTCCTGCATCAGAACCTTCATGACGAGAAGAACGCCCATGGCGTGAAGAATGCTCCGGACGTTCGACGTATTTTGGAAAAGGCCGGTAACGTTCTCGCCGTGTTCCAGGGTCACGACCATTCGGGCGGATACGTCAAAATCGGCGGCATCTACTACTGCACGTTGAAGGCCATGGTGGAAGGTCCTGCGCCCGAGAATAACTCGTATGCGGTTGTGGCGCTCGACGGAGCAGGCGGCATACGGTTGGAAGGGTTCGGACGCCAAAAGGACGTGTCGTTCGACTAAGGCCACCGAGGCGGGCAGGCCCCGCGGGGCAGGAATGACACTTGGCCCGGACAACTCCCTGGCATTGAAAGCATCAAGGGCGACTGGGACCATCACCTGCAAGGCGGCTTGCAGCCTATGTGCGGCGAGCAATCTGGAGGACTAACAGATGACAAGGCATCGACTGAATCTGCGACTACTCTTTTCTCTTGTTGTAGCAGCGGCAATAGCTCCTGTCGGTTCGGCAAGCTCCGACGAGTCTGGAGAATTGGCTGATATTGAGAAGCAGTTCCGCACCTTGCCGATGGAAGCTCGCCGTCTTACGGGGCCGCTTTTCTGGCTGCACGGGGGCGAGAGCCGGGAATTGCTGGAGATGTATCTGGGCAAGGTCGTGGAAGGCGGCAATGGTTGCTTCACGGCCGAATCGCGTCCGCATAACGACTGGCTAGGGCCCGGCTGGTATCGCGACTTGGACATCTGCCTTCAGGCGGCGAAAAAGCACAATCTGAAGATGTGGATCTTCGCCGAACGTTGGTGGCCCAGCGGCGAGGTGGGCGGAGAAGTCCCGCAACAGTACGGCAGCAAATACATGGACGCGGCCGCCATGGATGTCGTCGGCCCAAGACCCGTATGGCTGGAATTGGAGACCGAGAAGGTGATCGCTGTTGTTGCCGGCAAGGTGGCCGGGGACGGAGTCGACGGCGATAGCCTTGTCGATCTGACCGAAAAGCACGATGGCGGACGGCTTCGTTGGGATGCTCCTGCCGGGAATTGGAGGTTGATGACGTTCACATGGCGATACAGCGAGGGGCGTCGAGGCCGCTTGTTGGTGGACGGGGCAAGCCGCGATGCGGTCGACTGGTACATCCGCACGGTCTACCA
>CAZUAH010000938.1:0-3799 GCA_964617665.1 uncultured Pirellulaceae bacterium
GTGGAGTCCCTCAAAATGATCCCCAATCGTGAAGAGAATCTGGGCCGCCGGATGGCCGCAACATCTTACGGGAGATCTTCGGTGAGGCTGCATTGAAGACCTTCCGGTACAAGGACTACCGAACATTTCGTGTCGGCATCAGTGTTGAGGGAAATCAGATCGGTGACGAAGGAGACCTGTCGCTGACGCTCTGCATTGCGGACGACGCCGATGATATGCCTAAGAAGCAGGCCGAGGTGCGAGACGAAAGCCGCCAGGAGTCGAACAAGAACGCCATCTATTGGGTGTCTTCATCGGCTCCAGAGATCGATGAATTGACGGCTCAGCTACATGCATCCCGCAAGATGGTTGAGAAATACGATCAGTTGCGGGCGCAGAACAAGATTACCAGTGAAGAGGCCACCTGCCTGCAAGATGAAAAGAACAGCGCCCTCAACTATCAATCCCGCCTGCGGGACAAGACTTCGGAGGCGATGGAAAAGGGGTGCGGCCTGTTTCGTGGTGTTGCCCGTGATGCTCCTTCCCTTGGCAAGTCGTTAAGCGAAATCATCCGGAAGCTGTTGGGACATGTGGTCCCTGACCTGTATCCAAAGCTCGAAATGGGCTCCCGACCGCTGAAAGGAAATGAAGCGGAAGAGATCCTCAAGGCCGTGGATCTGAAGGCATTGCCCCAAGTGTTCTATTCCGGCGAGAAGGGGCTGTCCGTGGTCGTCAAGGATGGCCCGAAGTTCGTACCCAACCCCAATGCCGACGTTACCAAGGAAGTGCTCGACTATCTTGTCAACGAGCACAGCTATGGAAACAAGGATACCAGGCTGGGCAAGGCGTTGGAGCGGCGGTTCGGCGGCATCGGGTACGGATGGGATCGGGACATGCTGCGGCTCATCTTGGCCGTGCTTTTCCGTGCCGGAACCATCGAGGTGTCGCATGGCGGGCAAAAGTTCGATTCCTACCAGAATCCCCAGTGTCGAACACCCTTTACGAACAACACGGCGTTCAGATCCGCCCTCTTCACACCCGTCAAGCCACCCGATCTGAAAACTCTGACCCGTGCTGTCGAAAGCTACGAAAGCTTAACGGGCGAGACGGTGGATGTGGAGAAAAACGCCATCGCCCATGCACTGAAGAAGTTCGTTACCGAAGAACTGAAGCAAGTGCTCCCCATTGAAGCCCAGGTGCAAGCTCACCGGCTGCCGGTTGGTGGAATGATCCAAGGTTTTCGTGAATCCCTTGCTAACATCGAAACGGGGTCTGCCGAAGAATGCGTAAACATCTTGGCAGGTGAGGGTGCTTCGTTGAAGGAGGATCACGCTCGGATACGAAAGGTTGGCGAATGCCTGGACGGCAAGGGAATTGCGACAATCCGGCTGGCCCGACGTGCCGTTGGTGACATGTGGCCGCAGATTGAGTCCCGTGGACAATCTGACCTGTCGGAGCGGGTCGAAGAGTTGAATGGTCTGCTGGGCGCAGAGGATTTCTTCGAGTCGATGGCGAAGATCGGTGAGACAGCAGGTGAGGTATCGTCGGCTTACCAGGACTTGTACGGGGAGTGTCACACAGGCCGCAGCGAACAGTTCGCTGCGGCCATTGAGAAGATCAAAGGTTGCCCTGAGTGGGAAGCTGTCCCCGAAAACATGCGGGAGCCGGTCTTGGGCCCATTGGCTTCCCGTTGCTGCACGGAAGGTGAACTGCTCGAAGGAACGATGGTGTGCAAGGCGTGCAAGGCAACTCTCAGTCAGATGGAATCCGATCATGCAGCATTGGGAGGGTTGTTCGCCGAGGCCATTGCACAGATTCAGAAGTTAACGACGCCAGCAGACGTGAAGATCGAGCGTGTACGGGTAGCCGAATTCTTCACCGGAGCTATTGAATCCGAAGACCAGATCAAACAGTCGGTAGCTCGGTTGCAGGATCACCTGCTCAAGTTGCTCGACGAAGGTGTCAAGATTGTTTTGGAGTAGCGAGATACGATGGACCAAGCAATTCGCAACAAACTCCGCAACGTGGTGACGAAGTGCCGCAAGCTCCTGGAGGATTCTGTTTCGCAGGTTCTCCAGGGACAGTTCGGCATCTACGCCATGAAGAAAACTGAGGTCCACATCGAGGACGAAGCCCGGATGGCCCACCTGTCCGATGAGGACCGGGAATGCCGCAAGGACATCATCGAGCACTTCGGGCATATCAAAGCGCTGGGATACAATCCACAGGATGCGCTGGCTCAGCTTATCCGGGAGACAGCCTTCACACACCTCAATCGCCTTTGTGCCTACAAAATGATGGAGGCCAGGGAGGTTTACGTTGGCGGCAAGCCGTTCCGGGAGGCTGTTAGCCGTGGCCTCAAGTCGCAGGGCTTTCTGTTCTATTTGGCCGATCATCCCGATGATGAACAGAGGTACAACTCTGGTCAGCAGGATTTAGCGTATCGCCATTTTCTTGATTGGATCGGTGGCACCCTCTCCGAAGAGATCGGCGTGCTTTTCAGCCCCAACGACCCTGCCAATCGCCTTTACCCGCCGCAGCGAGTGCTTGATGACATTATCGACCTCTTAAACGACGGTGACATCAGGGCGGAAGAGAGAGATCTTCGTCAGGCGTGGCCTCACGTCTGGTCGCAGGACGAAACCATCGGCTGGGTGTATCAATACTTCACACCCAAGGAACTGCGAGATAAGGCTCGTAGGGAAAGTACGGCTCCTCGTAACTCCTATGAACTCGCTTTCCGCAATCAGTTCTTCACGCCCCGCTACGTGGTCGAGTTCCTCACGGACAACACGTTGGGCCGCATTTGGTACGAGATGAGGAAAGGGGACACGAAGCTCAAGGACCAGTGCCGGTACTTGGTCCGCCGTCCCAACGAGGTCTTTCTTGACAAAGAGCAGAAGCAGCCTGAGAATGCCGAGCCGTCGAGTGACTTATCTCAAGATGACCTGCTCAAACAACCTGTCTACATTCCGCATCGACCCAAGAAAGACCCCCGGCAACTGAAAATCCTCGATCCTGCATGTGGCAGCGGACACTTCCTGCTGTACTGCTTCGATGTGCTGCTGACAGTCTACGAGGAAGGCTTTATCGACTCGGACCTCGGCCCGGCTCTCCAACAGGACTACTCTACACTGGATGAATTGCGCCGGGACGTACCACGACTGATTCTTGCCCATAACTTGCATGGCATCGACATCGACCTGAGGGCCAGCCAAATTGCGGCGTTAGCTCTATGGCTGCGTTGCCAGCGGGCTTATCAGAGGATGGAACTGAAGAAGGATCGGCCAAAGATAACCCGATCCAATCTCGTCTGCGCCGAGCCGATGCCGGGCGAGCGGCAAATGCTAGAGGAGTTTTCTGCCGATCTGAGGCCCAGAGTTCTCGGACAACTTGTACAGGTTGTTTTCGACAGGATGAAACTGGCGGGCGAAGCCGGATCATTGCTCAAGATCGAAGACGAACTCCGAGACGCAGTTGCCGGGGCCAAGAAGCAATGGCAACAAGCTCCAAAGGAAGTTCAACTGACGCTGTTCGATGGGCAGAAGCTACCAAAGAAGCCGAAACAGCAGACGCTTTTTGATACTTCAGGTATTACCGATGCTGAGTTTTGGGACGAGGCGGAATCGAATGTTCTATCTTCGCTGCAGGACTATTCAACACCAGCCACTAACGGGAGGGCACTGCAACGTCGATTGTTTGCTGACGATGCCGTGCGAGGTTTTGCGCTAATCGATATTTGTCAGTCGAAATTCGACGCTATTGTCATGAACCCTCCCTTTGGTGACCCTAGCAAAGCGACTCGGCCATATTTGCGTGT
>CAZUAH010000939.1:0-3784 GCA_964617665.1 uncultured Pirellulaceae bacterium
TGAGGGGCATCGTCTTGAATTCCGATTCACCTTCGATGATGGTGATGGTCTGATCAAGCGCAACTTCGTGAAACAATTGCTTTGTATCCGAGGTGGGCCAGTACACTTCCAACTCTTCGATCTGATCGGCCTGCCCCAAGCCCAAATGCTGGCGCAGCGGATTGCACCCGAAACTTCCGCCGCTATTGACGTGGCGATATATCTCGCGAGTCGAATCGGCCTCGCGGATGCGGACGCGGATGCGCGCCCCAATCGCCGAGCGATTGGTCGTCCGGCCTTCCAACTTGACCCCCAACCAATGGTTACCGAATCCCGGATTCTCGTAGAGCACATCGTAGTACTTATCTCCCGGCCATGCGCCGCCCAACTCCAAGTAGATATCCTGGTCACCATCGTTGTCCAGATCGGCAAAGGACACGCCGTGGCCTTTCTGCAGGTGTCCAAAGCCGCCCGCCATGGTGATGTTGACGAACTTCCGGCCGCCCTCGTTCAGGAACATCACGTTGGGTCGGAGTTCCGAGTATTGCATATTCCCTGTCGCCAGGTAGAAGTCCAGGTAGCCGTCGTTATTCAGGTCGCCGAAATTGGCGCCCATGGGTTGTGCCGGGTAGTCCAGTCCTACGTCCAGGGCAACGTCCTCGAAACCCTTTCCGCCGTTGCCCCGATGCAGGCAATTCAAACCGAATCGCTGGTCCGAAACCAGGACGCCCACAGGACCGCTCGAGCAGCCGGAATAGATGTCCAAGAAGCCGTCGTTGTCAAAGTCCCAGAACCAACTGGCAAACGCACAGATGGGCAGCGTGACATTCATTTCCTCGGCAACGTCGCGAAACCTGCCGTTGCGCTGGTTGTGGTACAGCCGATTGGGGCCACCGCCAGCGAGAGCGGCCTGCAAGTCGGAGAACCCAGTACTCACGTACAGGTCGGGGAATCGATCACCGTCGTAGTCGCCCCAAACCGCACCCATCGCAAACAACTGCTCATCCAGCCCTGCCACACTGGCCACATCGGTGAACGTGGAATCGCCGTTGTTGCGAAACAGTTGGCAGGGTGCTTCCACGTCCGTGGTGCTCTCGTTTCCTACATACAGATCCAGGTCTCCGTCGTTGTCGTAGTCGCCCCAAGCGGCCGTCTTGCAGGGGGAATGCCGATCGCCTAACCCAGCCGCAAAGGTAACATCGGTGAATTGCCCGCGACCGTTGTTCTCCAAGAGCGAATTGGGATGCCGTCCGAAACTGCGCAGCCATGCGCCACGTAACACGTACAGATCGTTATCCCCGTCATTGTCGTAATCGGCATGGACTAGGTTCAAGCCGCCAAAAAATCCTTCCAAACCGGATTCCTGGGTCCGATCCGTGAACGATCCGTCACCGTTATTAACAAACAGTCGCATCTGGCCCGCCGTGTCCCAGCTCGTGGTGACGATATCCAGGTCATCGTCACCGTCAAAATCATCCACGACCGCGCCCCCGCAAAGACTGAAGGTGTCGAGACCCAGCAGGGGAGCCACATTCCGAAAACGAGGGAAGTCGATGGACGAGTTAAACAGGTCGCGAGGGGCTCGATAAGGCTCGGGGACACCGTCTGGGTATTGACCAAGCGTCATCTGGGCGACGTTCAGCAACCACTGGGCCGCATCGACGATCTCTAGTTGCTCTTTTTCATCCAGATCGGCCGGCGCGTTGTCCAGGATCTCCAGGAAGTAGCGGCTGGCCTCGCGCGAGCCTTCCTCCTGCGCGTGCAGCCCGCCCCCGCGGATGGGCATAATACTACTCTCTGCATTGTGACGCAGACAACAATTCTCTTTTTCGCCCAAAAGCAGGTAGGCGACCCCCAGATAATACCGCGTGTGATTCGCGTATTTCACTTCCAGTTGCGATCCGAGTCGCACGTCCCATGACTTGCGCACCGCGACGGCGTTGAACGAAACATCGGGCAGAAGATCGTAGGCCTCCCGCAAATGGTCGATCCCCTCGCGGACGTCACCCAACCGTATCTCGGCCTTGCCCAAATTAAACAGAAGTCGCCAGCGTTCGAAAGCTCCGACGGGTTCTCCGGCACGTTGCAACGATTGGATCTGTCTCAATCGTTGCCTGAGCCTCTGCACGTGGACCTTGCCCAAGTGGGGGTGTTCGTAGGGTGTTGCTTCGGCGATCTCCCGCAAAAGGTCCAGCATCTGCTGATGGCCCGCCATCGGGCCCGCCTGGGCCGCCGAGGGCTGCGGTCGATTTCCACCCCAGCATCCGCCGAGCGTCAACAGGAACAGACAAGCCCAGACGAATCGCAACCCTCCCGTCGCCAACGGACTTTGCAGCATCATTAGGGCCCTGCTTCGTGGTAGGGTTGTGTCCATCGGTCAAGCCATCGGATATTGTACCCGTGGCGTTTCTTGTCGCGGCGTCACCGCAAGTTATCCTAGCCGGATCAAGGATCAGCGTCTATGATGTTGACCACAGCCGTGAGAATGTTCGGGGGATCACCGGTTTTCTTATCGATGAGGTTCTGGCCCTCGATCTGTCGGCGGCGGGCCACCAAGATGGACGCAACGTCAGGAGAACAAACGCGGCGAGGGCGATGGGCACTGTTCTTGCCGAAACCAAAATGGCGCCCTCGGCAACGCTCCTGTTAGGCGTTTCCCGTCCGTGTTCGCGAGTTGCTGCATCAAGGCGTCAAGGTCGTTGTCCCATCCCTTCGACGAGTTCGTGAGTCTTGCGTTGAGCAAGTTCAGGAAACACTTCGACTTCTCCGTTGGGCCATTGTACCGTTACACTCACCGGCGCGTCGTCCACGGCGGGAAAGAGGATGCGTGGATCGAAAGATGACGCGTAGCTCCCGCCGCCTCGAATCCAGCGGGCGAGTTGGCGGTCCCCGTACATGGCGGTCACCTTGGCGCCAATGGCGTCGATGTTGCACTTTTCGCCGCGCAGCAACAAGCTCACCCAGTTCTCGGCAGGGTGGCGGTTCCGCAGCACGACGACGGGGTCGTTCTGATGCGAGATCACCAAGTCCAAGCCGCCGTCGTTGTCCAGGTCTCCCACGGCAGCCCCCCGCCCAACATGGTCGACACTGAAATACGGTCCACCTTGCTCGCTTACATCGACGAATCGTTCGCCGGCCTGATTGTGGAACAACTGAGCCGGTTGGCGGTAGCGGCTGTCCAGCCGCTCGTAGGAGACGTGCCCGTTGGCCACGAATAGGTCGAGCCAGCCGTCGCTGTCGAAATCAGCAAAACCAGTCCCGAAGCCGACCCACATTCGTGACACGCCCACCAGCCCGGAGTTGGTTGAAGCGCCCACGAAGCCCATGCCGTCGAAATTGCCCATGAGCGAATTGTCTTGATTCGAGTAGTTCGTGTACCAGAGATCCAGACGACCGTCGCCATCGAAGTCACCGACGTCGACGCCCATCGAGCCCTCGCGCGAACCGTCGATCGAGTAGGCGACGCCGGAAAGCAGCCCCACCTGCTCCAGTGGAAACTCCCGACCGCCGCGATACAGGTGGTTTTCCTGGACATCATTGGCCACAAAGATATCCATCCAGCCATCCTCGTTCATGTCCGCCGCCACAACTCCCAGCGCTCGGCTGCGTTCGTGGAGACCAACCTTGTCTGTGATGTCCTCGAAGGTGCCATCTCCCCTGTTCCGCCAGAGGTAGTCGCGGTCGCCCGGGAACAAGGATGGCCCACAAATATCGCGCATCTCCTGATCGTTCAGGCAGCGGCGGGCATGATCGGGAAGCCAGTCGCAGTAGGTGATGACATACAAGTCCAGCCACCCGTCGTTGT
>CAZUAH010000940.1:0-3775 GCA_964617665.1 uncultured Pirellulaceae bacterium
GTGGAGTCCCTCAAAATGATCCCCAATCGTGAAGAGAATCTGGGCCGCCGGAAGAGGTCTTTCTGCAACTACACACTCGTTGGGGCGATATCGATTCTCCCAGAGCTTGGCTTTTCCGCTGTGTGCGTAACCGGGCCTACGATTACAACCGCGACAATAGGCGGGAAATCCTCGACAGTGACGACCGCGAAGTGCAATCCCCAGACGCCGAAGGCGAGCCGCCCGAGGATATGCTCTTGCGTATGGAGGCCATCGGAGCCCTGCGACGGATTATGGAGGAACTCGACGAGACGGATCGGCAACTGGTGAAGCTGAAATATTTCGAAGGCCTCAAGTATCGCGAGATCAGTGCTCGGACGGGGCTAAGCATCAGCAACGTAGGCTACCGTCTGCACCATATTTTGAAAGAGCTGGCCGGCAAACTGCGTCCACTCGGAATCGACGGACTGCCATGAAAGAAGAATCGCACAATCCTTGGATCGATCCGGAACTCGAAGCTCGCATCGTAGCTCTCGTGTTGGGCGAAGCTTCCGACTTCGAACGTGAGGAGCTGAATCGACTGATCGAGGAGCGTCCGGAACTGGCAGCGTTCAAGGAAGAGATCCAAGGCGTGCATGGTCTGCTGAGGGACGTGGCGACGGGAGAATCGGTCGCCGACGATGATGACTGGAAGCTGTCTACTGAAAAACGCGGCGCTGTACTAGCGGTGATTAGCGGCGAGACGAAGGAGCAACCGGCGGAACAAACGGTCACCAAGGCTGCCTCCGAAGGACGAAGACGGGTGAGGCGAAGTCCTTTCTGGAGGTTAACTTCGATTGCGGCGGTTCTTTGCATCGTTGTGATCACAGGAAGCTTGGCGGTACCGAGATTATTCAACAGTGCATCACCCGATTCCGCCCAGGCGCGTCTGTTGGCCTCCAACGAGGAAGATACTCCCGACGATTCCTTAGATGCTGCGATGTACAGTTTTCTACGCGAGGGTTCTGGCTTGGGTGGCAAGCCTATCGAATTGGATAGCGGGACACTTGTTGCACCTGATGAAGAGCGTTTCCGCACAGCAGGACCGGCAGCAGACGCAGAAGTTGACTACGCGATGGACTCGACATCGGCTCTTTCGGCCATTCGGGACAGCCTCGCTGCTGATGCGATTGCATCAACGCCTAACGACGACAAAGGGCCTAGTGTGAGCTTCGGCCTTGATGGTGATGGCCTGCCGGCCGCTGATTTGGATCGCGAGAAGACTTCGCAATCCGCTCTTTCGGCCATTCGGGGCACTCTCGATGCTGATGGAGTTTTGCCGAGTCCCCATTACCTGAGGGACGATGTGCAGTACTCCCCCACGGGACCCGAATTCAAGCTTCCACAAAAAGTGGATACGCCGCGCGAAGGCCATGCGGGAGAAGAACAGAATCGTGCAGCAGCCGGACGTTTCATGTTCGGGGCTGGGATATCAAGTGACGCTGGCGTTACGGGGGCGATTACCATAGATGAAAGAGACTTTTCACTTGATCTCGATGGAGATGGCACTCGTCCAACGGGCTCACCACCCACCGTGTCGAAATCAGGCAACGGCGAATTGTCTTTTCCAATGCTTGCGGCAAACGCCGACGGTCGCAGCATTTCTGGTCCTGCAGTGGCGGTAAGACCGACGACTAGCGTACCCGACGCAGGGACAGTTCTGCCCAGTGGAAGCAAGAGACAGACAGCGGGTCAAAGCGAATACGGCGCATCGGATGAATCAACCGTTTTGTCACCGATGCCGCTTTATGGTTATGTGGAACCGGAGAGCGGTGGGGAAACGCAGGAAGCTGCGGGTACGCGAACGGCAGCATTGCACGGCCTGCCTGCGGGGGAAGATGACGGTGTGACTGTCCCCGATCCAACACTGGGCCTTGGGTCGCAGGGATCGGGTCAACAGCAGGGTGTCTCTCGTGGACGCCGACGGCCACGCGGAGGCACAGAATCCAGTGTCCCTAGCGATCCGAAAAGCTCGCTGGCTGCTGGAGAAGGTATCGATGCTATCGTGTCAGGTGGCGGAATCGTGGCCGATAGCGGCGGGAACGCGCGGGCCGACGAATCCGGCAGCGGTGCTTCGGCAATGTCGGGGCCAGGAGCGGTTGCCGAGGGAAAGTCCAACGCTTGGCACGAAGCTGGAGAATCGGCGGAGACGGCACCGCCTCGAACCGCGATTGCTGGTATGGGCGGCATGGGCGGCATGGGCATGGGCGGCGGGGGCGGCGGGGCAGTAAGGCTCGGATCGCAAGATAGTCCTCGCGATGCACTTGTTGAGACGAAAGATCTCGACGCGGACAAACTAGCAGATGCACTACCAGCTCCCACAACGGAGCCGCAGTTTTCGAGAGAAGATATCGAGAGCACGGAAGATCTCACCGTCATCAATGGGCGCAAGGAAAAGGTGGTGAAGGAGCGTATCACCGTACCCAGTGTCGATGACATCTCACTTCATGATGCTTCCGCTCCGGTGCAAACCCCGTCGTATAGTATTCGGATTCCGGAGCCGGTGGCGGATATTGCGGCAAGACCAAGCGTCCATCCCGACCGCCGGTATGCCCGGGTTGATGTGCCATTACCCGTGACGGGTACTGCAATGGGCCAGCCTCTTGGCAAGTCAGGAAGCGAACCGGCGAAACAAGAAAAGCATTGGAGCTACGATCAAAATTCGAACGGGGATTCTGGTCGTGACGACCAGGGCCTTCGAGGCAAACGGCCGGTGACATTCTCAGTCGACGGTTTCGACCGGCCGGCAATAACCACGAGCGACGATCCGGACGAAACCAAAAGGCGTGCGAAGAAGTCTCTTGAAGATCTCGCTAAACTCAGCAACCTCCAGAAGAACACCGAGGTTGCCGGAGACTTCTTTCTTGATGTCGACGACATAAGGAAGGACTTCAGTGATGCTCGCGAAATAGTGGGCACCAACCCGCATGGAGCCCAGCGCGACTTGAAACTGCTGTTGGAATCGGTCAATCAGAACACCCACCTTGATTCGGACGCTCGTGCCCAGTTGCGCAAGCAGGTTCAATCGGCGATTCGCGAATCGGGTCGCGAAATCCACGAATTCGAATCGAGAAGCATGCTGGCCGAGCAGAACCGGGCGGCGGCCGAGGATCGTCAGAAGCTGCTTGAAGAAAAGGACCTGAGCCGGGAGAAAACCAAACAGATGATGGCCCGGTTCAACGCGTTGATTGATGAAGGAAGGTACCGAGACGTCGAGGGCACTATCGCTGAACGGGGCGAGCAAAAGGGGAAAAGCTCTCGGCCCCAGCCAACGGGCATACAAGATGAATTGCTGTGGAAACGCGACCGGCTGGCAGTCGAAGGCGAGGGCCATTGGTACGGGTATGTACCTCCCATGTTGGTGGACAATTCCGAGTCGATGAAGGCGTGGGGAACGATAGCTCCCGTCCCCGCCAGTCTCAGTGAAAAGTCCGCCCAAGACGAAGCCTTTTCCACTTTCTCGCTGCACGTTAGCGACGTTTCTTTCAAGCTGGCCCGAGCGGCACTCGCACGCAGCGAATGGCCTGAAGCGGCAAAGGTTCGCATCGAGGAATTCATAAACGCCTTCGACTACGGCGACCCGATGCCAACCCAGCGTGAGAGAGTCTCCTGTCGATTGGAGCAATCCATCCATCCTTTCCTGCAGCAGCGAAACCTGTTGCGCATTTCCATGCGGACGGCTGCCGCGGGGCGTTCAAGCAATACTCCGCTCCGATTGACTTTCGTGCTAGACAACTCGGGCTCGATGGAACGCATT
>CAZUAH010000941.1:0-3745 GCA_964617665.1 uncultured Pirellulaceae bacterium
TGTGGAGTCCCTCAAAATGATCCCCAATCGTGAAGAGAATCTGGGCCGCCGGATACGGGGGTCTGGAACGTGACTCACGAGTGTTCCCTTGTCTGCGACGCGCAGCAGTTAGAGCGCGTGTGGCGTAACCGTAGCGAGTCTTTCGCCGTCTGGATCCATGAACTACAGCGCCGAAAACGCTACACGTACGTGCGACTCGCACTATCCTCTAGGAATGGTCGAGCTGAGCAGTGGGGCGGGAAAGCATCTATCTTTCAGTGGATCGTATACCATGCGGTACGCGCCAAAATCGCCAATAGCAGCGATTGTACTCCAGCTGTTGACGTAGTACGAACACTCGTCGTTCATGCAGACATAAAAGAAGTCGTTTGGCCATTCATTGAAAGGTGAATCCGGCACGGCCCACTTCTCGAATTTCTTCTCGCAATAGGGGCAGCACAGCGTATTCTTGACGTCGCTTTTTCTGGCCTCGATGGTTTCTTCGTCCGGCACGCTTGCCGTTGTTGCCGTTTGCACTTGGTCAGAACTCCTCGTCTATTTACCGTGAAACTGCGCACCCCACATAGACCGTGCGCAGCGTAATGCGGCTCTCGCGGTAAAGGATTGAAAGCCGAGCTTGTCAGCTTTGTGGATGCACTAATTGCGAGTAGTCAACGGTTGGCAAGCTCTCTGAGGGTTTTAGTACCTTGTCTGAACCGTTGCCTTGCGTCTCGACGAGGATGTAGTCGTCTTGTACTAGTTCTTCGATCAACTGGTCGAAGCTCTTCAGCCAGGTGTAATACCCGGCTTGGTTGTCCTTGATGTCCCAATCGACCTCTTCTCGCTTATGTCCGGTCAGGGACTCGAAAACGACTCGCTCCAACTCGTCTGGCGAGGTTGGGCCCAGGCGTCGTATCTGGTTAATGATCTCCGACTTGACTAGCACGGCAGCGTCATTCACGACTATGCCTTCGTTCAACATCGATATTTTCTCCTTAGTAGCAGGTTTGTCTTCTGATTCTGATGTGCCCATGTGCAGCGAAGAGAGGAAATGGTGATAAGCGTTCGTTTATAAGACCCGCAATAAACCACGCCGACACAACAACCCTGCCAGCGATGGCTTATCTGAAAGAAGTCGACTTGAAGGTCCATATCGTTGGATGGTGGGCATCCACCTTTTTTCGGCAGATTTGGAACTTTCGGCGCATTTGTCGAATCTAAGCGCCCAAGGACAAATTCAACGAAAGATGACACATTCGGAGATAATTCGGTGATTGAATACGTTGCGTTTGCTGCCGCTGGACTGTTCGCGGTTGGCATCATGGTCGCCATTGTGATTGGCGAGCTTCATACTCGGCGGGATAAGAACGCCGAAGAACAGCGAAGGGCAGGCCAGCGGCTGCGCGAGCGCCGCATGGCTGCAAGAAGGGCTCGTTTGGCGCGTGGGGTTCCGGTGCCGGTAACTGTTGCGGACGATTGAGGATTGCGGAATGGATCAGTGAGTCACGATTCCGTCGTGCTTGATACACTGCAAACGCGCAGACAGGAAGGAACGCGTAAGGATGAGTGCAGGGGCAATTCTTGTCGTCGTCGGCCTGCTGGCGGGTTCACTACTGATGGCGAGTCTGGTCGAGGAAGTCGGGGCATAGGGCCACGCCCAATCTCAAATAGTGGCACGAGTGGCGAACTGCCGGATCCCGTCTGCCGCCGGCCCCTTCCCACGCTTGGTTCAGTCTAATTCCTGCTCGGCGGTTGGCTTGCCGGGCTCGCCTTCTCGGTCCACCTCGGCGTTCTGTGAAGACGCCGGCGTGAACTCCAACGATACGGAATTGATGCAATAGCGTTGGCCGGCAGGCGTTTGGGGCGCGTCGTCAAAAATATGCCCGAGGTGGGAATCGCAGCGCGCACAGGTCACTTCGGTACGCGTCGTGCCATGCGAGTAATCGGGAGTCAAATCCACGCGGTCGCCGGCCTTTGCCGCATAGAACGCAGGCCAACCGCAGCCGGAATTGAATTTCGTATCGGAGGCGAATAGGTCCTGCCCGCATGCCGCACAGGCATACGTTCCGGGTTGGAAGTGATGGTCATACTTGTTTTCGTATGGCCGTTCAGTGCCCTTCTCGCGCAGCACATGGTATTGTTCGGGGGTGAGCAACTCTTTCCATTCTTCCTCACTACGAACCACCGTGTCTGACATCGGAGCTTCCTCAGGTTGCGAGGTTTCTTTAGCGACGGCTCTCGTTTCGGGTGAACGCGCCGGTGTCGAGACAGCCTCGTCGCAACCGCCAATGCTGATCAGAACCAGTAGAACGTAAATCTCGTGCCTCATATTCATACCCGCACGTTCTCGAACGGAATGACGTGATCCCGATGGAAAGCAGCAGATTGGTGCGACCGGAGTCGTTTCGTCTCTGCGTTATAGCTTATAGACATCCACGCCCTGCTTGGCAAGGTTCGCAGGTCGAGCAGCGTTCCCTCAACGCACGCAGTGTCATGCCGATACTGTCGAATCAAAAAGCAAGCAGGAGCCGGTTGCGCCCCAGCGACCTATGCGGTTAGGGGGGCAAGCGGGCACTCTGGAACTTCGAGCGTCGGACGATAGAATACACCCTCCGGGTCCGACGTTTTCCCTAAGAACGACCAGGAACGACATTCGCACCCGAGCACAACCGCCACAAGATCGAGACAAATGAAGAAGTGATTCCGACGACAAACGAGAATCGTCGGTGTTTTTTGCCAGTGAAATCGCATTAAGCGGAGAGAATCATGCCAAAAGTCAACCGTTATGTGGACATTGACACTGTCGAGCGAGAGGCGAAGAAGGACTACATCGACCGTCATTCGCCGTTCATCGAATGTGCTGCGACTGCGAAGGCCGGGGAGAAGCTACCCGTTACGGTTCGCATGGGCAAAGAGTACACGCATCCGGACGACAACGACCACTACATCAAGAGTATCGCTTTGTTCAACAAAGAGACGCTGCTGGCCAAAGCGGATTTTACCTCCGGCGCGTTGGGCGGACAGGGACAAAAAGGCCAAGCCGAGGTTACGTTCAACGTGGTACCGGCCGGAGGCAAATTGTCTCTCACCGCCGTTTCCTACTGCACCAAGCACGGGCTTTGGGAGTGCGACCCCGTCGAGGTGACGGTGGAAGAGTAGCGGTACGGCTATTGATATCTGTCAGCCAAGTTGGGGCCGGGGTTGGAGGGCGCCAGCCCGAAACCCCGGCCACCTTGGCCTCAATCTACCTGACAAATATCGATAGTCGCACCACTATACACTCGCCGTTCCGACGCTACTCTGGCACGAAGTCGGATACGACGGTGGCTTGCCTAATCTGGCGGGAATCGGGGTCCCATGCGCGAATCCGGACTTGGATACCCCGCAACGGTACGGGATAAGGCGGCAAGGTCTCGCGTTCGCTGACGTCATCTACGCCGTTAACATAATTCCCACTGCCCGGCGAGGTCTCATCGTCGAACCCGTTGGTTCCTTGATCCGCGCCCAACGTTCCGTCTTCGTCGACACCATTTCTCTCGTAGTGCGCTGACCACGTACAGTAGTCGTAGATCGTGTAACTGCTGGGGACGTAATGCTTTGATTCTTGGGTCGGCCTGCTGGAAAATGTCGACCAAGAAGACACGTTGGAGTGGAAACGTGCTCCGTATCCCAAGTCGACGAAGGCCCCGTAGCCGATCGTGTAGGGAAACGCGGCTGAGTTTGTAGGCGGCGTGTTGGGAGGCGTCGTCCACGTGGCCGGAAAGTA
>CAZUAH010000942.1:0-3733 GCA_964617665.1 uncultured Pirellulaceae bacterium
GAGTCCCTCAAAATGATCCCCAATCGTGAAGAGAATCTGGGCCGCCGGAGGCCTCAACGAAATCAACCTCGACTCTGTTTGTGGTCAACAGGGAGCCAAGTCTTAAGGCGACAACGTCTAGCGAAAAATCTCTGAGTACCTTCTTTCGAACGGCCTTCTCGCGCTCTCTGGTGACCTCAGCCGTTTCTCGTATCGCTTCCAGCCGATCGCTGATCAGTCGACAGGGACGACCACAGTGACTTAGCAAGACCACACGGGCTTCGTGCTTGACCAACCATAGGATGGTGCGTACGGATTTGGCGATTCGAGTTTCGCTGACAATACCCCCATCATCGTCTCGGACATTGAAGTCAACTCGCACGAGCACTACTTGCTCGCGTACGTCGTCGTCGGCCAAATCCGTCAAGACTCGGGGTCTTGTTCGCGTTTCTTCCTGCATACATCCAATCCTCTAGTCCGAGGTCTTTCACATGGCGTGCGTCTGTGTAATATGTGCTGGCCGCTGCCACGCGAACAATTTCAAGAGACGGCACTGAACCGTCGCTCCAGTCGCACCTATTGGTCAGCGATCGTCTATTCCGATGTGTCGTCGGATAACGCTTGACCAATCAGGATCATCCGGTCTCACTTGGATCACTTCATAGTTGTAGTGTCGGGACTCCAAGAGTATTCCTTCAGAGTCGTCGATAAGTAGATCGATCCCGAACGCTGGAGGATACTTGGCGCACGACTTGTACGACTCTCCAAGCAATGTCATGTGGCGCCGGTGGGTATACGCGTTGATGACTTTCCCAACGCGCGTGCCATAGCCAAGAAACATGACTTTTGTCGCGAGCGGACGCCGTAATGACGTGGTGTAAATCCATACTTCGTGGCCGCGTTTCCACAAGTCATTGAACAGTACCGTCGTGCCCAATCGAAGCGATTCTTTGCAGCACCAACGACGCAGCCAACTACGTGGAACAGGTTCAGTGCCAAATGGAATCCGGCCGGGAATCAAAGTGTCGTCGAGATCGAAGGCTATGCGCATATGTGTAGTTCTAGTCTCGATTTGAGGCGATGTCGCCGTCCTCTGAAAGGCTCGCTTAACAGAGAGTCACCATGACAACGTTCAGCCCCGGAAAATAGGCAAACCGTGTTGCGAATTGTAGTGTGGGCGATACCTTTGGGCGTTGTACATGGTTTCCACATTTGCTTTGCGGGGACCGAGTTTCGGGTCGGGAATGTCAGCGAGGTCGAAGCAGCCGTCACGAATGGCCGTCATACACCCAAATTGGCCATCCGCGATGCACTCGCAGGCCATCGACGCGAATGAGATGCCAACCGTCCTGTCCAGAAAATCCGGCTCGCCACTCCGTAATTCGTACGTCAAGTCAGCGACCAATGTATCCTCTCCGGTGCGACTCTCGATTTCATCGGCCAACGCCTCGGCAATGCTGATTTTCCGGCGGTGGCCGTAGGCATCCGCTTTGCCTGTCTCCTGGACCTTGCGATCTTTCCATGTTGCGCCTTCACTGGTTACCAACATTGCGTAGTTGCTGGTGTTCTTGCGTTTGTCGTCCACCAGCATGCGGATCAGTCGTTCGAGATTGAAGTCATGTTCGGGAATGCAGCATCGCAAGGAGGTCGCATATGCCGCGTGAAGGGCAGTAAACCCAGAATCGCGTCCGAAGATACGAAGCAGTCCGATGCGTTCGTGGGAGCCGATGGTAGATCGCAGACGGTTGATGCTCTCTACTGCGCGCGTCATTGCCGTCGAGAACCCGATGCAGTACTCCGTGTTCCGCACGTCATTATCCATCGTCTTGGGAACGGCGACGACGGGGAAGTCATGCTCCGTCAACCTCGCAGCATAGCTGAGCGTATCGTCGCCACCAATGGCAATCAACGAATCTACACCCAGGCGATGTAGATTGCCGAGCACGACATGCGTTACGTCATATCGGATTTCTTCGGTGCCGTCTTTGAGTTTGACAACGACCTCATGCTCTTTGCCGATCTTGTCCTTCACGTGGTCCGGCAGCTTATTCGCGTCCATGCAGGTGGGATTCGTCCTAGATGTGTGCAGCCACGTACCACCGGTGCGATCGATCGTTCGCGTGTTCTGGCGATCTAGCTTTACAAGATAGTCCGAATTCTCGCCATGCTTCGGGTCTATGTGCGTAAGGCCTTCCCACCCTCGCCGAAATCCGATGACCTCGTAGTTCTTTTTCGACTTGGCAAACCAATACACTACGGATTTGATAACCGAGTTCAGTCCGGGCACGTCTCCTCCGCCTGTGAGGACGCCAATTCGCTTCTTTTTCTTTGTCACCATAGATCCGAACTCCCTGCAATTCTTGGACCGCTGTTTCATGCCCTACGTTTGTTCTAGGTAAAAGACTCCCAGATGATCATTCGTGAGAACGCGTTCTATAGAAATCCACCACCGCCGACTTCACCCTATAGGCTGAGTCCTGGCAGGTAGCATTCACGGTTTAGCTGCTTGCCCGCAACGCTCTACGCACATTGCTCGTATAGTGCCTCGATGAGCCGGTACACGTATCCCCATTCATTTCCGTACCACGACGGAAAATGGTATAGCGGTCCCGTTTGCGAGCAGAACTCTTCATCGACAATTGCGCTTTCCGGTCGTCTCGCAATGTGACTGCTGACCAACGGGCGTCCGTCTTCGGATACGTTGGGGTTTGGGTTTACTGCAAACTTGCCCTGGAAACGGCCATCCGCAGCGTGTCGAAAAGCGGACATAACGTCAGCCAGCGGCGGCTGATTCGTCAGTACGATCGACATGAGCGTGACGCTCCCTGAGATTACCGGAACGCGCCATGCATCACCGCTGAAGGGAATGTTCTTCATGTCGTTCCCGATTCCGTCAACTCTGGGAATCGCCTTCGCCGCGCCTGTTGTGGTAGGAATGATGTTGTCCGCTCCGGCGGACATCCTTCTACTTCCCGGCTTGATGGGGGCGGGATAGTCCTGCAATTGCTGCTCCCCGGCCGTATACGCGTGCACTGTCTCGATCGCTCCTGCAACGAATCCCCAGACCTCACGATGATCGAGAAGCACACGCAACGGAAAGGCAATGCTTCCACTCGTGCAACTCGCAGCACTCAGGAGCTTTACGTTCGTAAGTGGCGTCGTGTGTACGCCGTACACGACCGTTAGGACGTCGTCCTTGGCCGGGGCACTCACCGCGACTCGTTCGGCCCCACCATCCAGGTGAGAGTCGTAACCCGGTTTGCCATTCTGTTTGCGAGAACGAAAGACGCCCGTACACTCGGCAACTCCCTTGACACCCATACCGCCCCAGGGGATTTCGGCCGGCTCCCGCTCTGCCAGCAGTTTCACTCGAATGGAGTCGCCATTGGTGACCAGGGTGAGTTCGTCCCCCTTTGCACGCATTTCACATGGCCACGCTCCAAATGTCGTGTCGTGAGCCTTGATCTGCATGAAGTTCTGTGCCGGATTTGCTGAATCCAAACCGATGTCATTTCCGCCAATGAGCTTGAACTTCAACTCGGGGTGCTCGATCATGACGCGCAACGTATTGCCGCCAATTCGGCCTCCAATACCGTTGATCCCGACTGGGATTCCTTCTGGGCTGAGCATGGTGACCTCCTTAAGAACTGTATATTTGTTGGGTATACGACTTGGCGCAGTGATGCCCACGCCCCCGCCTAGACACTCGCTCCGAGAAGCGAACGTCCTGTCGAGCGTAGATCATCGCAGGCTT
>CAZUAH010000943.1:0-3725 GCA_964617665.1 uncultured Pirellulaceae bacterium
TGCCGCCGCCAGTAGTCTGCAGTTGGGATTTCGACTTGGTATTGACGCATGATGCGGTCCGCATCGTGATCCAGTGTTTTGGGAAGCGTCTTACACCGCCTATTTTCCGACCTTCTTCTTCGCGCTCGTGGCCGGTGTGCCTCGTCTTGAACTGAGACACCCGGTGCCAAGTTATGCTTCTGCCCCGGGAAGCGGTTCAAGCAAGCATTGGATTTGACTGCCATCCATCTCGGACGGGCATGGCTTCTGCAGAAGGTCAGCCAGCGTCCAGCGCGAAAGGACGCCAACAATCGCTCCGTGCAACTCTGCGGCTGCTTGGTGAAACGCACATGTCTTCTCGAGTTCCTCGGCATCCTGGCAGAAATCGCCCAGGATCGCGCCTTGGCATGCTTCGGCGATCGATAACAGCGATATCTGATCAGGCGGGCGGTTAAGCGTTACACCGCCCGCGACACCGCGATGTGCTCGGAGGATTCCGGCCTTGACCAAATGCCGCACGACTTTTGCCAAATACGTGGGCGATTCACCAAGCCGCTCGGCCATGTGCCTCGGCGAGATAGGTTGGCCCGTACTATTGAGGCCAAGATACGTCAACGCACGAATTGCCGAGATGGAGGTTTTCGTAAACATCGCCGGACACCGGATAATCAGGATAAGTATTATCTAATTTATCCTATACTGGCCTGGCTGTCAAGTGTTCGCGGCAGTGATTTCTGGTTTCTTCTCGCTTGGTACCACGGTTGTTACCGAAAACCAATTTCATCGTTGAACGTGGCAATGCGCCGGCCAAGAGGCAGATTCATCCGCCATTGCTCATCCTGTCTATTTGAGAACCGGTAGAGTTGACCGTTGGTTGGCTAGAGATGAATCACTGTCCTCGACGATATCTTTGAGTTTGCAGAGCGCGTGGTTCCATGCCACATCGTGCGGGAATGCGGGAAAGAAGAGCCTGAACAGATGCCACGCCGCTCTTTTCAGTAGCGCGCTTCCCGGGGGAAAGTCAAATGCAACGTAGATGGAAAGAATGCATACGCCGCCTTCGTGTCTGTCGATATCGAACGCGAATATGCCGCCACGGGCAAACCCGTCCTGAACCCGATACAGCAAATAACGCTCCGGTACAGCTTTTTCCAGGACCATATTGAAGGACAAACGGGAAATGAAGACGTCATAACGAATCGTGCTGCCTACGCAGTTTGGCTCTCCGGAAGCTCTGCGCACCTTGATCAATCTCGGCGTGAAGTACTCCTGGTCCTCGCTTCCGAATTTTCCCAACTGGTCCCATATCTTCGCCTCAGACGATCTGATCTTGATCGAGTACAGCTTTTCAAACTGAGGCGGACTCGGTGGCGGCTCTTGATCGAGTACTCCAAAAAGTTCTCCGCGCTTCTCCTCGACGTTTTCTCTTGGCACGCCTGTGGGATAACGTCCGAATCCGTGCCACTTCAGGCCAAACACAAGTTCCGTCAGACTATTCCTGAGGGTGACGAAAATACCTCCGACGACGATTCGTTCGATGCTGACGGGGTGAAGCATGGATAGAAAAATCGACCGGTATGTATCGTCGCCACTGGCAATCCTCCACAACGCATCCGATAGCCTGCGGGTGCCCTTCGGTTTAGTCCTAATCTCCGTGATAACCGCTTGATAGAGACACCTACTGAGCGTTGGCCGCGAAAACGTGAGCCGGTTGACGAGAAAGACGATCGCTCCAAACCGGTTATCCACATTCAGGTCTTTGATGACGGGCAAGTAGGACTTCTTCAGACTTCTTCTGTCGATGCCGACATCGAGAATCGAGTTCACCAGCGCCGTGCTGGTAAGATATGCAGAATAGATCCCGTCTTTACACAGTCGCGAGGCTGCCATGTCGCCAACTACTGCTATTCGGTCCCCAATAGGGCTTGTGGCCGGCCCGACGGTCATGTTTGGGTTACACAGACAAACTCGCGCAAACTTGACCGGTCCAGGAAACACTCGCCTGACATGCGGAAGGCTGATGAATTGTTCCACCAAGCTGACGTTTTCACTGGCATGGGCGGTGTCGACACTGCGGCCGATCAAAACAACGGTTACGTAACGCCCCTTGGGCATTAGAAACGACAGCTCGATCTTGAGTTCTTTGGATCCGTATTGCACGAAGTGCGTCTCGCCCTCCATGAACTTGGCGGATCTCTCGTCCGTCTCGAGTTCACAGATCAGGGTCTTTCGGACTTTGGGCGGACGGAATTGAGGTATGACATCCCGAAGGGAGCGAACGAGCGGAGCGGACTCCAGGCTCATGCCCGGCGTCTGGTTGACGCCCGCCGCGAAAACCACAAAATCAGCCTCTAATTCATCGTCCGGGCCTTTCGTGCCCTTGGTGATTTGGTACGTGACCATGGGCTTGCCTTCGTCAGAATAGCGAACGCCCTGAAACGCCCCTTGAACGACACGGGCTCCTTCTTCGATGGCTTTGTCCAGCAGGAAGCCGTCGAAATTGACGTGCCTGCCGGGGCGGGTCTTGGGCCGTGACCCGCGAAAGACCGAGAACATGCTTCTTCCCTCGGGGATGGGCAACACATTAGTCTTCCAGTCGCCGTGGACGGCAAGCGATTCTACGTTGCCCGCTACGATGTCCTCGGGTAAGTCGAGGCCAAGCTCGCCCAAGACATCGGCCATTCTTGGAGAAATGGCGCCAGCGCAATGGCCACATCCCTCTCGGCACGAGAACGAAGAGGAACTGGAGTAAAACTGAAGCTCCTTCTTCTTCTCCAGGATGAGAACCTCCACCTCTCTGCCGAGTTGCCTCGCTCGCCTCAGCAAGGTGATCGCGAAGAATGCGCCTGCCGGCCCTCCACCGATGACCATGACCTTCGCCGGGTCCGGAAGTGGGATGTGTTTTTTCGCCTTGTTGCTCAAGTCCGTCATACTCGCATTCACTGGCGTCGAATTAGTACATTCGCCCTGCATTGCGGATTACCAATCTGTCACGTCAAGGACCGACGGATTGGCGAATCGTCGTACAGTATCCGATTTCCCCGGGAGCCGTCCGCCTAAGCTTCCGCAGCATGATACACATACGCTCGACGATGCCGCCACTTGTTTCGGTGTCTCCATTCACGGCGGTTTCGCCAAAAGCGATCCAAGATTGTCGGAAGGCGGTCGAGGATGCTCATCCCTTTGGTACAACTCCCCCCAAGCTTTTTTCGAGTGTAGGTCGTGTCGGCGACCCACGGTCGATCAACGTACTTGAGCATCCACGGGCGCTCGTACGGTACGTCACACATGAAACAGCCCGCGACGAGTTTCAAGTACAAACCCAGCTTCGCAATCTTTGGCGAGATGTAGTTTGCCTCAGATACAGACGTTCGTTTGTGGATCTGACAGATAGCGGAAAGGAGTTGGTTGTGGAGTACGGCGCCGTCCTGGCACGCCAGGAAGACCGCGTACTGATCCAACTCCTCGTGTCGGTCAATGCAGCATCGAACGATCCGAGCAACGTCATCACGATGGATGTAGGGCATTCCCGTCTTCCCCTGCCCTACGACCACACGACGAAACGGGGATCGGCCAGCCCACTGCCTGACCAGAGACGATAGCGGCGGAAGTTCACACCAGTCGCTAAAGGCACCGCCAATCCTCAAAACGACCCCCGGCAGGCGATCTGAGCTCTCCCAGACCATGTTCTCGCCGATGGACTTTGATTCCGCGTACGGAATGTATCCTGTCGCAACTGTCTTCTC
>CAZUAH010000944.1:0-3715 GCA_964617665.1 uncultured Pirellulaceae bacterium
GAAGCACCGGAGCGGCATCGGGGCTCATCCACCCACCGAGTACTCGAGTAGCCGCATCCTGCGTTGCGTCGTCGCCGCTGCGGGCGGCGGCGGCCACGCTTTTGAGTGCTTTCTCGCCGCCGACGATTCCCAGCAAGTCGAGCAGGTCGGCCTTGCCCGTTGCGCTAACGCCGTCCATCGGGGCCAGTAGTTTGACGGAAGTGGCATCACGGTCCGGCATCCTCAGCACGGCGATCTTCAGCGCCTCTTTGGCCGCGGTTGACTTCTCCGCAGAGGCGGAGGATAAAAGCAAATCGATCAGGACAAACAACTCGTCAAGCTGAATGGTCGTACTCAGAGCCTTGATCGCGGCCGTGGCAACTTCCAGGTCTACGGCGCCGGCGGCTTGTTTCAACGCCGGTACGGCCGCGGCAATTCCGCGGTCGCCGATAAGTCCGATCAGAACCAGCCGCTGGTTGCCCTCGGCGGTGTCGAATGCCTTGGCGATGGCGGCATCGACTTCCTCCCCCTCAAGATCAGCGAGGCTTTCCCGGGCGGCCGACGACAGGGCCTCGTCACCGACGGCCGCGGCAAGCAGCACCTCGACGGCCGACGCGTCGCCCAGCAAGCCGAGCGCACGGATCGCGGCCTGGCGTACGTCCGGCGCGGCATTCCGGGCGGCTTTGAGAACGATCGGCAAGGCCGTTCTCTCACCCAAGTCGCCAAGGGCGTAAATCAGTAGCGCCGCGCGCGGATGCGAATCCCCATCCGAAGGAAGTTCCAAAGCATCGCTCAACATACTGGCCGCTTCCGGCCCGCCGATTTCGTTGGCCATCCCAAGGCCCACTCGAAACACGTCGCGATTGTCGGACTGAAGGCACTCGGCCAACCGCGGCAAGCCGTCATCACCCAAAGCGCGGATTGCGCCTTGCAGGGCAGCGATGTGGATATGGTCGGCCACGTCGGCCTTGCGCAGGGCATCGCAGATCGCGGCGGCTTCCGCCCCGTTGCCCTCGGCAATCAGCATGTCGACGGCCGTCAGGGCGGCGTCGCCAGCAGCGGTCCGAAGCGGTTCGGAGCCGTCCAACGCGGCCTTGAGCGCCGCGATCGCATCGGGTGTGTGGATCTGGCCCAGCGAACCGGCAGCGGCGCCGGCCACCTGGGCGTCGGAGTCATCCATCAACTGCGTCAGGGCATCGACTGCCTCTTCATCCTGACGCATGCCGATCGTATTGATCACGCCGACCAGCAGTCCACCGTCGAGATCGCCTAGGGCCGTTCGAAGCGCCTCGTCGACCGACGGATCGGGAAGCGGTTCCAAGCCATAGCGGGCGTAGTGCGAGAGCTTCTCGTCGCCGAGCAATCCGGCCAGCGTTGGAACGCACTCTTTCGTGCCGATGACAGCCAGTTGCTGACAGGCCTTGGCCTTGTCGAATAGCGGGGCATCGGCTGACTGAAGCACGGCGATCAGATCGGCCTCCGTGCCTTCGGCCGGCGGGGGTTGTTGAGCGGCAACGATGGAGGCCCCCGTGGCGATGATCAAAAAAGATGCCGTTGCGATGCGAACGAGTTGAGGTAATTGCATGAGCGTTGTCTCCGTGCTTGATGTCATGTTTTGTTGGGGCGTGCCGAGCGGTCGCGGGTGTTCGGATTAGATGCGCCACGGATCACGCATCGCGCGGCTGCGCATGCGGTTGGCCTCTTCGTCGCCGAGGAATTCATCGTTTGCCGGATCGAACTTCAGTGCGCGGCCGAGTTGCCAGGCAATGTAGGCGGCGTGGCAAACAATGTGCGACTGGGCGGCCACGTCCGAGTTGGCATTGGCCGGTTTGCGGGTTTTCACACAGTCGAGGAAATTGCGGATGTGGGTAGTCGGGTCGGTCCCCCGACGGGCGAACACCGTTCGCTCTGTCCGCAGCGACTCGGGGTAGATGGCGAACTGGCCGCTATCGCCCGTTTCGATCCAGCCTTCGTCGCCCTCGTAGCGAACGCTGCAAGTACCCAGCCCCATCCAGCCATTGGTCCGCATCACCAGCTTGAGCCCGTCGTCATAGGTACACACAACCCCATCGCCTTCAGGTACGTATTCGATCGGGGCGGTGTTGTCTTTCAGAGCGGCCCATTGGCAGAGGTCCACTGTGTGGGACCCCCATTCCAGGATTCCCCCGCCGTGGAAGTCGAAATGCCCTCGCCATCGCCCGCGAACGTAGGCCGAGTTATACGGGCGCCACGGGCAAGGCCCCAGCCAGCGGTCCCAATCCACCTCGTCGGCTGGCGGTTGCGTTTCGGCGGGGAGCCAGAGGTGGCTGGTCGCGGGGGGCCGCGTGTTGGCGTGCACGGTGTGGAGTTTGCCTAACTTGCCGGCGGCCACCAATTGAGCGGCGAACATGAAGTTGCCGATGCTGCGGCGCTGCGTGCCGGCTTGATAGATGCGGCCGTACTTGCGGTAGGTGTCAGCCAGTGCCTGGCTCTCGGCGATGGTCGTCGAACAGGGTTTCTCGCTGTAGACGTCCTTTCCCGCTTTGCAGGCGAGGATCGAGGCCATCGCGTGCCAGCGGTCGCCGGTGGCGATGAGCATGGCGTCGATATCCGGCCGGGCGAGGATCTCGTGCATGTCCCGATACATCGCACAGTCGCTGTTGCCGTACTGAGTGTCGGCCATCTTCTTGATCGCCTCACGACGTTCTCGGCGGACGTCGCAGATGGCAACGAACTGCACGTCCGTGTTGCTCATGAACGATCGCAGGTCGCCGGTCCCACGACCGCCAAGCCCGATGGCCCCGAGTACGATCCGCTCGCTGGGTGCGACGGCCCCATCCCTGCCGAGCACGCGCCCGGGGAGAACATAGGGCATTGCAAGGGCGGCACCCGAGCCGAGGGCCGTGGAAAGCAGTTGCCGTCGTGTAAGTCGAAAGCCTTCGTTTCGCATAATCGTTCTCCTGTCAAGGATATTGGTGTGTGAAGGTAGTTACTGTGCCACATTCCATACTGCGTTCTCAGCTATACAAAATGATCCCATCATTTTCTCCTCCAGGTGACTTACCAGTCGCTCGAACTCTGCAACCTCGTCTTCTCCGGGAGTTTCGGTCAGAAAGAGCGGCCATTTTGGCTGGCCCCAGAAGGTTTCTTCGTAGGTGTCCCCTTCGCGCTCAACGAGCAGCAGGCCCGATGTAACATTCCCACCGACTTCTCCAAACAAGATGTCGAGTTGGACGGGATCGCCGTTCAGTTCGAACCATTCCCCATGGGCGAAACCGGCCTTCGCAATCAGGCAAGGCAAAGATGGATTGTCGGCGCGCGGAATGCCGAGCTTCTTGAATGAAGAATTATCTCGCGATCCTTCAAAGACGGGCTTTCCATCAATGGCAACGAGCAAGTGATTGTCCGCATAGCCCCAGAATCGATAACGGCCCGGTCGCGGCGGAACCGCTTGCCCGTGATACCACGCCATCCAGCCACCTTCGTGAGAATAAGGTGCCAAACCAGTACTGGCAGGAAATTCGTGAAAGGCTCCAGCAATACCACGGAAGCTGAGTGGCTTGCCGTGTTTCAGCGCTTCCAGACACGCACGATCCTGAAATTCTGAGCGGATCAGCGGCAACAACGCCTTTCCGATCATATCATCATCGAGTTCGACTTCGGGAAACTCGGACGGTTCGTCGTAGCCGAGAATCATCCCACGCAACGAGCCGTTACCTGACTCCGATACCGCTAGCGAAAGCTCCGGCAACACGAG
>CAZUAH010000945.1:0-3714 GCA_964617665.1 uncultured Pirellulaceae bacterium
TGCCGGTGATGCAGCCATCCTTCACGGACCACAGTTCAGGATTACCGTCCCAGCCTGTAAGATCCTTGCCGTTGAATAGCGATAGGAATTCTTCTTCCGCCGCGTGCAATGGTGCGAGCGATGCCAGGAGGAATGCGGCCAGTGCCTGCAGCGCGAGTCTGTGTGCAATTCGCGTGTTCATAGGTTCGTTTCTCCGGTGGTGAGTCTGGAACTTTGCGGTAGGTCAATCTATTCAATTGGCTTTCGTAGTTTTCGCCGGACGTTGCTTCCGAGGCTGCCTTCTCAACGTCGCTGGCAGGTCTTTCATCGCGGGGCCGTTCTGAGAGATCAGTTCATCACAGCGTGCACGCAACTTGGCGAGTGCATTGCGATGCGGCTCGCTCTGCTGGCCGACAGGGAGTGGGGCGATATTGACGAGCTGATCGGGATCCGCCTTCAATTCGTGAAGAAACTCAAATGGCGGCTTGTCCGCACCGTTCACATAGTAGCGGGCGTAGACCCAATCGGTATCACGAACGCCTTCCCAGCGGGGAATGGTGCCGGGAACCGCAAGGAACTCGCAGAGAAAATCCGTGCGCCAGTCAGCAACCGTTTTCCCCTCGAGTAGCGGCGTGAGGCTGCGACCCGTGTGGGCGTCTGGAACGGAGAGACCCGCCAGACTGATCATGGTCGCGGCGAGATCGCTGTTGAGCGCGAGCTCCGAAAGCACGCGTCCGCGTTCGGCTTCCGGCAGGCGCGGGTCGTATACGATCAGCGGGACACGGAGGGATTGCTCGTAGTGCGTCCACTTGCCGGCGAATCCTCGGTCACCCAGATAGTAGCCGTTATCGGCGGTGTAGATGATGACGGTGTTGTCCACGAGGCCCTGCTCGTCAAGCTGCGCCACAAGGCGTCCGACGACGTGGTCGATTCCGCTGATCATGCGGAAGTAAGCCCGCATGTTCGTCTGGTACTTCTCTGGGGTGTCCCAGCGCCAGAAGTAACGTTGCCGATTGATCGATCGCTTCAGAAAATCCGGTTGCGCCTTGTAGACGGCGGGGTCGTTTAGCCGCGGAAGCTGCATTTCCTGGTCCTCGTACATTCCATCCGTCACCTTTGGCCAGGGGTAGTGACCGATGCCCGGCCGCTTGTCGCCGTCCTCGGCGTGCGTGGCGTTGAAGCTGATTTGCAGGCAGAACGGCTGATCCTTCGGTTGCTCTTTCAGGAACTCGATTCCCCAGTCGCCAAGGATCTGTGTTTCGTGCCGCTCGCTTCCGTCAGGTTGCTTCTTGAAATAGGGATTACGGCCCAGCTTGCGACGCACGTCGAACATTCCGGCGACAGATTCCTCTGAGATGGCGACATGTTCTTTGCCGAGGTGTCCCGTTCGGTAACCCGCGTTCCTTAACACCGCGAAATAAGACGAATCGCACAACTCCGGATTGAGAGGGCCGGGAGCAGCTCGGTAGAGATGTTTGCGTTCGTAGCAGCCAGTGAAGAGGCAGGCTCGTCCGACCCAGCAGGTGGAAGTCGATACGAAGGCGTTTTCGAATCGCACACCCCGCTGGGCGAGACGATCAATGTTCGGAGTCTGTACGATCGGGTGACCGGCGCAGCCCAGGGTGTGATTGCGCTGATCATCCGCGTAGAGCAGCAGAATGTTCGGCCCTGCAGACTTGGCTTTTGCCAGGAAGGAAGCCTGTTTTCTGGCTTTGGGTTTGCGCTCCGCCTTCGCAGGAGCCTTTCTGGTGGGCGCGACTTTGCCCACCTGGCGTTCCGTCGGAATATACCAGCCTTCGAGGAGAGCACGGAGCTGCTTCACCAGATCTGGATTCTCGGCGGCGAGATTCACCTTTTCACCCGGATCGTGCTTCAGGTCAAAGAGCTGGGGCTCGCCGCCCTGAGGGGGATACTTCATTCTTCCGGGCGCCCCGTCGTATGTCAGCAGCAGCTTGTGGTGACCGCGAATCACCCAGCGATAGAGAAGCGACGCTTGCGGGTTCTCGATGTCGGCGATGTCGTGCGCAAACGATTCGCCGAACAGAGTATCGCGGGCGATGGGCTCCCCGTTTTTCAGTTCAGGCAAGAGGTTAAGGCCGGGAAAATCGTGGGGTCCCTCGGCACCGGCCGCTGCCAGGATCGTCGGGACGATATCAATCGACGAACAGAGTTCGGGCCGGTCCGCTGCCGGTATCACGCCGGGCCAGCGAAACATGATCGGCGTTCGCACGCCGCCCTCGTAGGGACTGCGTTTGGATCGCGGCCCGTAGCCACCGTCTTCGGTCTGGATCCAGCCGTTGTCGGTGACGTATATCACGAGCGTGTCTTCCGCGATGCCGGACTCGTCGATGTGGTCTATCAACGCGCCGCAGGTTTCATCGAACCACTCGCACATCGCATAGTACTTGGCGATTCGCTCCGGTAGTCGCTTGGCATGATACTTCAGGAAGATCCGGTCTGGTGGAGTGTGGGGAGCGTGCGGCAAGAACGGAGCGTACCACACAAAGAAAGGCTTCTCGTCGGCCACCGAGCGATCGATGAAATCAAAGACAGGCTTCATCCCCTCACGCCCGATCTTCAGTCCCGCGTCACCATGCCGTCCACCTCGGTTCGGAAATCCTTGGCTCATTCCCTCCGTGAAGCCTCCGCGGCCGAACGCACCTTCCCACCACTTGCCACTTTGGTGACTGACGTAACCCCTCTTCGCCAGCCACTGAGGCAGGGCCCCGGTCTGATCGATGTGGGAGATGAGAACTTCCCTGATGTCTCTGTTGGCCTTCGCCGAGTGGGCGCTGTTGGCGGGCGTGCTGGCCGGGTTGTTTCCAGTTGTCTTGTTCTGATGTGCATACAGACCGGTGGCCAGCGTCATGAGTGCAGGCCGGCACAAGGCAGTTGGAACATAGCCGCGCCGAAACACTACGCTTTCCGCAGCGAGCTTGTCGAGAGAAGGTGTTTCGATCGAAGGATGTCCCATGAAACCATAGTCGGTGTAACTCTGGTCATCGGAAATGATCAGAACGATGTTTGGAGGCTTCGAATCGGCGGTGGCTGCGGTTGCCGCCATGAAGAGAATCGCAAGCAGGCTAAGGATGTTTTTCATGTTGTTTTCCACCTTGTTCTTCGCACAGCACGCGGGGCAGGTTGAATACTGGATCGAAGACACTCTAGCAAAAACCGAATCGGTGTGGGACGGTCGGGAGACCGCCCCACAACACGCGTGGTTGTGGGCGTTGTTCCCTGACTCGCGCACAGGTTTGTGTCTGAGTATCGGCAGGTTGAAAACCTGCCCTACCCGTTCTTCGCCTGGCGGAGAAGGCGTCGGGCTTTGCCAGCGACTTCTTCGTCCTCGGCCTCGACCGCTTTTTGCAGAACTTCGGTCACCGGGCCGGGGTGTTGGTCGATCAGCTTCTCGGCAATGGCGACCGCCGCAGCCGCCGCAGCCGCGTGCAGGGCTTCATTGTCGAGATGCGGGGCCACTTCGGCCAGGGTCTCCGGCGATGGATTCCGGCCGAGTACTTCCAGGACCAGGGCCTTCTCCGCATCGCGAGTCGCGGCAGCCATCGCGTCGCGACACATGGCGATTCGTCCTTGAAGCGACACATCGAATTGCCGCGGGATGCGGATGAAACCGCGGAGGCAGCGAATGCGGAACTTCTCGGGGCCTGCCTTGGCCAATTCCAGAAGCACCGGAGCGGCATCGGGGCTCATCCACCCACCGAGTACTCGAGTAGCCGC
>CAZUAH010000946.1:0-3701 GCA_964617665.1 uncultured Pirellulaceae bacterium
AATCCGAGCCGCTACTTCATGGCCACGCGCTCGCAGAGTGCGCCGCCGGAGACGTTGGAGTCGAGCACATCAAAGGACTGCGGAGGCTCAAAACACTCCACTTGAATTACACGCAGGTTTCTGACGCTGGGCTCGTTCATCTTAAGGAACTGCCTGTCCTCGGATATCTGGGGCTCGCGGGCACGCGGGTCACCGACGCCGGGTTGGAACACCTGAGCGGGCTAACTGGCCTCAAGATTCTGTGGCTCGGCGACACCCAAGTAACCGACGAAGGCGTCAAGAAGCTCCAGCAAGCGTTGCCGAATTGCGACATCATCCATTAGTCGCTGCCATTGAAGGCACAGCCATGAACGATTCGGACCCACCGAAACCGAAACGCCGACGATTTCGATTCAGCTTGCGGACGCTGATGATCGTCGTTGTGTTTCTTGGGGGACTGCTCGGATGGTTTGGCATGAAGATGCGACAGGCGGAACGACAGCGAAGAGTGGTGGAGGCGGTTCGGAAGGCGGGTGGTTGGGTCTCCTACGACTACGAAATGGACGCCTCTGGGATTAATGCCGTAGCAGACGCGGAACCGCCGGCCCCGGCATGGCTGACGGAACTACTTGGTGAGGATTTCTTTTCGGATGCCGTCGACGTTTCCTTTTATGACGCGTTGTCCTCCGCGAACACTAACGATGCGGATCTGGAACGTCTCAAAGGACTGCCGGAGCTCAGAATTCTGCTGGTTAAGAGTAGTCAGGTCACCGATGTTGGAGTGGAGCACCTCAATGGGCTGACGAGACTCGAACGACTGGGGCTTTCTGAGGCGCAGGTCACGGATGCTGGACTGGTACATCTCAAAGGGCATACGAACTTGAACGGACTGGCCCTTGACGGGACGAGAATCACGGACGCTGGACTGGTGCAACTCAAGGGGTTGACGAACCTCGAAGTGCTGAATCTGTCCCACACACAAATCACGGATGTGGGACTGGGAAATATCAAGGGCCTGACAAGACTCGAATTGCTGCATCTCAACCATACACACGTGACGGATGATGGACTGGAGAACGTTAAGGGCCTGACGGAACTCTATTGGCTGGAGCTCAACCACACGCATGTCGCGGATGCTGGCCTAGAGCATCTCAAGGGACTGACAAAACTCAAATGGTTGCATCTCAACCACACTGACGTCACGGATGCAGGGCTCAAGCACCTCAAGGGGCTGACAAGACTCGAACGGCTTAACCTTAACCACACGCAAGTCGCGGGCGGTGGCCTAGAGCACATCAAGGGATTGAAGAAGCTCCAACAACTGGCCTTAACTGACACGCAAGTTACGGATGCGGGAGCCGAGCATCTCAAGGGGCTGACGAAGCTCATATGGCTGAGCCTCTACGATACAAACGTCACCGAGGAAAAGACGGAGGAACTTCGGAAGGCCCTCCCAAATTGTCACATAGACTGGGGCCGCCCTCAAATACTGACAAACCCATAGACCAACCTTGACACAAACAGATACCCAGCTTCAATACACTGACTTCATTGGTGCAGGTTACCCGTGCCGGAGAAATGTGACGCGTCACCCCTCTCACAAATGGATGCCGTGAAATTGCAGAGCACGTGGATAGTGGTCGTAGCCCTGTGTTTGGCCCCTGGCTTGCAGCTTTTGGAGACGAGCCGAAGGTGATATCAGAGGGAAGAAAGGTCGCTCGCATGCGATTGGGATGATCCGCTGCGAGACATTGATGGAGATTCGATGATGCCGACCGAAGGTACAGCAGAACAGCGCGGAGTGACGCGGCGTTTGGTTCGGTGGCTGGTGAAGCGATATTACCCGCATGTCGAGATCACTGGTGCGGATCGCATTCCACAGTCGGGCCCTGTTCTGCTGTGCGCGAATCACGCGAATGCGCTTTTGGATCCCGTTTTGATCGGCATCGCCGCTCGTCGGCCGGTCCGGTTCATGGCCAAGGCGCCGTTGTTCGATCACCCGATACTTGGTCCGCCTATGAGCGCACTGGGTATGATCCCAGCTTTTCGTGGTCGAGACAACGCTCGCGAAGTCCGGCGGAACCTCGAAAGCCTGGATGTCGGGGCAAAGGTGCTGATTGATGGTCACGCGATGGGGATCTTTCCGGAGGGAGTATCAACAGATCAAGCTCATCTGGAGAAGGTGCGCTCTGGTGCGGCCCGCATGGCCATCCAAGCGGCTGAAGAGGGGGCCGCCGGGTTGAAGGTCGTGCCGATCGGAATCAGCTACGAACGCAAGGACCAGTTTCGCTCGTCTGCCTGGATCCGAGTTGGCGATCCAATCGATGTGAGCGAGTGCCTCGACGCGCACGAGGGCGAGGGTCGCAAAGCCAGGCGAGCGCTGACCGAACGGCTTGAAGATCGCCTGAAGGAAGTCGTCGTCCACTTGGACGAACCCGAGTGGGAACCGTGGCTCGACGATCTTCAGACCCTTACCCAACCGCCAAAGAAGTCTAAGCAGAAGCTGATGCCACCGCTCGAGCGGCGAAAACGCATTGCGGACGCCATGAACTACTTTCTGGCGACCGATCGAGAGCGTGCCGAATCGGTGGCCGATGAAGTCAAGGCGTATCGCGACAACGTTCACTCCGCCGGTCTAAGCATCAACTCGCCTGTGTTGCGCATGCACGGTCTGAAAGTCTGCGCGAAGCTGCTTTGGAGCTTCCTATGCTTAATCATCCTGTTCGTCCCGGCACTGGTCGGTACGTTGTATCACATGGTGCCCCTAGTGCTGGCTCGCATGCTGGCCCGGCGATTGGATCAAGCAGGGCGAATGGCCATCTCGACCAACCGGATGCTGTTCGGCGTGCCGCTGTATTTGATTTGGTACGCCTTGGTCGCGTGGTGGACGTTCGGATACTTCGCCGCTTGGTTTGCGTGGACGTGCACGATCGCTGCTCCGTTCCTGGGCTTGATTGCGGCCTACTACTGGCGCAAGGCCCGCCAGACGGGCCGACTGTTGTGGCATCAGTTGCGCGTTACCATACGCCGAGGCACGTTGAAGCAACTGCGTCAACAGGAAGACGATCTTCGCGAACGGCTTGGAGAGCTTGCCGAGGAGTACGCCAAAATCTCGCCACGTCCTGAGGCCGAAACGCCTCGATTCAAAAAGCGATATTTCGGTTACGTGGCAGCGGTCGTCCTGGGCCTGCTATTGCTCGCGGCGGCTGCTTGGGTCGCCAAATATGGATTCTTCGATCAACCGTTGAGCGGTAACGGCCTCGATTTCAGAAACGTGTCTGAAGCTCGGCTCATAGCCTTCCTAAAGGCTGATGAAAAGGCAATCGTGCACCTGATCGACGGTCTCGAAAGACTCGAAACCGAGGCAATACAGATTGACCGCGAGTTCGCCAATGGGCGTCGTTCGTATACCAACCAAGCAGACAACGATGATGTGCGCGAGCTGCTTAGACGATACATCACGTATCGTCAGGGGCTGCTACGCATTATTTGGAAGTACCAGCGGTGTTCCGATATTGAGAAGGAAGAACTTCGTCTGCGCACGTTTCTGTTGGACTTCACGGCGGCATCGGTGCTTTATCAGGCTTCGTTGAAGTTTGTCTACCTGTATGAGAGAAGCCCAATTGCAATTGCCAAACTGAACGAACCCGAGCCGAACTGGGGAGTACCGCCGGGGCTCTACGATACGATTCGGCGTAATCTGGCCAGCCCTCAGAACATCA
>CAZUAH010000947.1:0-3693 GCA_964617665.1 uncultured Pirellulaceae bacterium
AACAAACATCATTCCAGCCCAAATCGTCTGAAATTATGAAGATTAAGTTGGGCGACTCCGTACTCGATTCGGCCTCCGCGCGGCCGAGGGCCGGAATGAACCAGATCACGGCAAACACAACGCTGATTAAGACTCGACAATACATAGTCACTTCGCTCCATAGTATGGAACACAGATCTGTTCACAGCCATCTCACGTCTGCGCAAACATCCATCCCCCACGAACACCTTGAATGTTAGATGTCCACCGAGGCAGACGCAAGTTCGTCGACAATGCCAATCCATCTTGGCCACGGACTCAGGTATTTGCTGCTCGCGTGCCCGCCTCTTACCGCCAAAGGCCGAACGAGACGTGCCGACCACGCGCTCCTCGTGCCGCTGAGACTCGAAGGAGCGACTCTTGTCCGGATTTCCAGGACATGGATCTTCCGTACGAGGCCATGTTGCATGGTGTACACATATGCCGTACCGTGAATGCGTGCAGATTGTGGGGTATGGGACTCGCGGCGGGTCTTTTCACGACACCTCAATAACCAGCGGGAGAATCATAGATGAGTTGGGACTCGATGCGGTTGGCAGGGCTTTCGTTTCCGGCGAAGGTGTTGGTGACACTGTTTCTTGCGCTTGTCGGATTGGGTTATCTGGCCGCGACGGCCAACATCTATCTTCAACATCAGGATGCGGATCTCGAGCCGGGTATGAGTCCGGACGATCTGAGGCGAAAGTTCCACGGATTGGAAAAGGAGATCACGCCCGAGGCCGAAGTCACGGTGAATTCGACCATGCTCGAGCAGGTCCGGCCGGAAGGCGACATGCGCGAGTATCTGGATCTGGGCGGCGAGCCGGCCGCTCGAGCTTTGGTCTCCTGGCTGGAGGACGGTGCGAAGGAGGAGGACTTCGCCAAACCCGCCTTGTTTCAAGCAGGCGATCCATCGGCCAAGCAGGTGATTGCGGATCAGTGCGTCGAGTGCCATCACGCCAACGGCGGCGACATGGAGGACGTGCCTTTCGCAGACGACGAAGATTCCGAACCTACATTCAAGCAGGTAATCGAATCCGCCGCTCCGACGTTCGAAACCCACGAAACCGAGACGCAGCGTGTTACGTTAGCTCCCACGAGTGTGAAGAAGCTGGTACACGTCACGCACGCACACATCATGACGATTCCCGTATTCACATTGATCGTCGGCGCGTTGTTCCTCATGACGGGATTGCCGACCGGAGTGAAACTGATACTTGGCCCGCTGCCCATGCTGGCCGTAATCGCCGACATCGGCTCGTGGTGGCTCGCGCGTTTCGTCGAGCCGTTCATCTACGTGATCGCCGCGTCGGGAGCCGTCTTTGGCCTCGCCTACGGTCTACAGATCCTCTGCATTCTGGGTTCGATGTGGCTTGGGAAAACCGGGGACTGATAGACTTCCGCCGAGTAGCTACGCCAACTCGGCGAAACCGCAATCAGTGACAGAGGCGGCCTCTTGGTGGTATCATGAGGATGGCGTGCTGGACATCGACTTGCCGCCACGTCATTCGCGGGTCCTTTCACGGAGTCCCCAAGATGATCAATCGAGCCACGCTATTTGCCGCTCCGTTTTCCCTGCTGGTTTCCGCGGTACTGGCCAACGACCCCAAGCCAGCAGTGGAGCAACCGAAGGCCAACGCGCTTGACATCATCCCCGAGGACGTTTTCGTTGCCATTGCGATTCGTAATGCATCTGAGCTAACCAAGCGAGGCGACGAATTCATCGATAAGACGGGATTGCGGGTGCCCATGCGTCTTACAAAAGCGTACGGCTTCGTAGTAGATTTTCTTGGGATTCGTGATGGATTGGACAAGAATGGTGCAGCGGCGTTAATGCTGTTCAGGCCGGATGTAAAAGAGGACGCCGTGGTGCTGGCCGTCCCGGTAGACGACCTGAAGGTGATGGCGTCCAACTTCGGAATGAGTCGCGAACGTCTACTTGAAGGAGAAGTCATCGACCGGCGGACAATCCGAGATAACCGAACACAACCTCCATCGTTTGTTCGCTATGTTGCTGTCCGAGGTAACCACGTGCTGCTGGGTGGTGATCCAAAGATTGTCGAGTTGGCGGCCAAGGGGCAAACGTTGGGCAAGTCGCTCCCCATCGACGAGCGAGAAACGCTCGCGCAGGACGACATTCTCCTTTATGGCAATGCAAAGTCCGCAAGAGATGAATGGGGACAGCAGCAAGTTGGCCTCGAGAAGCAACTGGATGATTTTCCGCCCGACGAGGCCAAAGCTCTACGCCAAGTTGTCGCGGCTACGAACGAGTTGAGTTACATAGCGATCGGGGCGAGCCTCGACATGGGGCTGGGGGCAACTGTGGTACTGCGATTTCAAGGTAGGAGATCTCGCGACATTCTGACCCGACTCGAAGGCGAAAGAACAGGGACTTCACTCACGGGTTTGCCGGCGGGGCAAGTGCTTGCGGCTCACGCCTCGAGCGGCGACGGCGACACCAGCGCGGCAATAGCCCGCGCCCTGTTGCGTTTTCTACTCAAAACATTCTCCATCAAAACGGATGAATTCATTTCGGCGGGCCATCGGTCCAACGTCGTGGGCGTGTTTGGTGAGGGGTGGCAACGATTGAATGGCAGCCGAACGGCACTCTACGAGAATGAAACCCCCGAACGTGACGGACTGTACAGCCTGATTGCCGTTCTGGACACGGACGACGCCAAGCAGTTTGTTACCGACATGACCGGACTCGCTCGCTTTATCAACGCCTCTGGCCTCTCGCCAGATGATTTCGGCGAGACGATCGATACCAAAACGATCCACAAACTGATCGCCGAGCTTGGACACGACGAATACCGTGTGCGACAGATGGCAACCACCAAACTTGGCTTGGTCGGAGAATCCGCGTTGCCTGCGCTGGAAAAAGCGGTGAAATTCAAGGATATCGAAGTGCGGTTTCGTGCCCGTGCGCTTCTGCAGCAAATCAACGAGTCGCTGGCTGCCGAGCGAGAGGATTTGCTCAGGGGAGACTTGCTGTCCCGCATCCGCCCGAATTTCGCCTACTTTCCCGAGCAAGAAACACGCTCGGGGCGCCCAGTCGACATCGTGCGAATGCAGCTTCAGGTTGACGAGGCACCCTTCGCCGCCCGCCTCCGGCGGCTACTCGGCCCGGAATGGAACGAGCTTCGTCTGACGACCGTAGGCAATCGCGTGGTCGTCCTGCTTGGGTCGAACAAGGGGCTATTCGAGAAAGCAATCACCGACACAAGAGCAGGCAAGGCCGGAATCCACGGTGAGTCTCGCCACGCCTGTTTCCGCAACCGAGCCCACCCCGAGCGCATCGTTGAATTCCACTTTTCACTCGCTCGTGCCAGACAGCTCCTCGCTCAGGGCGCGGATGTGGTCACACCCGCCGACGAGCCCACGTCCACCACATCTTTCGGACTTGCCATCGCTCCACAGCGTGTACGATTCGACATCTTCGCTCCCTTCGAGGAAGCGAAGGCAGTGATCAACAGCATGGGATGGTAGCCGCATTGGCGGATCACCCATCAGCGGGCATCAATACCCGCCCGAACCATCCCGCAGCTCCCATTCGCGGGTGTGTGAATTGTACTGCTGCTTACGTGATCCGCCGACGCCTCGTTCCGTGAAGGAATAATCCAAGAGGCTGTACAGCGTGTCGAACGAGCATCCTGTGGTCGCGAGAAGTGAGCA
>CAZUAH010000948.1:0-3688 GCA_964617665.1 uncultured Pirellulaceae bacterium
AACACGCCCCCAAAATACCAGGCAAGTCAACAATGGTTCTGGTGTCCGCTCACGCAGAGTGCGCCGCCGGAAGTGGAGCGGGGAGGTAAGTTGGAACACGCGTGTTCTAGCTTCCCGAACTGGTTCACCTGTCGGGCAAGCCAACAGGGGCCGAAGTCAAACAGTCGAAATACTGAAAAGCGCCTATATCCCACGGCCCGTCATCAGGGAGTGGATTGTCTTCAAAGTCCTTCGAGTAATCCTGGGACAGATTCAGGGCGGCGCCTCGCAGCCGACTGTCTTTTGAAAGGTGGTAATCACTCTCTCCGCCATTCACAAAGCTGACCAATCCAGGATCTCCATTCCCCGCCGCCGATTTTGGAAAATACTCCTTCGTGGGGTTCTTGATCTGGTAGTACCAGTTGTTCCGCGGAGTAACATGAAGCTTGCCGTCATCGGCTTTATATGGCGGCGGCCCGTCAAGGATAATCAGGTTGTTTCTAACCATCGGGTTTCCGAGTTGGACCTCCAACGACGAATTGAAGTGAAGCTGGCGAGTGCGGTCGAAGGTATTGTTGTCAATATGGGAATCGGACAACGGCGCTTCCAGAAAACCGATGCTCTGGTAATCGCTGCTCACATTGAACGCCACCCTCAGGTTATTCACCTTGCGGCGCCAAATGTCGTACTTCCAACTGATCTCAAGGAACCCGCAGTTGTTTATCGTGCGATTGTGATGAATGTAGACGTTGTCTTTGTGATTTCGTCCGTCATCCATCTCGATCGCCCCACCGTCACCACCCCAGGCGTGTCCCTTTCTCACCCAGAACTCTCGAATGGTATTGTAAGACACTTCCTGGTTACCGATTCCAAGCTGGATCCCGATCGGTCCCCAGTATTTACTCCCAAGCAGCACCTGTTTGCCAATCATGGTATTGTGCGTGATCAAGGTGTATTCACCATGCGATTGAATCGCCTTCGGCACGGTCTCAAAATGACAATTCCTGATGATGCAATGATCCGCACCCTTCATAATCCGCAAGGCGCCCGCCGACCAGACCGTCGTGAACCATCCGCTCGGAGGAGCCGGCACGTTGTGAAAGTATAATCCGTCAGCAATCAGATAATCGCCGCTAAACCTGATGGCATTCCCGGTATGATCCGACCACTTCGGATTCGAGAATCGCGGCAGCGGCCCACTTCCATAATTGGTGAATAGAATCGGCTTTCCCTTTGCACCGGACGCCTTGATCTCCAATCCGCCCTCCCAGGCCGATCCCCTCGCGAAACCGACCGTATCGCCCGGCTGCAGGTTCGCGTCCTGGGCCATCGTATGCGACTTCCACGCGGCGTTCATTGAGAGCCCGGTATTCCCGTCATTGCCACCAACTGAATCGATGTAGTAATTTGCTGCGTCACACACTGATACGGCCAAGAAACCGGTGGCGACCAGGGCGACTGACAACAATCGGCTCTTCTGAGGAGGCGTCATGGAGTTCTTCCCATCACGGAGGTTTTTGGTCTGACAACGGGCCGCCCCTCCGTCGGTGGCACGGCCGGGCATCCGGCTGCGGCCAGCGACATCACGACGACCGCAATCGATTGGCGGTAACCTACTATTCAGCACGGGCTTCGAAACAAGTCAATTGAGCGTGACCGTCACCGGGCCGCCGTTGGGGACGACGTTCACAAACGTCTCGCCACGGCGCTGGGTCACCTCCAGATTCCTATCACCCCGCGTGACACCGGTCACACGGGCAGCGTCTTTCAGGAAGATCTTCAGCGTCAACGGATAGTCAAACACCGTGGGATCGAGAGAATGTGAGACGTCGAGCACGATTCGGGTCTCGCTCTCCTCGATGACTTCAATATTCGTGGCGTTGCGCTGGCGAACGTACCTTCCCACGTCACCATAGCAGCCGATGAAGAGCTTGTCGCGCTGCTGGTTCACCGCTTTGCACAAGGCCTCCATGACCGGATACTCGACCGGTCGGTAGCCGTCCCGGCGTTTGCCGTTTTTGATGAAGTTGGGATCGGCTTCCGCTTCTCTCCCCAATTCAGTGCGGATACCGTGACCGGCGACCAGTAGCCACTTGCTCTCGGCAATCGCCAGGTTCAAACGCCCTATCAACTCCTTGGCTGTAGACGTATCCCGATGTTGGGCGAGGACCTGTTCGGCATCGTCATCACCGCGTACGACAGGGTAGTGTTTGCGGAAGAGTTCCAGGAGTTGACCGGCCGGGGGGCCATAGGCCGGATTGATCGAAATCGGCCGGACACCGATACCCTTCTCGATCGAGACGATCGCTTGGTGCAACTCGTATTCGGGGTCGGCGCCGGAGCGAGTCTTGCTGGGGTCGTTCTTGTCGGGCCGCAGATCGGAGTGGGAATAGGTGTGGCTGCCGATCTCGTGGCCCGCCGCGTGCATAGACCGCCAATCGGCCCAGGTCCCCATCGTCCCGGCTGGCTGAGCGGGCGGAGTGATTCCGGATGCCGGTTCATAGCCACGTTCGTCCAGCGCACGTGGCGGCAAAAAGAACGTGAACGGAATTGAGTAGTCTTTGGCCAGTTTGTAGAAACCGTCGTACGGGACGTCGGGATTCTGGGGCGTCCACTGGCTCTTGATGCTACGGATCATGCCGTCGCTGGAGAAGATCGTGACGGCGGCCGCCTTATCGTCTTTCCATCGAGCGACGGAAACGGTACCGGATGTCAGCTCGACCGCTGCGGGACGAACCTGTGCTTCTGCCTGCCGACTCCGTGATTGCCGCTGCCGTGTTTGACTCGCCGGAGCTTGCCGCCGCGCCCGCGGAGCGTCGCGAACTACGTCAGGACTGATGCCCGTGTAGGGATGATCGCGCATGACGTCCCAGACCGCCGTTTGCAGGGCACGCCTGAGGGCTTCGTCTCGCACGTCGCCGAAGTCGTATGCGTTCCCAGAGAGCCCAATGGGACTCTGCCCCGTCAGGATCGAGTAGTACATCAGTCCCATGACGTACGTGGCGATGGTGCCGTCAAGATGGGGTGGGGCCACAGGATGATGCCGATCGGCATAAAGGATGTTGGCTCCTACTTTGTCGCCCGTCGCAGGGTCCCAAGATGGAATCCGTTCGGGATCACGCTCGTACAGCTCGGCTAAGCCGGGGATCTCTCCAGCCTTGAGCCGTTTATCAAGTTCGCAGACGATGTCGCCGAACGGGATCATCCGGATGGGCCCACCGAGCCTGTCGGCAAACTCCTCGTTTGCCCGGTCGATGAGTCCGCTGTAGTCACGCTGGACGCCGGTGAGCAGTCCGGCATCCAGCCGCCCGCTACCGCGAAGGCCGGCCTTCCAGACGGCTTGATAGTCCACTTGCCCCAGACCGGCACGTCGTCCTCGCTCATCGCGGAGCATCGGCAGACCGATCCAACTCTGAAAGAGATAGATCTGCTCGGCCGAGTCGTGCTCAATCACGTATTCGACGAACTTGCGCAGCGCCTCGTACTCCTTCTCCCGATCTGGCACCAGAAGCGGCAGCAGGACCAGGGCGTCCCACTTATGTTCTTTGTGAGCTGCCAGAAACGAGCCGAATCGTTTGGGCAATGTGTCTCCATCCGGTCTTCCCGGCTCGAACTTGCCTCCGACCGGTTTGTTGGACTCCCAGTAGCGGATGACCTCGCCGCGTTCAAGCACGTCCCAGTGCTTTCTCAGACTGAACCCGCCCTTGAG
>CAZUAH010000949.1:0-3687 GCA_964617665.1 uncultured Pirellulaceae bacterium
CTCGCACCGTCGCTTACCTCCGGGTTTCCACTGACCACCAGGCCGACCGCGGCGTGAGCCTCGAGGCACAGCGGGCCAAGGTGGAAGCCTACGCCAGCCTGTATGACCTCGAGCTGGTAGCGGTGGAAGTGGACGCGGGCGCCAGCGCAAAGAGCCTCAGCGGGCGCCCTGCGCTGTCTCGCGCCCTGTCCATGCTCGAGGCCGGCGAAGCTGACGCGCTGCTGGTGGTGAAGCTGGACCGGCTCACCCGCTCCGTGCGCGACCTGGGCGCCCTGCTGGACACGTTCCAGGCTGGCGGCTGGGAGCTGATGTCTGTTTCGGAACAGGTAGACACCCGCACGGCTGCTGGGCGCCTAGTGCTGAATGTGCTCGCGTCTATTTTCCAGTGGGAACGCGAGGCGGTGGGAGAGCGCACCCGCGAGGCCCTGGCCCACCTGCGGGCGCAAGGTGTGAAGCTGGGAGGCGAGGCGCTGGGCTGGACCCGCGACGACGAAACCGACGAAAGCGGCCGCCGCCTGGTGCGCGAGGTGAGGAGCGAGGCCGATACCGTGGCTCGTATCCTCGAGCTGCGCGCCGAAGGGCTCACCCTGCGCGCCATTGCCGCCGAGCTCGAGGCCGAGGGCCGCCGAACCAAGCGGGGCGGCCAGTGGCACGCAAACACCGTGCGCCGGGTGCTGGCGAGGGATGCCGCGTGAGCCGACGCGCCGCCGATAGCCTGTGGGGCCCCGAAGCCGTAACCGAGGCGCTGGCCGAACCCGCGCCCGACCCTATGACGGTGGATCTCGCCTGCGAGGTGAGCACCCGAGCCGATCCGCCCGGTGCCCTTCGTGCCTGGAGCCTCGCCCAACCCTGGCCCCGGTATTGTGCGATTGTGCGCCTGGTGGCCGGAAAAACACGAAAGGAGCTGTTCAATGGGACAGACGACTATTCGCATACCTGACGAGCTGCTGGAACGCGCCGAATGGCTGGTGGCCGCCGTGGACAAGCGCCGGGATCTCATTTCCTACGCTCGGCTGTCAAGGGCCGCCGTGGTGCGGTTGGCCCTGGCCCGTGGGCTCGACGTGCTGGAGGCTGAACTCAGGCCGGTTCTCGAGGCGTTGGACGCCGAAACCGAGGCGATAGGCGCCAATCTCGAGAGGCACCAAAGGGAATGGGCTGGGCTACCGCCCGCTGAGCTCGAAGGGGGCACCGATGGCAAGTGAACTGCGAGCCTGGAAACGGACGGTGGAAGCCAGGGGCACCCGCTATCGGCTGGTGCTCTGGATGGATGGGGGCTCCATGTTTGTCGCGTGGCCTGACAAGGGCTGGTGCGCTGGCGACCTGGGCGGATTTGTGGGGCCCGAATGGCTGGTGGAGCACGGGCTATCCAGGCCTGACGCCGAGGTGGTGGCCGCCGAGCTGGCCCGGGCCTGGCAAGAGGGGCTGGGACGATGAGCGACCTTCGAAAGAGTGCCGCCGCATTGCGCGGGAACCTCGAGGCCAGGAACACCCGGAAGGGGCCCGAAGAACGGGGCCGTCGGCTGGCTACCCTGGCCCGGCCGCCGTCAGGCGAGCTGCGGATCAGCTGGGATGAGTACCAGGGCCGCCCATACCTGTCCCTGCGCTTGTGGAACCTGGACCGCAATGGTTCCTGGTGGCCCGACAGGGACAAGGGCCTGACGATCCGTGTTCACGAGCTGCCCGACGCGGCCGAGGCGGTAGCCGCTGCCCTCGACCTGGCCGCCGCCTCAATCAAGCCCGGCCCTGGTGGTGCCCCGTGAGCCCCCTCGAGGCCCTGGCCGGTTCCATGGCCGCCTATGACGCCACCATGCGAGCCGAACCACGCCGGGATCCCGAAGCCCTCGAGCGGCTGCGCCAGCGGGCCCGGGTGCGCTTGTACCAGGCCGCCGAGGCGGTGGCCCTGGGCGGGTATCAGCTCGTACCGTTGCCCCTCGAGGTGGACGGGCTCGAGGCTGCGGGCCTGGTGGTGGAGGGCTGAACATGGACGCGGGCCGACCCTGGTGGGATGAGGCGAAGCGGTGGCCGCTGGCTACCGTGGCCGCGGAGCTGGGCATTACGGCCCGACGTGGACGCTATGGGCCCTGTCCCGCCTGCGGGGCCGAGACTGACAACGGGCGCGGGCCGCTGAACTTCTACGGAGCTGGAAACAGTCAGTGGAAGTGCCACGCGGGGGGCTGCGGGGCTACCGGCGCCGGGCTCGACCTGGTGGGCTGGGCTGTCAATGGAAGGGCTCTGAACAGGGCCAACCCTGCGGGCTATGCCGGCGTGCGAGCCTGGTACGCTTCCCGGGGCTGGTGTGAGCCCGAAGCAGGCGCCAAGAGAGCCACCAGGCCGCCCCGTAAGCGTCCGAAGCCGCCGCCCGCGCCGAAGCCCGCAAGCGAGCCGAAGCGGGCCCCACAGGCCGAGGTGCGCGCCCTATGGGACGCCTCGCGAGCTGTAGACATGACCGGGCTCGACCTCCCGCGCCTGGACCGTGCGACCGCTGAATTTCTGCGGGATCGCGGCTTTTGGCCGATGACCCTTGCACCCCTGGACGTGGCCCGCGTGCTTCCCGATTCGAAGGGTTACCGCTGGCCGAGTTGGTGGCCAGGGTATCGCGACAAGTGGGCGCCCTATCAACTGACTGTGCGCGCATATGAGCCTGACGGGACGCTGGCCGGGATTCACGCCAGGGCCGTGCTGCCCCTCGAGGAAATGCAGGCCCTCGGGCTCACCCGGACAAAGCGGGATGGAACCGAGGAAGTGAGCCCGAAAACCCGGTGGCCCTTGGGTATGGACGCGGGCGGGCTTCTTATGGCTGACGCTGGGGGCCTGGCGGTGCTCGAGGCCGATCCCGAAGCCGTGGAAGGGCTGCGGGGCGTGCTGGTGTGCGAGGGCCTGACAGACCTGTTGCGGGCCGCCTCGAGGGTAGCCGAGGAAGGGCTACCGCTGGGCGTGCTATCCGCTGCTGCTGGGGGCTTTTCCGCCCTGGCCCTGGTGCGCTGGCCGCCGGGTATCGAAGTGTTCATAGCGACCGATACCGACGCCGCGGGCGACAAGTACAAGGAACAGATCCGCGAGGCCCTGACGGGCTGCGACGTGCGCCTGAGGCGCCTGACCCTGTGAGGTAGACATGCCTGACTTTGACGAGAAATACCGCGACCGCCCCTTGGGGCCCGACCTGGCCGCCGCCGAGGAAATCCCACTGGACGATCCCGGGGAACCATCCGAGCCGAAAGCGCCGCCCCTCGAGCGCCTGACGCTGGCCGCCTGTGCCGCGGCATGGGTGCGACGCCTCCAATCTGGACCCGACCGCCACACCTTCCCCTGGCCCGGTGGGCGCGTTGAAATGCCAGGCAGCTCCGGGAGGGCGATCACGGCCGAAGCCCTCGAGCCCTTGAGCCGCGAGGACATGCCGCGGTGGGATTCACTGTGGCGCCTGATCGGCCCTCTGTGGCCGGATCGCCTGGCCGTGCTGGTGGGCCCGACCGGCCGCGGAAAGAGCGGGATCGCGTTGCAGACATGCGAGGCGGTGGCCGCCCTTAGGACAGGAGATCCCGAGGCGTCTACGCCCCCTGTGCTCTATGCGTCGGCGGAAATGGGAACTGACGAGCTGCTGGCCCGCCTGGTGGCCCTGCGAGCGAACGGGGGAGGCGACCACGGGGGAGCCCTGGGCGTTGCCTATTCGGCCCTGCTGCGAGGACGGGC
>CAZUAH010000950.1:0-1715 GCA_964617665.1 uncultured Pirellulaceae bacterium
GCTTTTTGCATATCACCATCTGCATAATCCTTGGCAAATTGCATATATCCATCCAAGCCCTGATACTCCTGCCAGGATTCGGATAATTTATCTGCAATGACACGCGCGCGCCGCCAATCAATGGGTACATTCCTCCACCCCTGTTTTTTTGCTGCCTGTGAGTCTCCTGCCACCATCTTCAATGTGGGTGGCATTTTTTGTATATTCCAATTATGCTTACCCGTTATAATGGCCAATGCAAATGGTAGCTCGATGAGCCCCTGTACACCTGTAAATGCTGCAATGCCGTTATTTAATAAGGAAATATCTATATCACCATATACATCACTATGAAATACACGCACACCTCTGCCAAGTGCAATTAATCCTTTCTCATCTGCTAATGCTGTCAGCCATTTATCCATCTTGGTATGGCTGCCACGACCACTCCGTACCTGATGCCCAGCTGCTAAAAATGCACTGTGTAGACGCGCAACTTCTGCTTTTTCAAGAGCTGTTCGTATTTTCCGAACATGGGACTTAAGTTGTTTGATCACTGCATCATGATTATGCACTTCATGGTCGCCCAGAGCAGCGATCACATCCTGCACAATGCCATAATCCGTGATGATATGCGCAGAGTCCAGTCGATTTATTATGGCTTCCCACTCTTGCGCTTTATCTATTGTTTCAAATGCTTGCTGCAAAGCTGTTTGCCATGCAGGTATTTTGGACCTAGAACGTCGTGTGCGGCGTGTAGATGGCTGTGGCTTCTGAACTACAGGCTTAGGAGTAGCGGGTATGACAGGGCTAGCACTGTCTACAGGCAATATCTGAGGAGGTGTTTGACCTTGAAACATGCTGCTGGGTATATGTGACCGACGATGGGATAATACATTTGTAATTAGATTACCATCCTGTAAATCAACAAGTTCTTCCCACACCTCTCCTGCATCAATCTGCCCACGGGGAAATGCAGTATTAACATCGCTTCTAAGAGATTGTGCGCTATCGGAATTGGATAGAGTCTGAAGGTAAGCAAATATATGAGGTCGCAACCATTGAAGCGATGCCATGCTTGGGATATGACTCAAATTCGTATTGCCATGTTCAATATCCCTTAAATGTACTATTGCAAGGTTGTGATTACTGGAATGCAATCGACCTGCCCCAGCCCCTCTGCTGGATTGCGATGAGTTTCCAGATACCTTCCCATGTGTGGGATTGCCACGATGATTACCCGGTCCAGCCATCATCATGGGCGAGTTTCCAAATATGCTATATCCAGCAGCTTGCATGTCAAGGCCGGTAAGATCCAATCTTGAAGCTAAACCACCATTACTTGCCATGCGTGCACAATTAGCATTAGGGCTTGATGATCGTGGCATTGTCAAACTCAGCGGACTGGCCATCTGGCTCTGGCCATATGAAGTAGGGGCTCTCATGGGATTAAAGGGTTTTGTCATGAGCGGTGGCTTGGGAATATTTACTCCCATGGCCATGCGTCCAGGTATAAATGATTGAAGGGGTTTGGGGCTCAGTTGTAGTACTACCATTGTTGTCTCTCCTTAGTAAGATATAGGGGGCATATCACTTATCGGCAATTCTCACAAAAAGTTGCGTGAAAAATGAAAAAATTAAAGCGTATCTTCATAAGAGCAGATCAGGATGGAAAAGCATTGTACTGATCATCCAATCAAGTTGGATGATGACAACCTTCTTATTGGACGATGACA
>CAZUAH010000950.1:1815-3673 GCA_964617665.1 uncultured Pirellulaceae bacterium
GTACTGATCATCCAATCAAGTTGGATGATGACAACCTTCTTATTGGACGATGACATCCCAACAACTGATCTTATGAAAACATGTCCTAAGCCTACTATCCATCCAAAACTGACAGTCCTCCACCGCCATCATGTCAGGATGAAAAAGCATTGTACTGATCATCCAATCAAGTTGGATGATGACAACCTTCTTATTGGACGATGACAAATACTGAGGCTTTGAGGGCTTCGGGGCTTCGAGAGCCTCAGCCACCGCAGCCACCGCAGGCATCGCAGGCATCGCAGGCAATGGTTCATATATGGACCCGTCCCGCAGTCACCTATGTTGATCATAGAATCCATACAATGTACAACGATGATAACAAATATACTCAACTCGGGTTTTGGGATAATGCAAGTATACGGTCGAAGTCATCCGGTACAGGGTCAGTTGCATCAATTGTTTTCACGCGCACGCGTTGACCACAAACCGTGCATTCATGAACAATCATATACCCTTTTTTGGAGTGAATATGAACAGCAATGGGCTTCATGAGTCCCTGACATGTATTGGCTCTATCGCCCGGTTGATTGTCCAGGTGCTTGCACCATAAGCAGTAAGGACAATGGTTTCGGGGCGTTCCCTTTTTTGTGGCAGGCACTTTCTTTTGACAATGCTCACAGATAAATGACTCATTAATCACTGTAAATTGTTTGGCAGGCATGTCCATTCCTTGTCATCATAATCATAACTTGTTATTTACTATGTATACAATTTTGCAATGAGGTCAATATGAAGCACATTCGATCATTGGTTGAAAAAGGACTGTTTTCCGATATACCAATCGTCAATGATATATCATCTTGTGATGCGCAATCTGTTATGGAGCAACATCGCTTACTACCAGAAGGAACGCGCATTTGGAAAGATAAGCAGGAAGTGATTGGAAGTTGTCGCGTATTTGCCAATGCATTGCCTGAGGGCAGTCAGCTAAATGTAGTTTTACTCGATCAAAAAAAATTACGCTTACCCACGCATCCAAGCGAGCAGGAATCATGGCATTACTGGCAAGCGCATATTCCAGCGAGCATTTCAATGCGTATACATCTAAAAAGCGATGGCGCATATAACTTTTTGGCTGTAAGCGCAGATATAAAAACACATGCACTTTATATGATTGAAATACATTTACCGGATGGTGAGAAACGATACTATAGCGATCCCATGAGCACCTTTCAGCCATTTGGTGCATATGGTCCATCCCAGATAACGGATATCAGCGATTTTGATTGGCAAGGCTATGGCCGCTTAAATCGGCCTGCTGGCGAAATGAGTATATTAGAGCTTCATATGGCAACATTTTCCCCTACTGGCACATATGATGGACTCTTAACCAAACAAGGAAAGGCTTGGATAAAATCACATATTTCAGATCGTGGGTTTAATGCAGTATCCATTATGCCGCTTGTTGAGTGTCCGGGTACATATAATTGGGGATATGATGGATCGCACCCATTTGCGATGCATCATGCCTTAGGCTCACTTACATCATTGTGTAAACTCATTCGATATTTTCATTCGCAGAATATTGCTGTGATCATGGATGTGCAGCTCAATCATATGGCCTTACAGCTGAATCCAAATGATGGCTTAAGCGACCGCTTAAGTCCATGGCCAGTTGGGCCTGCGCAGCATATACCTATGCCAGATGGGCAAGTGGTTACAGAGTATTGGGGAGGGCCGCATTGGGATTATACCGCGCGCGATGCATCATTTCAGGTTAATTGTGATCGCTATTGGATTGCGCTGCAAAATAAAGCATTACCGGTATGTGTCAAGATAGTTGTCGCGTTAATGTAAAAAAACTACGCCACTTTTT
>CAZUAH010000951.1:0-3667 GCA_964617665.1 uncultured Pirellulaceae bacterium
CTGCAGAAGTTATCATCAAGAAAGGCGAAGGCCATGGTTGGTCGAACATGGAGCCGGACATGCAACGCCTTGCCGATTGGCACGATAGGCATCTCGGGCCAAAAGCCGCTCCGCGATAGCAGTGATGTAGATGTAGGGCCGGTTCCTACCGGCCGGTCGCTCGACCGCCATTTGACCGCCCGGTGGGAACCGGCCCTACGCCTACTACCATACGGCCGACTGAGATGGACACAACGAGGCCATTATCGTAGACAAAGTGTAGCTGCATTGACTATGGTAATCAGACGAGGAACGCTCCCAATGAGAGCAATTAAGTGATCATCAACCCAGTACAGGGGATGAGTTGTGGTGACAGAAATACAGGGCAAAGCACGACGTAGTGTCCGGGCGTTTTTTCTTTTTGCAGGAACCACCGCGGCTTTCTCCGCCCTTTTCGTCTCGTGGCCTTCGGCGGTCGGCGCCGAAGAGGCGACGTCGACGGCAGCCTGGGAGTTTGACGGCTCCCTAGCCGACCGCGCGGGCGCGGTAGAGGATAACTTGGCGGTGAAGGGCGCCCCGGCGGCGCGGTTCGTCAAGGGCGTGTACGGGCAGGCGGTCGTGCTCGGTGTGGAGCCGGGGGATGCCGACTTCCTGGTGGCCGCGCCGTCGGCCGATACTAGGCTCGGAGCGGATTACTCCATCGAGGCCTGGATCTTTCCCACACAGACGGGAGGATGGCGACGGCTCGTGTTAAACTGGGGCGCGGCGCCGAACTACGCTTACCATTTCGCCTTGCGCGACGGGCGTGTGAGCCTGTACCACGCCCAGAGCGACGGCGAGTTCGCCATCTGCGAAGGGGGCTCGGTCCAGTCCCGCCGCTGGCAGCACATCGCCGCGGTGGCGTCCCGCAATGCGGAAGATCCGGCTCAAAGTCTGCTGGGCGTCTATCTCGACGGGAAACGGGTCGCCCAGACAGCCTTCGACGGATCATCGCGGGACAACGGTGACGAACCGCTGGGCATCGGCGATGTGGGCAGCGCGTCCGCCAGCAGTGGGATAGGCTACCAAGGCTACCTCGACAGCCTCGTCATCCGGAAATATGCAATGAGTGACGCGGAGGTGGCCGCGGCTTTTGCGAAGCGACCAGACGATCTGGAGCAGCGGACAATGGCCATGCGAGTCTCTTTCTGGGCGGACGGCGGGATGCCGGATTTCGGCGAGATTGTCTTTGCCGAGCGCAACCCCGGGCGCGATCCCAGTGGGCACTACTACGCGAATTTTGGCTATGCGTGCACGGACGAAAACGAATGGCTGCACGGCGCCGACGGCGCGCGACTCTGCCGACTCCACCCCAAGACCGGGAAGCTGACGGTGCTGCTCGACGACCCGCAGGGCGGGATCCGAGATCCGAGCGTTTCGTACGACGCGTCCAAAGTTCTTTTCTCCTACAGAAAGGGCGGCACCCATCACTACAACCTCTACGAGGTCAACGTCGATGGCACCGGTCTCAAACAGTTGACTTCCGGCGACTGGGACGACGTCGAGCCGACCTATCTGCCCGACGGGGGCATCGTCTTCTGCTCGACGCGCTGTCAGCGCTACGTTCTCTGCTGGTTTGCGCCCGTCGCCACGATGCATCGATGCAACGCCGACGGTTCCGACATCCGTCGACTCTCCTCCGGTTCGGTCACGGAAAATACCCCCGCCATCCTGCCCGACGGACGCATCCTTTACACGCGGTGGGAGTATGTCAACCGCGACGCCGTCTCCTTCCATCACCTTTGGGCCATGAATCCCGACGGCTCCGGCGCCACCATCTTTTACGGCAACCAGCAAGCGGGCGGCGTCTATATCGACGCTCAACCCATCCCCGGCTCCAGTAACCTTGTTTACGTAGACTCCGGGTACCATGGCCAGAACGAACACCGAGGCGTCATCCATCTGCTCAGCGTTCACAAGGGCCCTAACGATCGTACCCAGACCCGGGCGATCACGGGCAACGGCTTCCGCGATCCCTATCCGATTTCCGACACACAATTCCTGGCGGCCTACAACAACGAACTGGTTTATGTAGACGACTCCGGCAAGGTCGCAAGCCTGTGGCAATCGAACAGGATGGTCCATGAACCGCGGCTCATCGCGCCGCGGCCGCGTGAACCGGTCATCCATTCCCGCGTCGACTTGGCGAAGGCGACCGGCACGCTTTCGCTGACGGACGTCTACCAAGGCCGCAAGATGGCCGGCGTGGCGCGCGGCTCGATCCGGAAACTGCTGGTCATGGAGGATCTGAGCAAGCCGATCAATTACCATGGAGGCGGCACGACGCCGATTGCCCACGGCGGCAAATGGACGCTGAACCGCATTTTGGGGACCGTGCCCGTCGAGTCCGACGGTTCGGCCCATTTCGAGGTGCCTGCGGGCCGCAGCATCTACCTTGCCGCACTCGACGAGAACGATCTCTGCGTCAAGCAGATGCGCTCGTTCGTCACGGTCATGCCCGGCGAGAGTGCAAGCTGTATCGGCTGCCACGAGCAGCGCACCAGACCACCGCACGCACCCCGCGCGACGCTCGCGTCCGAGCGTCCCCCCAGTGTGATCGAACCGATCCCCGACGTCCCGGAGGTTATGGACTTTCCACGCGACATCCAGCCCGTCCTGGACCGCCACTGCGCGGAATGCCACAACGCCGACCGGCGCGACGGCGGCGTCGTACTGACCGGCGACCGCGGCCCGACGTACTCTTTGGCCTACTACAACCTGATGCTCTACCGGCAGATCAAGGACACGGCCGGGCTTCGGTGGCAAGGCGAACAGAACGTGGGCGGACGTCCCGCGGGAAACGACGCCCCCTACGAGAATTTCAGTTTCGCCGCCCCGTTGATGAAGAAACTCGACGGATCCCATTACGACGCCCGGTTATCGGACCGGGAGCGCACCCTCGTCCGCCTCTGGCTCGACTCCGCCACGCCGTACGCGGGCACGTACGCTGCCTACGGCACCGGCCAAATCGGCGGCTGGTGGCGCGCCAACCAGCCGATCCGCGAGATGGCCAACGACTGGCCTTCGACGTCCCCCGCCCAAGACGCCACGCAGCGTCGCTGCGCGGACTGTCACCAGAACCGCATGCCCCGGTTTGTGACCGACCAGATCGATAGCGGCGACGGTCACGGCGATTTCGAGGGCTGGATGCGGCCCGTCTCGCGTTTTTCCCGCCACAACATCTTCAACCTCACCCACCCCGATCGTTCATTGGCGCTGCGGGTCGGGTTGGCGAAGGCCGCCGGTGGCGACGCCGAGGGCCCGCTGTCGGCGCCAAAACCCATCCCCTCGGACCTGGCCGTTACGCCGGAACCATCTACGCACCCGGTGATCTTCACCGACACAGATGACCCGGACTATCAGGCCATCCTCACCCATCTTCAGGTGGCCGGAAAGCGACTCGACGAGATCAAGCGATTCGACATGCCCGGCTTCCAGCCCCGTTACGAGTACCTGCGTGAAATGAAACGCTACGGGGTGCTACCCGCGGAATTTGACCTCACCCAACCGACCGATGTCGACCCATACGAACTCGACCGCCGGTACTGGCAGCAGTTCCACCATCGCCCCGCCAACTCGTCGTCCTGAGGAAGCCGAGTAGGGCCGGTTCCTACCGGCCGCGCGCTTGATCGTCATTTGATCGGCCGGT
>CAZUAH010000952.1:0-3659 GCA_964617665.1 uncultured Pirellulaceae bacterium
ACGGTCTTGCCCAAATCGTGATTCAAGTCCACCAGCAATCGCAACACTTTCTTGCCGGTTCTGAAGTCCAGAGCGCCCGTTGGTTCGTCGCACAGCAGCAGTTCCGGGTTCTTGGCCACTGCACGAGCGATCGCGACGCGCTGTTGCTCGCCGCCGGACAGTTGGGCCGGAAAATGGCTAGTGCGGTCAGCCAAACCGACCATCCGCAGCACCTTATCCACGTCCAGCGGGTCGGCGCTGATCTCAGTCGCGACCATCACGTTCTCGCGAGCCGTGAGGTTCGGCACGAGATTGTAGAACTGGAAGACGAAACCGACTTCGTTCCGGCGATACAGGGTCAGTTCCGCACTCTGGGCCGCCGTCAGATCGCGGTCTTTGTAGACCACCGTGCCCGCGGTCGGTTGGTCGAGTCCTCCGATCAGATTAAGTATCGTCGTCTTTCCCGAACCACTGGGCCCGACGATGGCTAGGAACTCACCTTGACGAATGTCTAACGATACGCCTTTCAAGACCTCGACCGAGACCTCGCCCATTGTGAACGTACGGCCGACCTGTTTCAGGTGAAGCAGAACCCCGTTGGTCGCAGTTTCGTTCATGACCACAACGACATCCGTCTACGTCAGAATCGCCTGGATCGGTTCACCTTCGGCGATTGGGACTGGTCTGCCGATTTCGGACGTATTCTCCTTATCGGGCGGCACGCCCAGCGCCGCGCACAGCGTTGCAGGCACGTCGCCGGCCTCCGCTTTGCCCTCTTCGACGGTCGTTCCGTCGGCGCTGGTCTTCCCATAGACCGCGCCGCCTTGGATGCCGCCACCGGCAAACACGCATGTCCACGCCGACGGGAAGTGATCGCGACCGGTGTCCTTGTTGATACCGGGTGTGCGGCCGAATTCGCCCATCCAGAGAATCGTTGTGGTTTCCAGCAGACCTCGCTCGTCCAATTCTCGCATTAAGGCCGACCAGCCAATGTCCAATTGCTCCGAGAGTTGCTTGACGGTCGCGAAGTTGTTCTGGTGAGTGTCCCAATGGGTGGATCCGGGGGCCAAACTGCCCAGCGTGACTTCAACGAACGGGACCCCTCGCTCAATCATTCGGCGGGCCATCAGACAAGCTTGCCCAAACTGTCCACGGCCGTACGCATCACGCACCTTCGTCCGTTCTTCCGTCAGATCGAAGGCCTTGGCCACGTCACCATCCATCAACTGCAAAGCACGCTTGTAGATTGTATCGTGGGCAATCGGAGCACCCGACTGGTGCTTGGACAGGAAGTCCTCCTGTAGCTTCTTCCAGAGTTTCGCTCGTTTCTCGAATTGCTCGCGGTCGACGCCCTCCGGCAGTTCCAAATCGTTCACGGTCAATTCAGCGTACCCTTCGGGCGAGATCTGCACGGACGCAGCCGGATTGTCCGCAGCCGCGACGGTCAGCGGACTGTGGCTTGGCCCCAAGAAGCCCGGGCCGAAAGCATCCCGATTCACGGCTGAATAGGGCAGAATGCTTATGTAGTTCGGCAACTTCGAGTCTTCTCGGGCTAACTCCTTCGACAGCGCCGACCCCATACAGGGAAAGCGAATCGGGCCTTCCGGCCGCTGACCGGTGCGCATGAGATAAGTCCCTCGGCCGTGATCACCCTCCTTGGTACTCAGGCCGCGGACGACCGCCAGCTTGTCGGCCTGTTTGGCCAATTCCGGAAGATGCTCGCTGAACCGCAAGCCGGGGACATTGGTCTCCACTTCCTTGAACTCGCCACCGTTGGCATGATCCGGCTTCATGTCAAAAGTGTCGATTTGGCTCGGCCCGCCCGTCATCCAAAGCAGGACACATTGGCGACGCCGGCGCGGATCCGCCGCTAATCCGCTGGCCAACGCTGGCAACCATCCGCTGGCGGATGCACCGGCCAGGCTCAGGCCGGCGGCTTTCAGCCAACGGCGTCGGTCAATGGACGGCCAGTTGTTCTGTTTCCTTTGGCTCATCGCTCACCACATATGGATTGACTATTATCTTGGGGTTGAACGAGACGCTTCTCTTTTTCGACTTCTTTGCCTTCTTCTTCTGTTCGACGAACGGATTCTCGATCATCAATCCGCGCGCTTGCTGCTGTTTCTGCGGCTGTGACGATACGCGTACAGCCGGTCGCGGAGGCCGCGTGTACGGGCTGTTACCATAGGGCATGCCGACGCGTTTTCCATAGTATACCGGCGGATGAATCGCGAAATACGGTGGTGTAGGGACATTCCCCGAACGGTAGGCGCTGTGGCCAAACGGATTCTGATACCATCCAGCATAGTGGCCGTACCAATAATCACTCGCGTTTGCCGACGACAGCATGCCGCCAGCGAACGCCAGCAACAACGCTCCCGCAATGGAACATCGAATTGTCTTCATGGTGCATTCTCCCGGTGCGTGTCTTCGTGATAACATGCTCTAGCTGCATTCCACGTTAGTCAAGCCGCCTACGCAATACAACAGGAATGGGACGGTGAGCCCAAATTCCCTGACTGATCTTCTAAAACACGAAGCCAAGCGTCTTGACTTTGACTTGGTCGGCGCTACGCCTGCCACAACGCCGGAGGGCTTCCATCGCTTGAAACGATGGATCGAAGCCGGCTATGCTGGCGAAATGCACTACCTGCCGGATCGGCTGGATGCCTACCAGCATCCTCGCCATGTACTGGACGGCGCGCGAAGCGTACTCATGCTAGGTGCGAGTTATCGTACCGCGGAATCGGCACAACAGAGACCGGGCCAAGGCAGAATATCTCGGTACGCCTGGGGAACGGCAGACTACCACGACGTGATCCACGAGCGTCTACGCAAGCTGCGGCAATTCCTTGAAGACTTGGTGCCCGAAGCATCGGTCCGAGGCGTAGTTGATACGGCACCGCTGTTGGAACGAGAATTCGCACAATTGGCGGGCTTGGGTTGGATCGGCAAGAACACGATGTTGATCAACCGGCAAGCCGGCAGTTGGCTCTTCCTGGCGGCCTTGTTGACAGATCAGGAATTGGCATACGATTCGCCCCACCTTCCTAACCACTGCGGGACTTGCCAAGCTTGCCTGGATGCGTGCCCGACCGGCGCATTCCCAAGCCCGTACGTCCTGGATGCCAACCGCTGTATCAGCTACCTGACCATCGAACTGCGCGGCATGATCGATGCCGATTTGAGGGAGCAAGCCGGCGACTGGTTGTTCGGTTGTGATGTCTGCCAGGACGTGTGTCCATGGAACCGCGACGCACTGCGAAGCAGTGAGCAGTCCTTTTCCCCCGCATCAGACTCCAATCCAGTCGAACCGGCTGGACTGTTTGAACTGAGCGACGAGCAGTTCCGCGATCGCTTTCGGCGTACGCCGCTTTGGCGAGCGAAGCGGCGCGGCATACTCCGGAATGCGGCGATTGTTCTTGGCAATCAACGTGAACCGGCGTCGATTGACGCGTTGGCGAAGGGGCTTCACGACCACGAACCGTTGGTACGCGTCGCTTGTGCGTGGGCGCTAGGCCGATTCGAAGGCACACGCGCAGTTAAATCGCTACGCGAGCGACTGGCCGTCGAGGAAGATCCGCAAGTCAAGGAGGAAATCGAAAACGCTCTGTCAGATTTGGATCATCCGTGATCTTGCCGACGGTGGCCGAAACCAAAACGTAGCACGAGCCCCTGGC
>CAZUAH010000953.1:0-3658 GCA_964617665.1 uncultured Pirellulaceae bacterium
ACCGCCGCTATTTCCACTATCAGGGCACATGCGATCTTCCTCCTAACCGTACGTCGGAGACAAGGGGCAGCCCGTGGCCTCGAAGCCGAAACACGCGAAAGCTCCCACGGCCGACATCGAAACCCCACTCACTATCGCTACGACAGAGCCTAAAGCGGACAAGCATTATCCGATTTATCTTATTCCTCCTCTCTTGTCAAGTCCCGGCGACAGAAGAATCCTCGATTCCTCCGGCGTACGCTCAAGCGGTTGCAGAAAACAGAGGCTGTCGTAAGTCTCAGACGGACATGGGCTCTGCAGGAGGTCAGCAAGCGTCCAACGCGACAGGATCCCAACCATCGCTTGGTGTACCTCTGCGCCCGCTCGGTGAAACGCGCACGTTTTCTCGAGTTCATCTGCGTCCTGGCAGAAACTTGCGAGGATCGCTCCTTGACACGCTTCCACAATCGAAAGCAACGAGATCTCTTCGGGCGGGCGGTTGAGCGTTACTCCGCCTGATGCTCCGCGATGAGATCGGAGGATACCCGCCCTGACCAGATGCCGTACGACTTTGGCCAGATACGTGGGCGATTCCCCAAGTTCCTCGGCCATGCGCCTCGGAGATATGGGACAGCCTGTGCTATGGAGTCCAAGGTAGCCCAAAGCACGGATCGCCGAAATCGAGGTTTTGATAAACATCGCCGTGCGCCGCGATAAACAGGAGAACAGATGTCCTTTTTATCTCGCACTAACATCGGTGTCAAATCTGCAAAGCAACATTTCCTGCCCCGTTTGGGCTAACCCACTCGTCTCCCATGCCCCCTTTTCCGGAAACGACTGTATCGGTTAGACCGGTTCTGTCGATGATGACGAAAGTGCGGCCGTGATCTTGATGGCCGTCCACGAAACAAGCTTGGCGGACGGATTTGCAGCCCGTCCAGATTATTGGGACTGTAAACAGCATGAGACGATACGAAAGAAAATGCCGCTGGGGCCGTGGAATGGCCACGATTGCCGGCTTGCTGGCCATTTGGGGCGCGTCAAACCTGGCGGTTTGCGCCGAAGACTCATTTGACCCGCTTGCGGGAGACGAGCCACTCGCGGCGTCTGCGTCATCCGTGAGAATTGAAGACTTAGGTGGTCCCCTACTCGATGACGAGATCCCCGCGGCGAATGCGTCTTTGCTGAGGATTCCAGACGCTACGTTGCCCATGATAGGGTACGGCCAGTCCGATTCGCAAGCGTGGTTCCGGCGCGTCAACATCGGTGGCTACGGCGACATGCATTGGAATTACAAGGAAGGGCCCGGGGGCGACCAGTTCGACCTTCACCGTTTTGTCCTCGATATAGGCGTTCAATTCTCCGAGCGGCTATCACTCCAATCAGAGTTAGAGATCGAGCACGCTTTTGTATCGAAAAGCAGCGGTGGCGAGACTCTCTTCGAGCAGGCCTTTATCGAATACGCACTTTGCGATCCGCTGCGGATACGGGCCGGGCGGATTCTGGTGCCCGTGGGCATCATCAACGCCAGGCACGAGCCCCCAAGTTTCAACGGCGTGGAGCGTCCGTCGTTCGCCAAGTACATCATTCCCAGTACGTGGTCGGCCGACGGCATCGGCATCCGGGGATGGCTGCTGCCGTCGCTGACGTACGACGCTTACATGGTCACGAGCCTGGACGGTTCGAAATTCAGCGCTAAAGACGGCATTCGCGGCGGACGGCTCAAAGAGCGGCCAAGCCAGCAGGAAACGGCCTTCACCGGCCGGCTGGACTGGTTCCCCTTCGCCATGCGCCCGGCGCCCCACGGCCAGCTTCTGCGTATTGGCGTATCGACCTTTCTCGGAGGACTCAATAACGGGAATAAAGGGGTGAACCCTGGTATCGACGCCAACCTGAGCCTCATATCCGCGGACGTGGAGTACACGATCTATTGCTTCGACTTCCGAGGCGTTTTCGCCTATGAGGAGATCGACGGGGCGCTGGCCCTCCCCGTCGGCACCGCTTCGGAGATCTTCGGGGGCTACCTCGAAGCCGCAGTCCATGTGTGGCCCGAGGCCTGGTGCTGCGGCCGTCTGCGCCGGGCGGATGCCATCGTGTTCGTACGCTACGACGACTACAACACCCAATACCGACTGCCGCCGGGCGTCGCGAAAACCCTGACAGGCGATCGGGACGAGTGGACGTTTGGATTCGGCTTCCTGCCGCAACCCAACTTCGCAATCAAGTTCGACTATCAGTTCACGACCGACGCTTCGGCCGGTGACCCAGCCGACCGGATCAACGTTGGTCTTGCCTGGAGTTTCTGAGGAGGGAAAGACTGTGCACTTTCGCGCACGCACGCCATATCTCGCCGTCATAGTCATCTTCGGGTTGGCCATGAGTCTGGGGATTGGTTTCTCCGGTTGCTGTACTACATATACGCCACTTCCAACCAACGACGAGCTTGCCTCGATGGGAGCCGTGCCGCAGGGAGCCGACTACGATTCGCTGTGCCGGGGACGCGCGCTGGCAGTCACCGAGTGCGCAGCCTGTCACCGGTTTCTCTGGCCGTACGAGTATCCGCCGGAAGCCTGGCCGGGACTGGTCAACCGCATGGGAGGTAAGACACAGTTGAGCAGGCGGCAGATCGGCGATGTGACCCGATACATGGTGGCAGCCTCGCGGGCGACAGGCGGGGGCGATGGATCGACCTTCTTGCAGGGGGCGCTTGAGCTGGAGGCCGATCCTGAAACGCTTGAGCGGGGCCGGGCTCTTGCTATTTCCAATTGCGCCGAGTGTCACCGGTTGTACGCGCCGCACGAGCACTCGCCCAGTGCCTGGATCCGCATTGTCCAATCGAAGTCGGAATACACATCTCTTACGGTGGGCGAACTCACGGACATCGCCCGCTACTACGCGAACGCCTCGCGCCAAGAACGGTAATCCTGCCGCCGAGAGCCCCTGCCGGACGATTCTCTCGGGTCGCTGGTCGCCGGAAGTTGCTCTTGACGCTGGTGAAATGTCACCGTCGACGTGCATCGCCGATATCTAGGGCGGATACGTCTTCTTCATGGAAGGTGCTCGTGTTCCCGATCGCGACTATGACCAGTTTGGTTTTCAGGCGGCTGTGCAGTATTGATCCCGTTGTCCTTGTAGCACGGTGGCAAGAGGCGCGGGAACAGGGCGAACCGGTTCCTGCGGCATCGCGGGCTGGTTCAGTTGGCTTTGCCCTTTTGGGCTCTCCTTCGAGCGTGGAATTGACTCCAAGCCCAAGCGTTGTCGAATACTCCCAGTCGGTTGTGCATGCCCTAGCGCCGACCTACGGTTCAGACGACCCAGTCGATTTGCCCTCGCCCGCCGCTTGAGACCATCTCGCAGTCAGGGGATTCACCACCTGCAGCACGTCCAGCGGAGTGACGGCCCCATCGCCATTGCAGTCGTAGTAGGGAGGCGGAGACGAGTCTGCCGTGGGCGGAGCCAACTCGTGACTACCGGCCGAATCGAACTCGCTGATAACGATCAATACGTCGAGCGGGGCGAGATAGTCATTCTCATCGACGTCAAACCCATCGGCGATCGTTCGATCAACTTCTGCGGAACGCGATTCTAAGGCGTGCTGTCAAGCTTCGCCTCTAGCATGGTGCCAGGCACCCTATAGCCAGTATACCGGGTATTGCCTCTTTGGATTCGTTGACATGTT
>CAZUAH010000954.1:0-3655 GCA_964617665.1 uncultured Pirellulaceae bacterium
CACCGACACCGCGCCGCACGCGCCCAACGCCCGCTCCACAGCCCAAGTCGCGTGTTGTCTTGGAGCCCATCGAATTGACCCTCGCCGGCACAGAGCGCAACGGGAAGAAACTGTCGCCGGAGATACGGTGGCGTGCCCCCGGCGGATGGGGCGGCATTTCGAGGTTTCGCCCGCTGGGCGAAGGGCTCGACGCCCTCTGGGCTCGTGGCGCGGTCTTGTTCATGCGCCAACCCGGCAAGGTGGTCCCGGTATTGGCCGATGAGCAGCTGAGCGTTGACGACGCGGTCGCCGACGGACGCTACGTGTGGGTCGCGGCCTCTTACGAATGGGGGCTGTCCGTGCTGAACCGCGACGGCAAAGAACTGTCCCGCATCGCCAAGCAGCAGGGGCTGCCACCTTGCGACCGCTTCGGCATGGTGGTGCACCCTCTTGGCCCCGGACGCGTGCTGGCGGCCGGCTCGTTCGGCAGTGAGCACCGCGCATGGATCGCCATTGTCGAGTTCGATGGTGCCAAAGCCAGGGTCGAAGTGATCCACGAAGCGACCAAGGTCTGGGATTACGGGGACAGAGATAATCCCAACAACGTCGATCCGGCCATGACTTTTGTGCCCGAGGCGATATTCGAGCATGTGCTTCCTGGTCCCGCGCCGCGGCGCATCGTCTTCATCCTGCGGCGCTACAACCCCCTGCTAGTGGATCCGGAGACCGGGAAGATTTGGGTCTATCCCGTCACGGACTGGTATCGCCAGTGCTTCCCGCGCCTGGAGCCTCCCGACGACGCGTTCCTCAGCATCAATGGGCTCCTCTGGATCGCGGGCGCCAATCGCGATTTTCGATCTTATCGCCTCAACGATGAGACCGGCTTGCTCGAAATCGTACGCGACAAGCCCAACTGGCACATGGGCAACGCTCGCGCCGGCAGCCTCGCTCGCGACGGTGACTGGCTGTACTACGCCGGCAGCAACTGGCGGCGGATCAACCTCCGCACGGGCGAGGAAGACCTGCTGGTAGACAACCCGCGAGCACTGCCCAACTACGGCCGTGGCGGAGCATGGCGTATTGCTCATTCCAACCATTACGGCTTGGTCGCCTTCTACAGAGGCACGCTGTACCGCGTCCGGATCCACGAAAAAGATGCCGCCACCAAGCCATAGAGGGTGTGGTGCCGGAGTTGCTCCGGCGGATTACCGAGATGGACTGGAGCGACAACCAGATTCGCGTGTTGGATCGCGAACTCGGACAGTCAGGCGGTTCCAGGACATCCTGACGGCGATGGGTCACGACCGCGGTCGATTGCACGTTGAACCAAGTTGCTAAGGGCAGCCGTGTTGTCGTCCGTTGCGCTGTCGGCCCTCGGCTCAACTGACTCATGACACGCCCTCCTTGGTCATTCCCCGATTTACGTTCGTGACTCAGGACGTTTTGTCCTGAGTCAGTTGGAACAATGCAACTTGTGCACTCGGACGATTAGCCCGCAGCGCACCGCGCTGCCGACCAACGCGCCAACCGCCATGTGTCCGGGAGCCTCGTTCGTCCCCTGTCGCCGTGCCAGCGGAACCATGCATTTCGTCTTTTCGACTGCGCCGTGGGGTGATTTCCTGAGAGCCGGAGATCAGATCGGTGACGCGCCTCAACTGCACCGGGTCTGTCAGACCCGAGCAGGCAAGGGAAGTGCCCGAACTTGCACGGGTACTGCGACCCGTGCGCGCAACAACACGGCGGAAACCGGCGACGAGTCGGTCGCGATCTGGGCTGCAGTGCCCCTCAGCCGAGTGGCCGCGCTCTTTGGCAATTGGGCTCTCTGCGCCTACCTCCCCATTTACGATCCTGGCGCTCGGTGTACGATGTCGCGGCAATCGCTATCCAGTCTTCCCATTGCTTGCGCATGTACGGTCAATCGCTCCCACGTCCATCGCCTGACGGTGCAGTTCGACGAGCCGGTCAACGTGGCCGGCCCCGGCGCGATGACACTGCATAATACTAACGACGAATCGGTCATGTGGGGCGAGTTCTTCTTCGTCGAAGCACTCAGCAAAGTGGTGGCCGAAACGAAGTAACCGGTTGTCTGTCTTACATCGTCACGCTACGTCGGCAGTTCGTAACCCTTGCGGCGCTCGCGGGACAGGAGCTTGTTGGCTTCGTCGCAGTTGGTGAAGCGCTCGGTTACCGGGTCCCAGTGGAGTCGCTCGCCCACCCGGCCGATTTCTCGCACGATATTGACCAGATAGCAGAGGGTGGTCGAGCGCTGCCCGTACTCGATGTCGGCCGTGCAACGTTTGCGGGTTTTCATGCAGTCGATCCAGTCTTCGACGTGATAATGGACGTCCGATTTCTTGCCCGGGCCGGGATTGTCGGGCGACTCGAGCAGTTCCTTGGGATTGGCGGCCAGTCTGTTGCGATTGATTTCGAGCTTGCCTTTGTCGCCAACGAAGATCGCCCCCAGCCCGGGCCCCTCGTTGCTGTCCAGGTGCAACCGCAACTCGGTTCCGTTGGCATACTTCATGGTAACCTTGGCACGATCTGCTATCTTGTCGACGTACCTCAGGCCCGTGGGGGGGATGTCCGGATTGATGGTGCTTCGAGGCTCGACCGGTTCTTCGAGCCAGATTTCGACTGGGCCGGTTTCGTCGGTTCCCAGGGCACGTTGCACCTGATCGTAGGAATGGGTCCCCCAGCCGGTGACCGCGAAGCTCAGCCCGCCGCCGTCGTAGTCCCACCAACGTTTCCAGCCTATGTGAATCTGTTTATGGTACGGTCGCACCTCGACCTGATTGCTCCAGATATCCCACCACTTATCGTCTCCTCCGGCGGGCATCGGTTGGGCCGGCTCGTTGGTCCAGCGCTCGGGTCCCATGAAGTTGGGGGCCAAGACGGTGTGGACCTTGCCAATGGCGCCGTTCTTGACCAGGTCGCTGCCCCAATTGTTGATCGGCATCGAGCGTTGCTGCGTGCCGACCTGAGTGACGGCGTCGTACTTTCGCGCCGCCTCGACCATCTGGCGACCTTCGGCGATCGTTAGGCACATCGGCTTTTCGATGTAGGTGTCCATACCCGCCTGCATGGCGAGGATCGAGACCCAAGCCCGGGCGTGGGTGGTGGTCTCGACCAAGACGCCGTCGAGATTCTCACGATCGTACATTTCGTTGAAGTCGGTGTAGGCGTTCCAGTTCTGGTCCTTGCCGACGCCTTCGAGAAACGCATCACAACGGGGTTTGAAGATATCGCAGATCGCCGCGATTCGCATATCTTCGATCATAGGCCCGCTTCTCTGCCCCAAGCAGTGCTCGGCCATACCCCGGCAGCGGCCTCCCAGTCCGATCAATCCCACGATGACCTTGTCGTTGGCGCCCGGCTTGCCATCGCGTGCCAACACGTTGGACGGAATCAGGTAAGGCAACCCGATCGCCGCGCCACCGGCGGCCAGGAATTGACGACGACGGATCGCGGTTCCGACGTTCTTCGACGTCGATGCGGAATGTTTCATGGGGTTCTCTCCTAATATCGTGCTTGCAACCTGTCCACCGCGCCGACGTGGCGGGAGAACCTCGTATCGGACTACTCTGTCAGGTGGTTCTTGCCGACAAGACAATTGATCGACATCCTAGTCGAGCAGTTTGATCCGTAGATTTCGGAACTGCACTTTCATCGGCGGTCC
>CAZUAH010000955.1:0-3640 GCA_964617665.1 uncultured Pirellulaceae bacterium
TGAACGACGAGACGTCGAGCGATGGCCAAGCGCCGCAAGGCGTCCGCGACAGCGCCGTCGATCGGGCGAATGCCGAGGCCCTGGCGCAGTTGAAAGGCCCCAAAGACTATCTACGAGCTAATGAGCAAGACGTCGACAAATGGCGCGAGATGAAATTTGGCCTGTTCATTCACTGGGGCCCGATCAGCATTCTCGGAGAGCCGATCGGCTGGTCCCGCGGCGGTGAACGCCGAGGATGGCGCGGCAAGGGACACGTCCCCGTGGAGGTCTATGACAATCTCTACAAGAGATTTAACCCGGCCGAGTTCAATGCCGACCAGTGGGTGCAAATGGCCAAGGATGCAGGCATGAAATACATGGTGTTTGTCTGCAAACACCATGACGGCTTCTGCATGTTCGACAGCAAGCTGACCGATTACAAGATCACCAACACTCCCTTCAAACGCGATATTTACGGAGAACTTGCCGATGCTTGCCACAAGGCGGGGCTGAAACTCGGATTCTACTATTCGTTGCCCGATTGGTATCACCCGGACTATCGCACGGAGAATCATCAGCGCTACATCGAATACATGCACGGCCAGGTTCGCGAGTTGTGCAGCAACTACGGCAAGATCGATATCGTCTGGTGGGACGGTCTCGGCGGTACCGCCAAGGATTGGGACATGCATAATCTGTTTCGGATAATTCGTCAGCTTCAGCCTCACGTGATCATCAACAGCCGGGGAGGCCTGCCTGCTGACCATCAGACCGCGGAGCAGAAAGTTGGTAAGCCCGAATTCAATCGTCCTTGGGAAGCCAACATGACGCTCGGTACGCGGTGGGCCTGGATCCCCAACGACAAGATCAAACCGCTTCGACAGTGCATTCAAACGCTGGTGAGAATCGTGGGTGGAGACGGGAATTACTTGCTGGACGTTGGACCGATGGCTGACGGCCGCATTGAGCCCGGACAGGTCGCGAGACTCAACGAAATGGGCCGGTGGTTGCACAGCTATGGTGACAGCATCTACGCAACGCGCGGGGGCCCATTTCTTCCGGGCAGTTGGGGCGCCAGTACGCGCAAGGGCAACACCGTTTACCTTCATGTCATGAGCTGGCCCGAGGACACGATGATCCTCCCGCCTATCGCACATCGAATCATCGAAAGCTCGGTTCTGACCGGCGGCATGGTCAACGTCAAACAGACGGATAAGGCGATCGAAGTCTCGGTCCCGAAGGCCCAACGCCGCGAACTGGACACGATCATCGTGCTGGAACTGGACGGTCCTGCGAGTGAGATCGCGCCACTTCCGTTGCCGTTCAGTTCCCTAACCGCGGGCAAGTCGATAAAGGCTTCCAGCACTTTGTTCGATCCTCGTCCACCTCATGCCGATGCCGAAAATGCTGTGGATGATGACGTGTTCACGCGCTGGGCTGCGGACGCCGGCACGAAGCAGGCATGGCTGGAAGTGGATCTGAGTGAAGCAACCACATTCAACCGAGCCCGAATCACTGAAGAATTTGATCGCGTGCAGGAATTTGAGCTGCAGTACAAAGCAGGCAACGAGTGGACGACATTCACGCAGGGGACGACAATTGGCCCCGACTATTTGAGCCAATTCGATTCCGTGACAGCCCGTCACGTCCGCTTGAATATCCTCAAGGCAAGCGATGCGCCGACCATTTGGGAATTTCAGCTCTTCGCACCGAAGAAGTAAGGTAAGCAAGACGAACATCCTGAGCGATTACGAAGACCGAAAGCACCAACCGAGGATGAAACGTCCCATGGAAACCACCTGCGACGCTCCCTTGAGGCCAGCGGGCATGCTATTGGCCTTGGCGGCTTGCTTGTGCCTTCCGAGCACGTTGCCGGCCGAATCGTGGCCCCAATGGGCCGGGCCGACGCGGAACTGGCGAACGACCGAACCGGCCGGCGAGTGGCCGCCGGTCAAACTCTGGCACAAGACGATCGGCGACGGAGATGGTTCGCCGATCATCGTCGACGGCCGGGTCTATTACACGTCGCTCGACGGCGACCGGACGGCTGTCAGCTGCCTCGATGCCGAGACGGGCGAAGTGCTCTGGACGCAAACGAGCCCCGGCGGACGATACGGCCGCTACGCTCGCGGCGACAAGAACGCCTATTGCGGACCGTTGTCCACGCCGGCCTGCGACGGCCGGTTGGTCTTTACGCTGTCGGTCGACGGCGATCTGGCGTGTTGGGACGTGCACGATGGGAAGCCGCAGTGGGGATTCAACCTCTACGACCGCTATCGTATGGGCACGCGGGATCACATTCGGGACTACGGCTATGCCGGATCGCCGATGCTCGCCGGCGACGACATCTACGTCGAAGTCGGCGGCAATAGGGGCGCCGTCATGGCATTCCGCAAAACCGACGGCCGCGTCACGGACACCTGGGGGACGGGGCAGATCGGCCATAGCAGCGGTCCGGCCGGACCCGGCGGACGAGTCTTCTTCGGCCTCGATTACCTCTGGATCGGCGAACGGAAAATCCCCTGGCGAACCGACTGCGCCTGCAACATCGCCACGCCCGCCGTCTCGGGACCGTATGTCGTCTGCACGTCGGGCTACAACATGATCCGCACCAACTGCTACGAAAACGGACGGGAAAAGTGGTCGGTCAGGTTCCACGAGAAGTCGCACAGCCCGGCCATCCACGAGGAAAAGGGCAACGTCTATCTCACGGGCCGCGGTCTCTGTCTGAACCTCGACGACGGCAAGGCGAAATGGCGATTCGGCACGTGCAGTAGCGTCGTGATTACCGGCGACCATAAGGTGATCGTCTTCGGCAATACGCTCCAACTGTTCGACGCCAACGGCAACCGTCTGCACGAGGTCAAGGACGTGCCCCGAAAGGGATGGCCCAGCGGAGCGTTCGGCGAAGGGAAGATCCTCTGCAAGAATCGTTCAACTCTGGTTTGCTATGCGTTGAAGTCGGGGGATTGACGATCAAGGTCTTTGACATGATGGAACGCAAGATTGACCCTGCCTAGGCTGTCGGCTCTGCTGAAGGAAACGGTCGCTTAGAGGTTGCTCGGACGCTAGCTCGCTAAAACGGGTTCTCGAATTCTCTCGGATTTTGAGTCAGGAAATGCGGCGGGCGGCAGTGTTCTTGTGGAGAGACTGATGGATTTCAATAAGAGCGGCGTTGATGAGCCGGATCGGGAGCTGTTTGTGCGGCTCATTATGCGGCATGACCGTCCAATTAGGGCATTTCTGCGCGGTTTGCTGCCGACAGCCGCGGACGTGGATGAAGTAATGCAGGAAGTCAGTGTCATTGCGTGGCGGAAGTTCGGCCAACTCGACGACGCTAAGGATTTTCGACGTTGGGTTTGTGTCATTGCACGGTACGAAGTGCTGATGCATCGCCGGAAGAAAGCTCGTGATCGCCTCGTGCTTGGTGAAGAACTCGAGCAACTTGTCGCCGAGGAGGGTCTGGACGAGTTGGATCTGCGTGAGCAACAACTCGAGGCGTTGGAAGGTTGTCTCGGCAAGCTACCGAAAGAGAGAAGGCAGCTCGTGCTGCATGTCTACGCAGCCGAGCATCCGATGAAGACGGTGGCCCAGCAGATCGGAAAGACGCCGGAGGCGCTCTACAAATTGCTGAGCCGAGTGCGGCGCCAATTACTTCAGT
>CAZUAH010000956.1:0-3639 GCA_964617665.1 uncultured Pirellulaceae bacterium
GCGGCACTGACCACGGCCGTATCGAACGCTGGTCCAGGGACCGGCGAGGTACGGCCTCTTGGTTGTGCCTGTGTAGTGGGGTGCCAGAGGAACCGCACCACGGCGATCGGTGCCCGCACGGTTTGCCTCACGATCCGGCCAACGCCGTAGAAAGTGAGGTGGATCTTCCTGCGAAGAAGCGTGCCGGCAGCAAGGCGGATAAGGAACCACAGCTCTCGGTTGGAGAAATTTGCATCTTCCATGATTGAGGGGGGAAACTGACAAAACGGCCTCGCCACGAATTTCGCGGCGCCGGCGGTGACCACGCGCGCGGCGTCTCATCGACGATACACCCTGATGCATCGCCTTGTGGTAACGACTGCCAACGCGTGTGGTGTTTTCAAGCAGTGGCATCTGTGCCCTCTGCGGTATTTGTTTTCCGGATCGGTCCACGGATGAAGGCTCGCCGACGGCGAGCCCTCGACCCCGGATCGGGCACGGGCCGGCACGGATTATTCCGGAGGTGGAAAGGAAGCTGCATCCGGAGCCGTTTCGTCATCCGAAGCCGTCGGCCGCGATGCGCCGGGGCCCGGAGGTGGTGTATCGAGGCTTCTGGGGACTGGGGCTCCGAGTTCGTCCGGTATCGGAGTTCCTGCTGGGGGTGTTGTTGTCACAGCGGCAGCGTTTGCCCTCCGCTCATGCTCCAAGTGCAGCCCCACCGCGGCCGTCAAGATACCGCCGACGATGAAACTCCCCACGAGACACCGATACGGTTTCTGGTGGAAAAAGCAGTCGATGCTGCCAACAAACATCTCGATTTTTTCAAGTTTCTCACGCATTGGAACGCTCTCTTTCAGTAATAGGGGTGGATACACAGATTCCCGACTCCGTTCCCGTTGAAGCGGTCACGCTCGTAGGTCCCTGGGTTCCGGATTCAGATTCCGAAGCCGGCTCAACTGGCCAGCGCCGAACAAGCGTCACAGCTACAAGCAAGTTGAACAGGCTCCAACTCACTGCCGCCATTTCCATGCTGTCCTGGAAGAACCAGATGGCGGGGAGCATCGAGAAGGGCGCGAAGAACGCCAACCAGCCGGCTCCCAGCGGGACCTGAAGATCGGATGCCCGGTTCTGGTAACAGACCAAAAAACAAAAAAAGTGAAACAGCCCGAGAATTGCACAAATAACGATAATCGGCCCGAGCGATTCCCCGCCGAGCGGTTTGCCCCGTATCACCAGCAACCCGAAGACGATGCCTATTCCAAGTACGATCAGGCAGTTCTTGCGCTGCATTGTGTCTTTCTCAGCATTACTCAACATTGATTTGACCTCTTCGATTAGGAAGCACTGACATCCCGACCATCTCGCAGGAGATGGCCACGTCTTCAAAAGCCTTGCCTTCGCTCGAACTCCGTCCTCCACAACACGAGCAAAGTTGCCGGTGCAGGCAGGAAATAAGCCGCTCTATCGCCCGCAACTGATCCTCGATCCAGTCGAGCGATTGCTGCGAGACAAGCGCCACCTGCTGGCACTCGTCACACAGCTTGCGATGTTCCGCGATGTGTTCTCCACACCGCTTACAGTATGCTCGGTGTGTCATGGTCCCCCTCGCTGGCCGCAGGCCTGGAGTTGCTGCTGGTACTTGCGCAATTCGCTTACCGTGGTGATTTCCTCGCCCGTGAACCGATTGCTAAGCGAGTAAAGCCCAGTCTTTGTATCCAGAGTGGCCATGCCCCCGAATTGATCTTGGTGATCCGAAATGACCGGGTCAGTGATTGGGGACGTGTCCTCCGAATCGGAAACCGAGATGTCGTCCTCAGTCCGCGGCAAGGCATTAGAAGTTGCTCCGGCACGAGCCGGCGATTCTCTAGAAGACGGGCGGCTGCGATTGTCTCTGACGATGTCCATTGCCACAACGCCCGCAAACAGGAATGTCGCAGCCATCATCGCAAGAACGATTCTTGCCCAACGGCGTTCGCTGAGCCGTTCATCCTCTCGGCGACGCTTCCACTCCTCCCAACGGCGCTCGTCCTGCTCGCGCCCGCGCTGCTCCTCCCACTCCTGCGTGGTCGGACTGTTTTCGTCTCGGACAATCAGTGCGTTTGAGCAGCCGTCTTCAAGATCCTTTCCGATGACCATCGGTACTTCTCCTTTTACATGGTTGTTTGAGCTTTCACGATTCTGATCGGGCTGTGTGTAGCCCTAGACACAAACCCAGGCCAACGCCAACGAGCAGGGCAATGACGCAGTGAATCACCGTGGCTCCAATGCCTTGCCAGAACCAAGCGATTAGTCCACCCAGGACGAAGGCACTGAAAGTGCTCAGCAGGCCGTAGCCGATCCATCGCAGCTCCCGTTCGGCTTCGACGTCGATCCGGTACTTGCTAACGGCTCCGTCACATGCCTTCTGCACGCTGACGAGCATGTCCATCTTCTTGTCGTCAGGTAGGGTCTTGTACGCCTCCGACGAAATGACATCCCAGCAAGACATGGCGCACACCTTTCAATCGTTGCTGTCTTTGTTGTCGTTGTCACGATCCTTGCACTCGCGTATGTGACGCGCGACGCTCTCCCTGACGTCTTCGGGCACGTCGCTATCGGCATTGCGGTCGCGTCTCTCTCCGTACATGTCTAACAGCACCTGGAATCGCCGGAGTTCGCCCAGTGTCGTGACACGTTCTCCGGTGATCCAATTGTCGAACTCCTCGTACCCATCGTCGCGCACATCAGCCATGCCGTCATATCGATAAAGGTGCTCAATTGCCATTTCCCGGCTGATCCGAGAAGGATCCTCAAAATCGAATGACCGTTGTTCTTTCGTTTGCGTTCGGTCGCGCGAGGAGGACGAATTGGCGTTTTCGGAATCAGCCTTCGCTGGCTGACCGCGATCCTCCTGCGAGATGAGCAACACAACGAGGAGGACGCACATGGCCACGACCATCACAACAGGCCAACATGCCAGCCAAGCGTGATATTGCGGCCGCTGGCGTCCTCGTTCCTGCGGCCCTTGCTCCCGCAAGTGCTGCATAGTTGGCATGCCTTCGTCTGCTACGGTCAACTCGGTGCATTTGCTTTCGTCCATTGTCGGATCTCCGGCTGAAAATGAGGAAAGGACGGAACAGTGTTCCTACTTCTGCGACGTTGAGCCAGACGACGGTTGCGTCGTGGCTTTCTTGGTCGCAGAGACAGTCCCACTCCTGCGGTCGAGTTTCTTCTGCTCGAAGCGCAGAAACTCGATGAATTTTGAAACAGCAATCACGCATTCCGTGTCCTCACCAACACTGCAGACCACGCACTCGGTCGTCTTGTTGGTGATGTCACACGTGTTTTGCTCGATCCTGGAAATCGTGATCTTCAGGTCGGTCGCCACGGTTCGGCTCCTTTCATTTCGCAACTGTTCGGACCCAGACGGGTCAGGATTGGTTAGAGTGAACTTCGAGCAAAGTGCTCTCGATGGCCTTGAGAACGGCAATTCCCGCGCTGAGCGTTTCGGGCGTCAAGTAGCAGACGCTCGTCTTCCACTCCTCGGCTTTTCGGTCGAAGAACCTCCGACGGAGGGAGATACTCAAACGCGGTGTGCCGTTGCCGTCGCGTTCGTGTTCGAAAACGGCAGACGAGACGGGGCCAAGCGTGGCTTGGCAGGTGGGACGGTGGTCAGACATG
>CAZUAH010000957.1:0-3612 GCA_964617665.1 uncultured Pirellulaceae bacterium
GGGCCACAGAACACAGTCATCTTGTCGCGACGGATCTTGGCGTCGATGCCTTTCAAATTGTGCTGGCGAGCACCTTGGACGATGATTTCCTTGGCAAGACGGCCTTTGCCGTTTCCTGGAGAACGTTTTCCGCGGGCTGAGGCACCGATTGACGCTTCAGTTCCCGCCCCGCAGGCGCCGTCAACGTCCTCTGCGGATGCTTGCGGTAGGACGGAAGCCAACGCTTGGCCGGTATACGAGTCGGGATGCGCGGCCAGTTCCTCCGGCGTCCCCGTCGCCACGATCCGGCCGCCGCCGTCGCCGCCTTCTGGACCCAAGTCGATAATCCAATCCGCCGTCTTCACAACATCCAGATTGTGCTCGACTACCAGTACCGTATTGCCCGCGTCGACGAAGTCTTGCAGTACTTTCAATAACATCTTGATGTCGGCAAAGTGCAGACCGGTGGTTGGTTCGTCTAGCAGATAGAGTGTTTGGCCTGTACTCTTCTTGACCAGTTCGCGAGCGAGTTTGATCCGCTGTGCCTCGCCGCCCGACAGCGTTGGCGACGGCTGGCCCAGCTTCAAGTAATCTAGCCCAACATCGTGCAGCGTCTGGAGTTTGTGTCGTACCTTCGGGATGTTTTCGAACAGCTCCAACGCTTGCTGGACGTCCATTTCCAGGACTTCCGCGATCGACTTGCCCTTGAACCTAACCTGCAGCGTTTCGCGATTGTACCGGTGGCCTGCGCAGACCGGGCAAATGACCCAAACATCGGCCAGGAAGTCCATTTCCAGCCGGTTGGAACCGTTACCGTCGCAGGCACCGCATCTGCCACCGTCCACGTTGAAGCTAAAACGTCCCGGCTTGTACCCGCGGCGTTTCGATTCAGGCAGTTTCGCGTATAGATTGCGTATGTCGTCAAAAACCTTGATGTAAGTTCCCGGATTCGATCGGGGTGTACGACCGATGGGCGACTGGTCGATGGCGATCAGTTTGTCCAGGTGCTGGAGCCCTTCGATCGCCACGTGCGCACCTGGATTCCCCTCGCCGCGGTTCAAGTCCCGCCGCAGAGCCTCGACCAGGATGTCGTTCACAAGTGAACTTTTGCCGGAACCCGACACGCCGGTCACGCATACGAACGCTCCCAATGGGATTTCGGCGTCGATCTTCTTCAAGTTGTTATGCGACGCGCCAACCACACGCAGACACTGCTCGCCGATCGGCCGGCGCTCTTCGGGGACCTCGATCTCCAACTCGCCAGCCAAGTACTTGCCAGTTACGCTGCGTTTCTCGCCGAGCACCTTTCGAAGTGGACCTGCCACGACGAGTTCGCCGCCGCGCACGCCGGGCCCGGGTCCGAAATCGATGATGTGGTCCGCGGCTCGCATCGTGTCTTCGTCGTGTTCGACCACCACGACCGTATTTCCCATATCGCGAAGCCGATTGAGGGTCGAGAGCAGTCGATGGTTATCACGCGAGTGTAGGCCGATAGACGGTTCGTCCAAGATGTACAACACGCCGACCAGTCCTGAACCGATCTGCCCGGCCAACCGGATGCGTTGCGATTCGCCACCGGCAAGTGTCGGCGCCGTACGGTTCAATGTCAGATAGTCCAAGCCGACGTTCAACAAGAAGCTCAGGCGTGCGCGGATTTCCTTTAACACTTCGCTGGCAATTAACGAGCGGGTCTTGTCCAGTTCCACTTGGCTGAAGAAATCCGCCGCCTCGGCGATCGACAGAACGCACACCTCGGACAGCGACAGTGTTGGATGGTCCTTGAATCTTTGGTGACCTGTCGTCACCTTGACCGATCGAGCCTGCGGATTCAGACGTTGTCCCCGGCACGAGGTGCACGGCGCCGTGCTCATGTACTTTTCAAGCTGTCGCAGGTACATGCGGTTCTTGCCGTTGCGATACTTGGACAGAAGCGTGGGGATGATTCCTTCGAATTGCCCTCCGTACTTCATGGGCGACTTGCCGCCCCGCCAGGTAAACGTGATGTGTTCGTCGCCCGTGCCCCATAGCAGAAGTTCCTGAAACGCGGCGTCAACATCCTCCCACGGTGTTTCCAGCATCGCGCCGGATGTTAGCCCGAGCTTGCGCTCCATCGTGTCCGCCACGCCCTGGTAGATATGCCGCCGCCAGCGGCCCAAGTCCTTCCACCTACCGAGCAGCTCAAAACAGCCTTGCTTGAACGACCGGCTGCGGTTGCCTTCGGGCACAAGCAAATCCGGGTCGAACGTGTACAACTGGCCCAGTCCGTCGCATTCCAGGCACATGCCCTGGGGGCTATTGAAACTGAACAGTTGCGGGCTGGGCGGCTCGAAGCTCAGGCCGCAGTCCGTGCAAGCGTAGTCGACGGAAAAGACAATGTCGTTCGGCTTCTTCCTCCGGCCTCTTTTGGATGAGGGCTGACGTGCGGGCTGCTCACTCCCTCTCCCGCTGGGAGACGGTTTGGGAGAGGGCTCTTCCGCCACGATCAGATTCCCTCGGCCAACTTTCAACGCCAGATCGACCGCTTCGGCCAACCGCGAACGGACCGCCGGTTTGACGATCAACCGGTCCACCATCACTTCGATGTCGTGCCGCATTTGGCGGTCCAACTGCAGTCGCTCAGCGAGCGATACGACCTGGCCATCGACACGCGCACGCACAAAACCCTGTTTCAGCAGGTCCTCGAACAGATCGCGATATTCGCCCTTCTGTCCTCGGATGATAGGCGCCAGCACGGCGAATCGAGTTCCCTGTTCGAGCTGCAGGATCCGAGCGATGATCTGTTCGCGCGTTTGAGCGGTGATCGGTTTGCCACATTTGGGGCAGGTGCCTTGTCCGACGCGCGCAAAAAGCACACGCAAATAGTCGTAGACCTCGGTAATGGTCCCGACCGTTGATCGAGGGTTATTGCCCGTGGACTTCTGCGAGATGGAAATCGAAGGGCTCAGGCCGGCGATATAGTCCACGTCCGGCTTGGGCATCTGCCCGAGAAACTGTCGAGCGAAACTGGATAGACTCTCGACGTACCGCCGCTGGCCTTCCGCATACAGCGTATCGAACGCCAGCGAACTCTTGCCCGATCCGCTGACGCCGGTCAAGCAGATCAGCTTGTTCCGCGGCAGAACCAGATCGACATCCCGAAGGTTATGTTCCCGAGCGCCTTTGACAATGATGTCCGAGGCAGGCATTTTCCGTAGTATTACTCCAGCCAGTATTGGCGTAGGTTTCTCAAGCGACTTTCAACCCCCCCTCTCCCTCTGGGAGAGGGTCAGGATGAGGGTCTCTTCCGGTGCTTTCAATCCTCACTCAACCTCTCCGATGAAGAGTCGAGGAGTCTTGAAATGCGCTCTCTTTTTTCTCCGATGAAGCCCTGACGGACACGAAGATCCGCCCTATCGGCATGCCGCTCCACCGGACTGACAGGATAGGGCTAAGGATCGTTCTGGAAACAGCTGTCCGAGGTACCCTCGCCCCGCTGGGGAGAGGGCAGGGTGAGGGGGCTGAGAATACGGCAGTTGTTTCTCGAACGATCCTAATTGGACAGCGCCACCTTGAAACTCAAACACTGCTTTTCGTTGGACTTCCTGAACTCATTAGCCGTTTGGGCGCTAGCCCCGGTTCCTCCCGCAATAACCG
>CAZUAH010000958.1:0-3585 GCA_964617665.1 uncultured Pirellulaceae bacterium
CAAAACCCGAACGATCGGAATATTTACGCTATAGCAACTTTGGTGCACCCGAGATGGGGGCTCAAAGCCCGTTTCCTCAAGAAACACATGAAGGCGGTGGACCGCTTCTACAACAGGGTGATTGAGGTTTCCGAGTCCCGTTCAGAACTCGTTGAGACATACAAGAAACGATTCAAGCGCTACCGCGATTCCCTTTTTCTATTCCTGACGAACGACGGTATCCCCTGGAACAACAACATGGCTGAACGTGCGTTGCGTCATCTGTCGGTCCAACAGAAGATTTCCGGCTGTTTCATGGGATCGGGTGCCGAGGATTACCTGCGCCTGCTGGGAATCTTGCAGACGTGCCGCTTCCACGGGAAGCCGTTCCTTGACTTCTTGCTCTCCGGGGAGAAGGATGTGGACCAGTTCAAAGTTAGAAAACGACGCCGAAAAACGGCATGACCACAACATGGATCGGATACGGAAAAGCATGATGCGCGTTTTCCTGGGCACGGATGCCCCGCCGCCCAATGGCCGGCCGGATAACCACATCCGGTCTACTAAGGATCCCACCATCCGAGAATCGATCATTGTCCGGGCACCAGCGTGGCGGACCGACTCCTGGCTCGCGTCGGTGGCGGACACCTGAGCAAGTTGGCAGCTTGTGCTTCGGGACATGGGGCCGACACACGGGTGGCGGTTGCGCACGAGTCGGGGCGAAGGTCATTGACGCAATTCTCCGATCTAGCGTGGCGGCATCTTAGCTGAATTCGTTGAGATTCACGCAGTCGCGAACGGTGTATGGATGTGCTACTTACACTAAACGCACCGAAAACCCGCGAGTAACCGAGTCGTCTTACGGTGCCGGATGTGGACTGCAGTTCGGTTGAACGAGGTGCTCCTCCCGCCAGCAGTCGTCGGCGACCGGCCAAGATGCGCGGTCGGGAGATTCCTGGAGCCCGATCTTCTCAAAAGGTATGGGCTGGAAACCGAGGTCATAGGCCGGTGACTTCTCTCGCAGTCGATAGTCGTTGCCACCGGGATCCACGAAGAGCGGGTCGGCGATTCGTGAACGGGTATCGAAGCCTCGGTCCCTCCAGACGCTCCACTTGAGTGGATCGGAGACCGTCGTGTCGTCAATCGTCACAGAGCCCCCGCCGTGCCAGATGAGATTGCGGTCACTGGCCGCGAGGATCTGGTCCCATTGTTGGCCCTTCGCCCAAAACGCTGGCTCATCGCCGTAGGCGAAGATGTTGCCGATCACCTTTGTGCCGGTCATCAGCCAGAGACTTTTGTCGGGGTGTGCGGGAGTGCGGCCTTTGACAAGGTGATCGATCGGTAAGTACTCGATCTGCTGTGCGAGGCAATCGACGATGATGTTGTTCTCAATCACGTTGTCCTGCCCGCCGTGGACCATCACCCCACCGCGGTGCGCCCGAACGATCAGGTTGCCGAAAACGTGCACACCGCTGGTGTAGTCGTCCAGGTAGATTCCCCAACAGTAGCGCGGATAAGCCCACTCGCCGGGCTTGATCATGCAGTAGCCGCCCGTGTCGTGGACGTAGTTATGTCGGATGACGCTGCCACGTTCGTGGATATCTCGCGATCCCATGCCGATTGCGCCCGTGTCGCTCTGCTCCTGATTGGTGTGGTGAACGTGATTCAGCTCGACCGCGTTGCGAAATCCGTTGATGGTGATGCCCTGCCGCGGAGTGTCGTGGACCAGGTTGTGGGAGATGACATTGTCGTGCGTGCAGTTTCCGCCACAGCTTGGATCGATGCGAATCGCGCCCCAGGCATTACCGCCTTCCCCAACGTGATGGACGTGGTTGTTCGAGATGAGATTGTGGCCGAGATGTCCTTCCAGCGAATGACTCCAGTCGCAGATGCCTTCAAGGACGATTCCCGCGCCGCCCACGTGGGCGATGTCGCAGCCAACGACTCGGTTGTGGTGGCCGCCGTCAGAGAGTGTCAATGCCGTATCGCGGCAGCCGGAGAGCGTGCAGGCGGCGATCGTACAATGAGCTGTCGCTTTGAGGCCGACCAGCGAGCCCTCCGACTCGGAGAGTGAGAAGTTGCGAAAACAGACGTGCTGCACGAACTGACCAGACTTGCCGTCGCCCTCGAATCGAACGAGTGTCGGTAGAAGTGATACCGACACGCGGCCTTCAGGGCTTTGTCCGTCGGGGGGCCAAAAAGCGAGTTGCTTCGTTGTCTGGTCATAGTACCACTCGCCGGGTACATCGAGTTCCTCGCGAACGTTTTCCACGAAGAACCGATTGCCTTCGATCAGGACATAGCGGGCCGGTTGGCGCAATGTGAGAACCTGCGTGTCGCAGTCGATACTCATGATCTTGCGTACGTCGCGGTTCCAATTGAGCCATGACCAGACATGGACCTGCGCCTCGGTCGGTTCCGACCATCCGCGGGGGTCAAGCCGTTTTGCGTCATAGAGCATGGACACGCGACTCATCTCTTCGCGAGGTCGCCACGGGTTGTACGGCAGACGCGATAGTCCATCGCTCCCAAGCGTTCCCGCCGCGTAGAGAAAACCCCCGCTCCGAGGATGCACGGGATCGAGATTCGGCACCCGAGCCAACGTTTGACGTTTGCCATCGTAGAAGAGCTGCCGGAAGTGGGCCGATTTCAATTCGAGAGAACTCAGGTCGGCTTGCCAGATGCCACCGTCGAGACGCTCCCAGCCTGCAATGGGTCGACTGCCCTTGAGTATCACTTTCTCGCCCCGTGCGGCGGTGAATGTGATGGGTCCCTGTTTCGTACCCGAGTCTTCGGGCTGAAAGATCAGCGGTTCGGCAAGCGAGTAGACGCCCTGGCGGACCACTACCGTGGCCCCGTCCGGCAGACCTTGAGCGGCCCGCCGCTTTCGCAGTTCGTCGCGAGCACGCTGGAGCGTGGCAAAGGGGCCATCGGTGCGTTCCCTATTTGGTGACGGCAGACTCCCCGACCAGGCATCGCTGCCATCAGTGGCCACAAACCAGGTGTTCGGTTGGGGCTCCGCTGGGCTCGCCTGAAGCGCCGAGCGCGAGACCGTACCAATCTCCAGAAGCAGGATCGGTCCGACGATGCGGAGGAGGGTGCGTAGTTTCATGGTGTGGCTTTTCACTCGCTACCGCTCCCAGTCGTCGGTACGGAACGGTGACGCCGGAAGGCCGTCTCCATTGAACAGGCTGAGACATGGATTGACGTGCCAGCCGTAGCGGACCGCGATCGGCTCTTTCACCTCCGGGCAGCGAACCACGACGCAATTCCCGTCGAGTTGGACATCGTCGGCCCAATGCCATTGTCGATCTTTGCCTGCTAAGACGAAGCCGGTGTGTTCGGCCCGCCGCTGGAGCTTCAGGCCGCCGCCGAAATCGTCGAATTCCAGGCGAACCGCATCGCCCTCGACTTCCACACTCTCAAAGCGAGGACCGGAGTAGGCGATCTCTTTCCCATACGCAATTCCCAACGCCGCCAGAGCAAGACGCCGGCCGGACTCCTTCTTGTTTCTGAAATGCGTATCCTTGTCTCCAATATCGCAGGCGACTGCCATGCCCGTATTTGGCACGGAGCGCCAAACCTCAAGGAACGCTTCTCGCATGG
>CAZUAH010000959.1:0-3571 GCA_964617665.1 uncultured Pirellulaceae bacterium
GCTCGTGCAAGTCGGTGTACGGATCGTGTCCGACGAATTCACCGGCTGCTGCGTAGCTGTGATCCGGATCGCCGCCGCCGATCAGATATCTCAGTGGCCTGTCCAGATCCGCGGCGGTGGCATGGCGGAGTCGCTCGAGGACGGTACTGTTGCGCCACGCCTCGACCAGATCGCTTTCGATTGGCGTGGCCAGTTCTTCAAGACCGATCAATGCTGCCGAGGGGTAAATGCGACCGTCCGGGCCAATGGCGACAGACTCCCAACCGGCGGTCGATCCATCGTGGATCGTGCCGGAGGGCGAGAAAACCTGACTCTTCAGAGAATCGAGGTTGTCGATACCAACCTCGAGCCGTTCGGCCACTTCCGCCGCTTCTTTCAATCGCTCCAGGATCTGCTCGGGCGAGGCAAATGAAGCCGCCTCACCGCGGCCTCGCACGAAATACCACATGAAATGAACGTTCGAGATACCTGACGCTGCAGCGAATTCCACCAAACCGGGCATATCGTCCACATTATCGCGTGTCACGCACATCGAAAGCGTGCACGCCAATCGCTCGTGGCGTAACCATTCGAGCACACCAACCAGTTCGTCAAACGCCCCCTTCCCTCGAATGCTGTCATGCGCTTCACGCATCCCGTCGATGCTGATCTGTAGGTAAAACTTGTCGCCAGGCCAACGCGAAAGCGCATCACGGAACTCGGGGAGAAGCAGACCGTTCGTCAACACGGCCACGCTCGTATCGCCGCAATCAAGCAGTTCGTCCACAAGACGTTCGAAATCGGGATGGACCAGCGGCTCGCCGCCTGTCAGCGCAAATACGCGGCATCCAGCCTCGACTGCTTGGCGGGCCAATGACACAACGGTCTCTGTCGCAAGCTCTTCTGATTCGGCAGGACCGGAAGCGAACAGGCAGTGCCTACATGCCATGTTGCATCGGTTGGTGACGTGAAACCACACCTCGTGGAGAGAATCGGTCGTCAAGTGCTCTACACGTCCCCGGTAGGCCACGGCTGGCGACTCGGGCAGGCGTTCCAAAAAACGACGGACTTCCCAGGTGGTGTCAGAACCCGAAATACCTGCTGCGTCCTTGAGAATCCGATCCCCCGCCGTATTCGGAACGAACCACTCAGGGCGATCCGGGCGGACATAGATGGGAATGCAGTCGGCCACCAGCCGCGTCCATAGCTGCGGGTTAAAAGCCATGGCCTGACCTCCGGCAAAGGCCCTCGAGTTTCTCTCTGAAGAAGTTTCATCCATCTCCCAAGCATCCTATTCAACAGGCCTTCAGCGAACAAGCCGCGTTGCGAAACGCAACGACGTTGGGATCGCGGAAAGAATAGCTCAGCTGTTTTTCTTTGCTCTCTTCTGGAAATGGCATGGAGAAGGCTGAGAAAGATGAAGGCAGAAGCGCATAGAAAAAGGAGTGGGGCGTCCCCCACTCCTCCTAGTCCGGAACGCCAAGAGGCGCTTTGGAGCGCACATGGCCAGACGCAGGAAGAGTGGCGAGTGCAACGCTTGAACTGTGCGGCGGAGCAGTCAGCCAACGACTCCGCCAAAACTGCCTTCAGGGCCTCCGGCTTCCGACCCCATCAGCCTTGGTAAAGGCTGAAATTGGTTTCCGCGTCCACGGACGAATCCGCACGCGGTTTGTTTGCCGGCATCGAGGGGTCCTAGCAGCCCCGCAAGAAAGCAGCGTTCAAGGGTTACGTCGCTATCTCCCTCTCCGGACTATAGCTAACACCTGTAAGTATGTGCGTGATCGCTGCGAAAGTCAAACAGTTTCTATATGCGGCCGGTCCAACTTACTTCCATTGGCCTGCGGCATCGACGAACTGGCGCTGGATCACGCCCAATTGATCTGCGCGGCGAAAATCGGACACCGGCAATAGCGGTGTGATGCGGTTTCGGAAGTAGAACTGGTCCACCGGTTCGAAGTCATCAAGGATCTTGCCCTGGATGCGATACAAGCGTGAAGTCAATTGTGACTCGGGGCACAAGTAGTGAAAGATCTCCCAATTGTGCGAGCCCGACCAAACGCGGTAGTAGGGTTCCGCTTTGTCTTTCGCACCGACGAATGTTGTCTCCGAATATCCGCCGCTGTACGGGAGAATTGCATCGCACTGGTGTTCGGCGAAAGTGAGTATGTTGGGCCCCATCTTCTCGCGCAGGAACTTCATCAGCTTGACGTCCTCGAAGCTCGCTCCAAAGCTGTCCAAGTAGAAAAGCGTGCAGCCCTTCTTCATCATGTTATCGAATCGTTTCCAAAGCATGTCGCGATGACGGGAATCGTCGGGGTTGATGTCGATGATTCCATCCCACCGCCAATCACGACGTATGGCCAAGTGCCGAGGCCGCGTGCATACGCCCAGCTTCACTTTCGCCTTACCGAACCGCTCGGCCAGCGTCGACCAGTTTTCTTCCACCTCCGGAGGCAATACGTCGAAGTCCGGTCGATACATCGCTCCGCGCGGGTCGTCGCCGCCTTGGCCCCAGAGGATCACTCCCTGCCCGTTGTACTCTTGCACCACGGGCAAAACCGAACCGCAGAACTTGACGACGCCTTCTGACGTGTCGATTCGTCGCGCACCGCCATGGAAGCCGTATGGGTTTGTGGGCGAGATCGCTTGCTGGCTCTTATTCACGTAGTCGGACGCGATCCAGCGATAGTCTGCTTTGTAGCGCACGGGGCCGAATGTCGCGCGAAAATGCTCGCGGTACGGCGTCAGTAGATGCTGCCACTCGCGATTGCGACTGACTCGCAGCCGGAAGTCGAAGGTGCGTGCACCGCGCGGCGGCACCGGCGCGACGGCGAAGTACATCAGCCGTCGGTCGGGACACTTCTCCCGCTTGTCCGTGGCCCAACTTCCGTAGTCCCAAAGCGTCAGCGTGCGCATCAAACCAGTGCGCGATGGCGATGTCCCAACGCCCACGGCATCGTCCGTAGCATAGCTGCCGCCGAATTTGGCCCAATATCCGGGATGACACAACCCAACGCCGTGATGTTGAAAATAGCTGATGTGCTGGACCGTCATCAGACCGTCAGGTGGGCGGTCGAAATGGAAGGTCAAACCACGGAAACCGGCCACGTTCATCGGTGCGTCCAGGTGGTTGTTCTCGATACGTGACGAGATCAGCAGATCTTCGCCCTCGAACGTGTAATCCGACGTACAGACCACGTCGCCTTTGATATGACAAACACGGGCATGCCGCGGCCCGAGTATCTCGATGGATTGTTCGGCAGGCTCCTTCGCGCTCACCGCTCCCTTACCAGTGTCCTTGAACCAGTACTCGGCATTGAATACCGACCAGCCGCCCGTCGCCAACTGACGGTCGCCCACGCGAATACTGGAAAGGCCATCCGCTGTGACCTCGAAGATAGTGTCGTCAGGAGCTTTGTAGACGAGTGATTCGGCATCATCTGCGTCCGCCTCGGAGAGAAGAACCAAGGCGGCCGCGAGAACGCCTCCGGCGAGGATTAACGAGGGATGGATTCGATACATGGTAGGGCCTGGCGTTCAGGGTTCAGATGCGGGGTAGCGGGACCTACTTTCCCATTTCCAGGTCGTCAAT
>CAZUAH010000960.1:0-3556 GCA_964617665.1 uncultured Pirellulaceae bacterium
AATCCGAGCCGCTACTTCATGGCCACGCGCTCGCAGAGTGCGCCGCCGGAAGGCCCAACCGGCACCAACAGTCGCTACCGATGTTGAGACTGTTTTCGAAACCACTGATGCCCCGGAATGTGGCGCGGGCATGTGTCTTCAGCCTTGCTGTCCCAACACACTCACGGGATTGTGGGTGCATCCAGAGTATCTGGCGTGGTGGGCCGACGGGATGGACATACCTGCGCTGGCCACCGCCGGGCCGACCGGTCGCCTGGACGATCCGACTACGACGATCTTGTTCGGAAACGATGCAATCCTTGACGATGCGCGTTCCGGATTCCGGCTTCGCGCCGGCAAGTGGCTCGACTGTTCGCGTCGCTTTGGTCTGGAGGGCGAATACTGGTTCTTGGGCCGAGAATCCACACACTTCGTAGCCGCCTCGGACGCGGCCGGCAACCCCAGCCTCTTTCGGCCGTTCTTCAACATGAACCCTCGGGATGCCGTGGGGAACTTCGATCCGCCGGCCCGCGAAGATGTGGAACTGGTATCCACGCCAGGCGTTCTGTCCGGTGCGGTGAGCGTTGATGCGTTTAGCGAATTGAGTGGCGCAGGCGTCGGATTCCGATGGAACCTGTGTTGTGGGGCAGACAGTCGCGGCTATCGGGATGCTTGCGGCGACGTGAAGTGTGTCCCCAGGTCTTCTCGTGTGGATTGGCTCCTGGGCTACCGCAACGCGCGTTTACGCGAGGGCTTGGACATCCGCGAAGACCTCACTTCACTGCTGCCAGTGCCTGACCAAGGTGACTTTGACATTCTCGACTCGTTCCACACGACCAACAGGTTCAACGGTGTGGATCTTGGCGTGGCGTGGCAAGGAACCTGGGGCGTGTGGTCTCTGGATTTGCTCGGCAAACTCGCCCTGGGCAACATGAGCCAGGAAGTGGCAATTCGGGGCCAAACAGTCATCTCAAACTCGCAAACGGATGACGGAACCTACACTGGCGGTCTGTTGGCACAGCGAACGAACATCGGCACCTATCGCCGAGACCAGTTTGCCATCGTACCCGAACTTGGTGTCACGTTAGGGCTCCGGATCGCACCTCGAATGCGAGCCACTTTTGGCTACTCGTTTCTCTACATGAGCCGAGTCGCGCGACCTGGAGAGCAGATCGACCTGGACGTCAACCCGGATCTACTACCGCCGGAGTTCGCTCCGTTCGCAGGTCCCCTACGACCCGCCTTTGTCTTCCGCGATGTGGCATACTGGGCTCAGGGCCTGAACGCAGGCCTGCACTGGACTTGGTGAACGAACTTGCCAAGAACAGAGCGTGAAAGTGTCTTGCCGGCGCATTCCGTTGAGCACACAAATCTTTGCGCGTGCGAGATTTTCCGAAGGCCGGATCTGCGGCAGATTCCTGCCGGGCGTCTTCCTTCGCCAGGACGTTCTACTGCAGCGAAGTGACCAAGATTGACTCGCCGTGGACGGCATAGGTCAGGCCTACGTCGTCGAGCAGCTTTCGCAAGGCGGTTGCCAGCGGTACGTTCTTCATGTTCGCTGTGCAGCGCACGTCGGGCCGAATTCCCGCCTTGGCAAGCGCTGCATGGTCGATTTCGATGAGGATGCCGTGTTGCTCGTTGAGCAGTGCGACCGCCTCCGCCAGCGGTTTCGCGGTGAAATTACATCGAGTATCTTCCATCAACGCGTTGACGGTCCTGGCTTCACGCTGCTCGCGGACGGTCTGCCGTTCCTTCGCAGATTCACGCTCCACTTCTTCCTCGTTGATGATGCCTTGCTGCATCAAACGCCGGGCCTCTTCCTTGGTCGTAATGACCAAGACGTCGTCGCGAACGGCGTACGTCAGGCCCCATTCACTGAGGAACAGCCGTAGCGCGCTGTGCAGAGTGATTCCTTTGATCTCCTGAGTCACCAGCACATCGGTGCCAATGCCCGCGGCGCGCAACCGCGGCTCATCCAGTTCGATGGAGATGGCATGCATGTCGTGGAGGAACTTTAACACGTCTGGCAATGGTGTCTCGATGAACTCCAGCCGTGTGTCTTCGTCAAGTTGCTCAAGGATCTTCCATACGCCCTGCGTGAAGTGAACGTCCGCGACGCGGGCGGGGTTGTCCCAGCCCCAGGTGAGAGCCCTGGGGGCAATCCGCACATCCGGTCGTTCCTTCTTGAATCGCCGGACGGCAGCTAGATCACCATCACTGCGCCCGAAGTACACCCAAAACGGCCGAGGCAAGTCGCGGAGGTGGACCAAGCCACTGCCCATAACGTTCTTGCCCAAGTACAGGTATTCGAGTGCCTTCAGTCCTGCAAGGTGTCTCAAGCCCTCATCCGTGATCTGAGTCCCCGCGAGGTCCAGGAAATTGAGCTTTGTGTGTCCACGAAGATGCGCCAGACCCGCATCGGTGATTTGAGTACCGCGAAGATTCAGGAATCCAAAGTCCCGGTCTTGCAGGTGTGCCAAGCCGGCGTCCGTTACCCGAGTCCCGGTGAGGTTCAGGCCAACGAGACTGCGAAGACCGTGCAGATGCGACAAGCCGACGTCGGTAACCCCTGTCTCGGTGAGATCCGCGCTAACGAGACTCCTGAGACGCCCCAGATGCTCCATCCCTTTGTCAGTTACACGCGTGTTTGCGAGATTCAAGTGCCTGAGTTCGAACCCCTGCAGATGCGCCAAACTCTCGTCGGTGATCGAAGTCCCGCTGAGATACACGTTCTTGAGCGATCCATGTCGAGGCAGATGCGCTAATCCCGCTCCCGCAACCTTCGTGTTGGTAACGTTCAGTTCCGAGAGTTTGGTCAACCCACGAATGTGCACCAATCCGGCGTCCGTGATGTCGGTGTCTCTAAGATCCAGAACCACTAACTCCGACATGGCGCGTAAATGCCGCAGACCCTCGTCCGTGACGCTGCTGCCGCGCAGACTTAGTCTTTCAAACTGTGTGAGACGGCCGAGATGAGCCAACACGTTATCACTGAGCGGCATCTTGTAAGGTAGGCCCAACTGCGCCAATTGCGTCAAGCCACGCACGTGCTTCAGTCCGTCCTCCGTGATTTTGCACCGGGAGAGATTCAATGTGCGCAGCCGCGTCAATCCGCTCAGATTTGCCAGGCCCGCGTCGGTGATGCTGTTGCCAGGATGCAATACTTCCAGCCGCGTTGCCCGTCGAAGATGTCTTAACCCGGCGTCGGTAATCTGGTCGGGCAGAGACAGCCGCGTCAACTTCGGCAAGATCGCCAGTTGCCCCAAACCGGCATCCGTTATCCCAGAGTTGCTTAGATCCAGTGCGGTCAACCGCGCGAGTCGGTTCAGATGCACGATGTCAGCATCGCCGATGTTCCTGAAGCTGAAACTGACTTCGCTGAGTTGTGTGAACTCCGCCAAGTGTTCCAGCCCCGCGCCTGTAGTGAACGTACCATCGAAAGACAGTCTCTTCAGTTGGGACAGTCGCCTGAGGTGTTTCAGGTCGGCATCCCTGACGCGCGTATCTCCAAGGGCCAGACTTTCCAGTTGGGACATTCCCGCCAGATGCGCCAAACTGGCGCTGGGTACCGCCGTGC
>CAZUAH010000961.1:0-3552 GCA_964617665.1 uncultured Pirellulaceae bacterium
GAGGAGTGCGATGGCGAACGTCCTGATTTCGTTACGTTCTTGCTTGGCATCAACGATTGTTTCAGCGCCAAACCGGACGACCCGGAGGCCATCGACGCCCGCATCGACGCTATGATGGTCCATGCGGACGCACTGGTGGCTGCCTTTCGAGAAGCGGCGCCCAAAGCCCAATTGGGCATCTGCCTGACCACGCCACCCAATAGTCGCGAGGAAGGCTTTCAGGCGAACTACAAAGACCGATATCACCGATGGGGCTGGAAGCGAATCCAACACCGGCTGGTGCAGCGTGAGATGAGTCGTTTCGTAAATCGAGAATCGGAGCGATTGTTTGTGGTACCTACTCAGTTGAATCTCGATCCGGTGGACGGATATCCAACGAACAACGGTGTGCATCCCAACGAGTTCGGCTACAAGCAGATCGGTGCGAGCATTTACGCGTGGTTAAAGGCAAGGCTGGCTGAATGATACCTAAACCGGTTCTCGTTTCGTGTATTGTCATTGCTGTGGCCAATCTGGCCGCTGTGTCGACGGCGCAGCCTGTGGCGTTTGATTCCAACATCACCTACCGCGTTGAATTGACGGCCGATTCTCCAGTGGGAGAAGCCAGCATTCGTGAGCACTCCGTGGCATGGCATCCGGTTAGACGCAAGTACTACCTGATTGCGGATGTCGTACCGCTCTCTAGCCCGCATCACCCCAACACGTACGGCACCGAACTGCATCTGTGGTCCAGCGAGGATTTGGCGGAATGGACCTATCACGGCGTAGCTGTGCGCAAGGGAGTTCCCGGCGAAACGCATGATGGCTACGGGGTCGCGAGCCCCGCCGGTATGGCGTACCACAATGGCCGACTCTACGTCCCTTTCAGTGGCCGTCGTTTGGCCAACTTTTCACAGCGGGGAATTGGCTTGGCGTGGTCAGGGACCGATCCGGAGAAGCTGCCGTGGACGAAAACGCTCAAGCCAATCAGTGACCTGCCCGGCGAGGACGACGATCCGGCCGTTGTGACCGTGCCAGGCGACGAACGATTGCACCTCTACCATCGGCGTACGGGCCCGCCGGGTTATCGAATCGTCCATACCGCATCCAGCACACCCACCGACCCCGATTCCTGGCCGAAGGCCGTCGAGGTGACGCCTCGGCCGGACAGCGTGCGGGCGCAGGAGTTGACCGGGGCCGTCTGGGCAGACGACACAACGCATATGTTCGTCATCGAACACCCATACACCGGCAGTATGCAGATCGCGCATCTTCGTAGCCCCAACGCGAACGGGCCCTTCACATCGCCGAACGCGTCCACACGATACGTGCGCACTCAGCCGCGTGCTCTGGCCTATGGCGGTCACATTACTCCGGTCGTATGCGACGGTCGTTGCGTCGCGTACTTCTGGACTGCGGTCCAGGCTGGCCGACGATACGGATTGTTGGGACATCCGGCTGTCAGGCAATAGGCATATATCTGGGACGTGCCGATGAAGGCACCACGAGCGAGTACTCAGGCTGCGTACCCGAAATGCGACGGTGGGTCAGTGATTTGGTCATCTCGTTGTGATATGCTTCAAGGAATTCGTTTCCCTTGTTCGTGAAAGTTTCAGTCATCCTCGAGCGTTGGAGATATTGCGATGCATCGTCGTGAAATGCTGGCGGCCAGTTCCGCTGCGGTGATGGGGTTATCGACGTTCCCGTTTGGTTGGACCGCGGCAGCGGAGAAGAAGAAGCAAAAGCTGCTCTACTTCACTCGCAGTGTGGAATACGAACATTCGGTTGTGGGTCCAGGTGCAGACGGTCTGAGTCACTCCGACAAGATACTGATCGAACTCGGCAAAGATGCGGGATTCGAGGTGGAATGCACCAAGGACGGTCGGATATTCGACGGCGACTTGGATGCCTACGACGCGTTTGTGTTCTACTCGTGCGGTGACCTGTTCCTGCCGAGCGTACGAAAGGCTCCACCCATGTCGCCCGAAGGACGCAAGCGACTCTTGGCGGCGGTTGCTGCCGGCAAGCCGTTCGTAGGATTGCACTCCGCATGCTACTGGGGACGCAACTCGGCGCCCGACGATCCGTACTTGGCGATGGTGGGCTGCAAGTTTGTATCACACGGGGCTCAGCAGGAAGGGACAATGAAAGTCGTCTCGCCGAGTTTTCCTGGCGCCAAGGGCATCGGCGATTCATTCCGGCTGATGGACGAATGGTACGCCATGAAGGACTTTGCGGACGATCTCCACGTGGTGTTGGTTCAGGAAACCGAAGGGATGAAAGGCGCCATGTATCAGCGACCGTCGTTCCCCGCCACCTGGGCTCGGATGCACGGCAAGGGGCGCGTTTTCTTCTGCTCGATGGGCCATCGCGAAGACGTCTGGACCAACAAGACGGTTCAGCAGATCCTGTTGGGTGGCATCGCCTGGTCCCTGGGTAACGTGGACACCGACATCACGCCCAACATCAAGAAGGTGACACCCAAGGCCGAGCAGTTACAGAGCTAACCAGTGCTTAGTGACGATTGCGCGGTGGCTGGTGCAGAAACTGGGGGACGACCGGCCTACCGACAGCATCAAACCATGCAAACAGTGTTCAACTCCCCTAGCGGGTACTGGTGCAGAACCAAAACCTTCGGGAAATACGGGCATCATCGCCGTAAGCTCCTCATTCACAGACTGCAGCGGTGTAACGCATCGCCTAACACGGAACGGAAGAACACCCGGCAACGACCAAGACAACGCCGCCGCGATGCCGTTGTCCATCTTCGCGGGCCAACGGAACCGTCAACCCGTTCTCCATTTCGGAGACCTACTCGTCGCCAGATCCATATCCGACCAAGTGCGAAGCACGGCGAGTTTCCGCTCGACCGAAGACACGTTCCGGCGGCATGTTCAAATCGCTTAACAACTCAGCACCCCGTTCGCCTTTAGCTGCCACAAGCTGCTCCTTTAGGAAAGAGCGCTGACTCTCAGGAATATCCCCATCGGCGACAAGGTGTCCCACCCAAGTACCGAACTCTGGCGTCATCCCGAAGACATCTAACAGCTCTAGCACTCTACTCTTCAAAACGAAACACGATTGCCGCCAATAAAACAAGTCAAAATCGGGGCATTCCGCTGCAATATCCTCGTCCTTTGCGATTTTTATGGAAGACATACCCGCGCGATACCCACCGTACCTCCTGACAACTGTTAGGGCGCTTTCGTTTGCCTTCCTGTCAAGCGCAAGCCAAAGATCCCTTCCCCTTCTCTGCCAGCAAATGTCAATGCGATGGCCTCGTTCCTCAGGATAAATCCGTATCGCAGTTGGATCCCTATCCCTTATTGGGCGCGTACTGTGGCCTAGGAGCCTAGGCAGAGGAATTCCTGGTTCCATCTGCTTGCCAACCAGACTCACGATCCTTTCGGCTGGCAAATCAATCCCCAGCGCGCCCGAGATCCCCTCGATGTTTTGCACTAGTCGTCCGTCGACAGTCCAGACGCTCTCATGAGACGCGAGTTCAGCCGCGGTAACGGCCCGGTCCGGCGGCGCACTCTGCGAGCGCGTGGCCATGAAGTAGCGGCTCGGATT
>CAZUAH010000962.1:0-3512 GCA_964617665.1 uncultured Pirellulaceae bacterium
CGTTGGCGGTCGTGTCGGCGAGCTGGCCAGCAATGCCGCTGGTCTCGTCCCAGGCACGGAACGTCAGCGTCGCCGTCTCCGGATAGTCAGGCGCGTAAAGAACTAGAGCGTCGGACGGCAGCAGCAAGGCGGCGTCAGCCGCTGGCGCATCATTCACCTTGACAAAGTTCGTTCCATCAAGCGAGTACCTCAGCTCGCCAAAGCCGGCGGCGCCGATGATGGCGATGCCGCCCACAGGGTCGCCGGCGTCCGCATCCGTGATGGTCGTCGTCCCCGCCCCGTTGTTGATCACATCCGGCAGACCAAAGGTCACCGCCGTATTCGAGTCGGTCGTCGACGAGGGACTCGCAGGCGTCAGTACCGGGGCGTCATTGGGCCCTGGGTTGACCGTCCCCACCGTGCTCACAACGTTGCTCCAGGCCCCGTCATCGTCCTGTGCACGGGCAAAGTAACGATTCGTGCCGGTGGGGAAACTGCCCGTGCCACCGCTATACGTCCAACCCCCGCTGCTGCTCGTGTCCGTGCCGATTAGTTGATCCGTGCCTACCTCCAGGCTGCCACTGTTGTTCGAGTCCCGATAGAACTCCACTTTCGTCACCGTCCCGTCGCTGTCCTGAACATCACTGGCCGTCAGGGTCAACTCATCCGGCTCGGTCACCGGGTCCGGACTAACACTCAGTGAACCGATCGTGGGACCTGAACTCACGCCGTTAAGGTTCTCATACCACGCGACCTTGTCGTCCAAAGACGAGGCCGACAAAACATCTCGGTCCCCGTCGCCGTCCAAGTCGACGGCAAAGGCGGAAACGGGGCCGTCACCCTCGACGGATATCACTCGTTGCGCACTGAAGCCGCCTCCGCCCAGATTCTCATACCACGCGATCTTGTCGTCGCCGTAGGACGCTGAAAGAAGATCCAAATCGCCGTCGCCATCCAGGTCGGCTGCACTGAGTGACCACACATACGTTACGTCTGACGTGATCACCCGCTGCGTGCCAAAGCTCGCGTTCCCTGTGTTTTCACGCCACGCGATCTTCCTTCCGTCTGTGAAACTGAAGAGTACATCTGTGTCACCGTCATTGTCCAGATCGGCGGCATACGCATTGTCTGCGCTCCAAGCTTGACTCGTGATCACCGTTTGCGCCCCAAAGGCTTTTTCGCCAAGGTTCGCATACCACGCGATCTTGTCGTCCCAAGCAGAAGCGGAGAGCACATCCATATCGCCGTCGCCGTCCAGGTCAGCAGCGTAAAGTGATTGGAGAAAATCAACCTGTGTCGATATTACTCGTTCTGTGCCGAAAGTCCCATCCCCATAGTTTTCATGCCAAGCGATTTTGCTGTTGCTCGGATCTCCACCGTCCCACCAACCACCCAAGAGCACATCCACATCCCCGTCCTGGTCCAAGTCCGCGATATGGATCGCTCGGGTTCCATGCGCCGCAATCACTCGTGGCGCACCGAAGCTCCCTGCTCCGAGATTCTCGTACCACGCGATCTGCGCAGAAGATGAAAGCACAACATCTATGTCGCCGTCGTTGTCCATGTCCGCCGCAAACACCGAAAAAGCGCCATCAGCAGTCGAGGATATGACATGCGTGCTGAAGTTTTGGCTGCCGTCGTTCTCGTACCAGGCGATCTTGTCGTCGGTGTACGAGGCCGAGAGCACATCCATGTCGCCGTCGCCATCCACGTCGGCGGCGCAAACCGATTTTACGCTATCCGCCTGTCTGGTGATCACCCGCTCAGAGCCGAAAATCACCTCGTCCATGGCTACCGTGAATCTGTCCGACTCGGCTACATTCGTATTGCCGTCGTCATCCGCCCAGGCACCGGCGGTGAAATCGACGGTGACCGGACCCGTGCCGAACGTTCCCGTGAACGAATACCGGTACGTGGTGCCGCTGACGAGGGTCGGTGTGCCATTAACTGCTACGGTGCTCGCAGCCGTCCCGCTTACGGTGAACTCGGCACCGGCATCCGTGATGGTGGTCAAGTTCAAGCCGCTGCCGCCGGTGTCCGCGAACGTAACGTCGATGTACTTCCGGTTGTTTAGGGCCGATACCTTGATCGAGCCGCCGTTTGGCGGATCGGCCAAATCCGCTGTGGGTAACTCCACATCGTCTGGGCGCCTCCGGTTTCCAAAATCGATGTCGTCGACCGCTTGCCCCGCGACGACTGTGACGCGACGCGTGCCGGTCCGCCCAAACAGATATGCGGATCCTGCATTTTCTGCTCCCGAGTCATCCGCCATTGCCGAAATCAGGATGTATTCCCCTATAGCCGCAAGGCGAACTCCAAACTCATCGTCGCTGGCTGGGGTCGGGTTGTAGAACGCTTTCGCTAACGCTCCGGTGGACCGGTCGAACAAGTAAGCAGCACCGGCGCTGTTTGCGCCTGTATCATCGTTTTCTGCCCCGATGAGAACCCAATCGCCTGTGGTGGCGACCGTGGTGCCAAAACCTGAGTAGCGGCTGGCGGAAACAGACGGATATGCCTGAAGCAATTCTCCGGATGACCTATCAAACAAATAAGCTGCCCCCTTCTCGCTGCCATCCGTCCCGTCGTATCTCGCACCGATCAACACATCGTCACCCGCGGCAGCAACGGATATTCCAAACCTGTCTGGAGAGCTGCTCGGACTTTGGAAGGTGTTCAACAGGCTGCCATCGGACGGATCGAACAGAAACGCAGCGCCATTCTCCCGGTCGGTCAGATGGGCACCGATCAGCACATTCTCTCCTACGGCTGCAAGGGAAATCCCAAACCCGTCACCGGGTGAAGATGTTGGGCTCACAAAAGTACGTAAGAGCTCGCCAGTTTGACCATCGAATAGGTATGCCTTACCCGTAATGTCTGAACCGTCCACAGGACCAGGCGCACCAATCAAAACATTGGGTCCCACAGCGGCCACGGAGTAACCAAAAATGGCTTCGGCTGTCGGGGACGGATTTCGGAAAACCTGCAGTAACTCGCCTGTTGATCCATCCAATAAATACGCTGCCCCCGAATAGGACGCTCCCGTGTCGGCACCTGGCGCACCGGCAAGAACATTGCCACCGACCGCTGCCACGGCGAACCCGAAGAATTCACCCGCCGCAGGTGTTGAATTGTAGAAAGTCCGGAGCACATCGCCGCTGGCGCTATCGTACAGATATACCGCCCCCGCGTTGTCCGCGCCTGTGTCGTCGCCAATCACTCCGATGAGGGCATCGTTACCGAAAGCCGCGGCGGAAACACCGAAGAGATCGTCAGCAACTGGCGTGGGCTTCTGTATGGTTCGTATTAGACTCCAGACGGTCGGCTCCCAGCCCGACTGGAGTACCTCAGCGACGGTGTAGTCTCCGGCGGGGACGTCTGTGATGGAGTAGGTTCCGTCCGGGCCTGTGACGGCGTTGTGCGGCTCTTCCGTGGCGCCGTTCCAATGGCCGTCGTCGTTCTCATCTACATAGATCCTCCAGCCCTCGGGTGCACCAAAGTTGCTATAGCGTAAATATTCCGATCGTTCGGGTTTT
>CAZUAH010000963.1:0-3485 GCA_964617665.1 uncultured Pirellulaceae bacterium
GCGTCGACTTCCACGCAGTAGATGATCAGGTAGCCGCCCTGGTCCGTCTTCTCCACTGCCCAGGCCCCCAGCTTCGTGCGGGAGCTTTGCTGCAGGAGTTTCATCATCGTCTCCGTGCTGGGCGACTTGTCGGCCATCCCGGCGAGCGACCAGATCTTGCGGACGTCGGCCCGCTCGTAAGGCGATCGGTGAAAGAGAATATACCTGAATTCGTCTTTTCATGTTTGGCTGGAAAGTGTATAGGAGAACTGATGATTTGGAGATTATCGTTCTACGATTGAACTAGATTGACAGGAGGCTTCACCATGGAAGGTGTTGCGGATGAATTGCTGGTTTCGGCGGCTTCCGAAATGAGCGGAACTCAACGACGACAGTTTATTGCCGAGGTTTGTCAAAAGCTTTGTGGTGGAAATACTCGGCAAGCCGAGTATCGATTCGGATGGGGAAGGAACACCATCGCCAAAGGCATCGAAGAACGAGAACTCGATCCGGTCGTGTTGGCAACTCGCGTAAGCGGAAACCGAGGCAGGAAGCGGAGCGAAGATCAAAATCCGCAACTGGCCATCGATATTCGTCTGATCGTCGAACCCCACACACAAACTGACCCAGAGTTGAAAACGGAACGACGTTACACCAATCTCTCGGCAGCAGAAGTGCGGCAAGCATTGCTGGATCGCGGGTACTCCGAAGAAGAAGTTCCCAGCGAACGCACGATGCGAGACATTTTGAATCGAATGAACTATCGGCTGAAACGAATTCAGAAAGGAAAGCCGCTGAAGAAGACGAAAGACACCGACGCGATCTTCGAAAATGTCAAAGCGGTTCATGCGGAAGCGGAGGCCGATCCGGAAACGCTGGAAATATCGATTGACACGAAGACGAAGGTTAAGTTGGGCGAATATGATCAGGGGGGAAAAAAGCCGGACCGATTCCGACGGCAACGTACCCAAGGCGCTCGATCATGACCCTCCGCCAAAGCAAAAACTGGTTCCCTTCGGCGTGTTGATGATGGGCATGGGGCTGTTGACGTTGATCTTTGGCTTGCGTGAGTGCAGTGATTTTTGGGGCGACTGCATGAAGACATGGTGGACGAGTGTGCGATCGCGATGTCGAGGCATTCGTCGGTTAGTGATCTATCTGGACAACGGCCCGAAGAATTCGGGGGTAACGCGTAAGTTTCTCCGTCGCATGGTGACGTTCGCAGACTGGTCGGGCTTGGAGATCCGTTTAGTCCTTAAACAAGCGAACGCCTGCGGATAATGTCGCACGGGATTTGTACGGCGCGGCGGGCGCAGGGGCGGCGGGCGGCGCGGGATGCGGCCGGGGCGGGCGTCGGGTTGCGGGGTGCTTCATGTTCGGTTTGGGTTGCGCTTCGGCGCGGTTGGGGGTTGCGGCGGACCGGAGCGTCCGGACTCCGGCTTCGGGGGCGGCGGCGTCAACATCGCAAGGCGGTCGCGAGGCGGAAGAAGACCGGCAGGTTCGGATTGTAATGCAGCACGCGATAGATCAACTTCCGGCCGGTGCGAACGATCTGGCACGGGATCTTGACGAACGCGTTGAGAAACGTGCGAAACTCCATCCGCAGCACGCGACGCTTCTCGGCCGCACGCTTCTCGCTCCAACGCCCCTTCTCCGGCAGCCAAAGCGCCCACCAAGCCTTGAGGTTCCACGCCAGGGCCGTCATCGTCATGTAGGCCCAGTTGCTCAGAAGGTTGTCGACCGGCGCCGACAGCGCCCGAACTCCGCCGGCCAACTGGGCGATCAGGTTTTCCTGGTCGCAGCGAGCGTTGGCTTCGAACACCACGTCTTCGGCGTCGACCGCCCAATCGTTGGTGACGTAGAAGAAGTAGCGGATCTCGTCGAACAGCCGCAATTGGCCCTTTTCGTGAGCGATGTCTTTGCGGAGGACGATCATGCGATACGGCTGCTCGCATTCGCCGGGCTGATACTCGAACTCGGCGTAATCCTCGTTCTTCAGCCGAAGCGTCTCGAACTCGCGGAGCCGAACGATCCGCCGTTTGACGTTCGTCGGCTTCTGCCGCGGATCGGTCTCGACCTCGTAGCGAGGCTCTCGCAAGAGCTTGCGCCAGGCCGTGTTCGGCAGGTTGTCGGCGATTTCTTCCAGATTCGGCATGGCCTTGAAGCCGAAGTAGAAGATCGCGCCGTCGCGGTCCCAGGCGTCGAGTTTCGCCGACTGGCTGAAGGCCGTGTCGCCGCGGAGCACGATCGTTCGGAAGCCCGCCCCGCGGCACAAGGCGATCGCGTCGTCGGCCTCCTCGGCCGCCCCTTCGTGACTCGGGCGATTGCCGGACCGGTTGACCAGGCGAAGCACCTCGCCCGTCTCGGCCAGCGAGACCACCAGCGGATGATAGCCCCACGTGCCCTTGTAGGAGATGTCCATTCCCTGCTTGCACTGGCCGTCGGTGATCACCAGCGTGCCGTCCATGTCGATCGTCGCCCGGTCGAAGAACTCCTTCGGCTGCCGGGCCCAGACGTTCAACCGAGCGTCGTCGACGGCCCGCATCAACGCGCGAACGTCCGACTCGGCGAAGCGACGGCAGAAGTCGCCGGCCGTGGTCGGGTCGGGGATCCGCTCGGCGCCCAGCGCGTCGAGGAAGACCTCGTCGTTGCGGCGCAGTTCGATGTCTTCCAATCGAACGCCGTCGCACATCGCGTTGTAGGCCAGGTTCAGCACGTGGTCCGATTCGTGGTAGGGGCGATGGATCTTCAGCAGGTGCAGGCGGCGGTCGATCGCCTCGACCAGACCGGTCGCCCGGGCCAACTGATGAATCAGCCCGACGCCGCCGACTCCGACGGCCCGCGTCTTATCAGCCATTTCCACGCGAATCCGCTCGGCCGAGAAGACCGGTCGCCCCGCATCCTCCCGTCCGCCGTCCAGCCGCCGCTCGATTCGCCGCTTGGCGTTCCGCAGTCGATGTTGTATATTGGCGTTCACTCGAAATCCTCCTTGCGTCCGGGTCGAAGGTTGGTTCCAACGTCCTTTAGACGCCGGAAAACAAGGAAGGTTTCGAGTTTTTCTATGCAATTCGTGACAAAGGGTTCGCTTGGTTAAGGTTTAGTCTACTATCCACCCTATCACAGCAAGTACAATCCCATCGAACGTTGTTGGTCGTCGTTGCAATGCAAGTGGAATGGCGTGCTGCTCACATGCTGGGAAGTCGTGCGAACGTGTGCCTTGCGAATGACGTGGCGCGGCGAGCACCCCGAAGTGCATCACGTCGAAGACAACTACGAAACGGAAGCCCCCGTGACAAACGTTGAAATGAAACAAATCAACGCACGGCTCGGACGTTCGGCGACGCTACCCAAATACGACATTACAATCAAACCAACAAAACCTCGCGGTAGGTAATTTCTCATCTGCCGCTCGCCTAAGCAGCTACCACAAGCGGGCGTTCTACGTAACCTTCGACGCCGGCGAATACCTCCGGCAGGGCGACAATTGCATCGGCGTCGTGCTCGGC
>CAZUAH010000964.1:0-3460 GCA_964617665.1 uncultured Pirellulaceae bacterium
GAAACGCCGAAACAGGCCGCTCAACTCCACATAATCAGCAGCTTCACATAAGGGACGAATTGGACGGTAGCATGAGCATGGAAGCCGAGTACGGGATGGGCGGAATGGGTTCCGAGGAGTACGGTATGCTTGAGGAACCGGACGCCGAGGACGAAGTCGCAGTAGAAGAACCGGAAGATGCCGAACCGCCCGGTCCACCTCCAAAGGGCCCCACGCTGCCGATAGGCGGCTTTGGCAGCGTGCATCCGGGTGGCAGCCAGTTCGCATTCGGCGATGGACGCGTGGGTTACCTGAGCGAGAGTACATCGGCGCAAGTCCTCCAACAGTTAGGACACCGAGCCGACGGCAAATTGCTGGACGCAAAGGCTTACTAACGAAACTCTGATGGACGGAAGCAAACACACAGTTCGACGCGGGTATCCGCTGAACACACTCTTCCTGCTGATCGCGGCTTGCGCCGTCGCTACGGGCATGGTCGCGCCGCTTGTCCGCGGAAATATCGGCCGCGACATAGGCGTCGGCGAGGTGATCGTATCGGGAATCGTCGGCGGAATCCTGTTGGCGGGTATTGGATGCCTGGTGGGGATGTTTCACTATTCGCGGGTGAACGGTGCGTCGTGGGGAGTGCTTGTTGGCGCACTTCTTGGCGCGTTGTTCGGGCCGGCCCTTTTCATCTCGCCGGACGAGTTTCCATTGGTACTGGGAACCTCGATCGGCGGCGCCGTGTTGATCGTGGGTATCGCCACGGCAATTCGTCTGACGACCGACTACAGCCGCACGCGCGAGATCGAAGAGGTCGACAATGGCGTGGTGCAGGCCGAGGTGGTCAAGCCCAAGCGGCATCCGCTGGATCCCGATCCGGACGAAGACGAGGAATGGTAGTGGTGCGGCTATCGATATTTGTCAGGTAAACGGAGGTGGCCGGGGTTGGAGGGCGCCAGCCCGAAACCCCGGGGCTTCCCTCGCTGACGCTCCGTCCAGCCGCGGCCACCCAGGCTGCCATTGATCGATAGACAATCCAGCAGAAGGTCAGTATCCCAAGCCGCGCAATTCGTCTTCCTCGATGCCGTGATGATGCCCCAACTCGTGCAAGATCGTTACGCGGATTTGAAACCGCAGTTCATCTTCGTCCACGTTGCCTCGACGGTCGAGTGCCATCGAAAAGATGCCTTCGCGGTAGATGTAGATGGCGTCGGATAGCACGCCCGAGATTTCGACGTGGCGTTGGGTCAGTGGAATTCCCGTATATAGACCACAGAGTTGATCGCGGTGACGGACGCCCAATTGCTGCATCACGCGGCGCGGCGGATGGTCCTCGACATACATCGTCACTTCGTCCAGCAGATCATGCACGCGCTGCGGCACGCGCTCCAGCACCCAATCCACCTGCTCGTCAAAATACTGCCGAAGTTCGCTGTTCATCGATGTAATCTGATATTCCCCGGAGTTCGATGCACAGGAATCCACTGCCTTCGGGAGGGCGAGGCTCCTGCCGAGCCGCGTGTCGGAGGGAGGAATCCGGCTCAGCGGGAGCTTCGCCCTCCCAATTCCTGGACGCCCCTTAGTGATATCATAAACAGGTGGTAGTCAAACGAGTCCAAGGACAGGAGAATCTATGACAGGAAGACGAAATGTTCAATCGGCCTTTCGCGTTCCGGTAGAATCGTAGCTGGATAGTCTCCTGGTCTAACGCCGCCCTCGGGTAGTCATTCGACATGAGTGGTCGCAAGTTCAACTTCAGCATTACGCAACTCCTGTTGATCACCGCGCTGTGCGGTTTGGTTGCCGGACTGGTGGCTGCTTCGCGACGCGAGTCGAGTACCAGGTACTTGCATGGACTCGCCTTTTCGCCAGACGGTCGACTGCTGACGGCACTTGGTGCAACGAATTCAATCGTGGTCTGGGACTTGTCGCGGGATCCTCCCACACAGGCGAACTTGTCGATGGGGGCAGACGTCCACTACGGCCAGTCCTGCACATTCATCGACGAATCAACCGTTGCGATGCTCGTTTCGCCAAGAACACCCACCTATTCGGTCGAGATCCTATTCTGGGATGTCATTCGCGATGTACGGAAGAAGTCGATTCCCGTCGATCCGATGTCGTCTCTCGTCACGTTCTCCTCGGACGGGCATCGGGCCGCGACCGTGCAGATGGTTCCTCTCGCCGCAGGCGGCAGCGTGGAGCTATGGGATCTTACCACAGGAAAACGATGCGGAACGATTACGCCGAACAATACACCACACTTGGCCGCCATCTCTGATGACGGCAAAACGCTGACCCTCGTACCTGTTTCTACCGCCGGTGGTTCTGCGACGGCCGAGATTTGGCGAGTGGATCCACCCAAACTGCTTAAGACTCTGGATGTCGGCAGAGTTCTCGGCCGTGATGTATTGTCACCAGATGGCCGTTGGCTGTTGACCAACACGCCAGGCGAACAGGTCATTTGGGATCTGACGTCAGGCGTGTCCAATCCTTCGGAACTTGAACAATGGTATTGGAGTGGTCATTTCTCTCCGGACGGGAGTTCGCTGGCAGCCGTTGGGTTCGATGGAGTTGACGTCTGGGATACCCGTACGTGGAAGCTGCGGGGGCGGATAGCAGATGCCGGAGGTCAGTACGAATACTTCCCCGACTCAGTGGCATTTTCACCTGACGGGAAACTCCTGGCGATAGCAACGGACAGTGAGGTATCGCTCTGGGACGCCCATACCTGTCGTCGTGTCAGGGCACTCAGCAGAAGCAGACGGTTGCTCTCTATTGTGATGTTCAGTACGGGGTTCATCGTTTGGGCTGCGGTCTGGGGCGTCGTCGGTCGACGTCGTCGGCAGCGGGAGTCGCGGGACGCTCCCGTCCCTTCCGCCCCGGCAGAGCTACCGGCGAGTATCCAGGCGGCGCTCAATCCCGGTCGATTCTGGCTCCGATTCCTGCTGACATTCGCCATCCTCGCGGCGATCTTGGCGTGGTGTCTAGCTGGTTTGCTTCAGTACGCATGGGGCGTGGCCTATTGGGGTGCATTTTCCGCAGCGTTTGCCATTTCCTTGTTTGGCCTCCCGACGCTCTTTCTTCTCGGACACTGGGTATGGCGACTCACCGTCTGGCCGACCAAAGGAACACTGGAACAAAACGCGAAACGCGCGACCAAAGTGGCGGGGATGCCCGGACGCCGAGTCGAATTCGGGCCAGTGACTGCCGTCTTCTTCGGATCGTCGCAATTCGAACTGACGATACAGCAGGAATACGAAGCCGTGCTCGAACGGTTTTCGGAATCGGTCGGCGAGCCAGTCGAACCGCGCGACCCGCTGTTGGTTCTCGTCTTCGAGCGTCCGGAAATGTTTGATGCCTACTTCAAGGGGCATATGCCGCTGGGAGGTGTGTACTGGACGTTCCGCGGCAGGCAAATCATCCACCGCACTAAAATTCCGTTGGCGCGGTGCAGGCGGTTGTGAGGCTAAGCTCG
>CAZUAH010000965.1:0-3450 GCA_964617665.1 uncultured Pirellulaceae bacterium
TCGTTTCATCTCGTCGAACACTTTCTGGTCTTTCTCAATGGGGCAGACTCCGTCTCTGTCGCCATGGAATGCCCAGATCGGTAGATCCTTGATCTTCGCCGCATCGATGAAATCCTCGGTTCTCCTCAATCCACTTCCAGCAGACGGCGCGGCGGCCGCGAAGTATTCGGGATCGAGCTGGATGAAGATGTAAGTTCCATGCCCGCCCATCGAATGGCCCAGGATGTAGATGCGATCCATGTCGACCGACGGCAGCGTCTTGATGAGCGCCTTGATCTTACTGAAATGCTTGGCATTCCACAGTCCGGCCGCCTGGGGCGCCACCACGTAGCAGGGGAAGTCCTTTCGCCGCCGCGGTTCTGCCAACTGACGGTTCCAGTCCTTCAGCTGTTTGTTGTTGTTCGTTCCCTTTCCACCTGCGCCATGCAGCGACACGATCACCGGGTAGCCCTCCTCCGAGTCAAACCCCAGCGGCTTCATCACTCGGCACGGCATTCCCTCGAACACCTGGGGTTCATAGGCGGCATCCCAACGCTCCGCTGCATCCGCGACGCAACCTACAAGCAACACTCCACAAAAAGCAATCTGCCTCTGCATCTTCACATTTCTCCTTCCAACCATTTGAGACTACACGTCCGGCATTCGTACCCTGTAGATGTGGACTCAGTCCTGACAGGACTATCATTCCGAATCCCAACGCGCGCTGGCTTCCTCGAGCCAGGCACGTGCGATCAATTCGTGACCCTGGGGCAATGGATGAACTCCGTCCCAGATCCACTGTTCGGGACTGACGGCCTTCGCGGCCGCATCAAAGACATCCTGCGTTCTGATGTGAACCGCATCGTAGTCTGCGGCAAGCTGCTTGACGATTGGAAGCAGGCGCTCGACTTGGTCACGCCATTGCCGGAACGCTTCGGCATTCGCGAGTCGGCCGGAAGCCAGAACGAATGGATCGAGCAGCACCAGTCGCAGGTCGGGATTGGCCTCGCGGCTGGCCTCAAGAATGAACCGGTAGTCGACTTCCCACTGTGTGACATCGACACCGTTCAGATTCCGGCCCACGTCATTCACGCCGATCAGAATGCTGAGTAGATCGGGCTTCATGTCGATCGCATCTTTTTGCCAGCGTCCACGCAGGTCGGCGACTTTATGTCCGCTCATCCCGCGGTTGTAGATGGCAAGCTGAGCCTCGGGCATGTCGACGCCCAGCCGTGCTGCGATCAGATACACGTAACTGTGGCCAAGATAGTGATTGCGGTCCTTCTCGTTGCGGCCCCACTTCATGTCTGTGATGGAGTCACCCTGAAATAGAAGACGACTGCCTTTCCTGAATCCGGGCAGCCGGTAGTTGTAGCCACCAACAGCCGACGGAGATGCAGCGGCATTCGTGCGGCCACTCGTCGAGATCGCTGCAATACTTGCAGCACTTCCCGTTAGAAACGTTCTTCGATCAAACATCAGTTGTGCTCTCCGGATTGGACGGACGAGTTGTATTTCCGTAGACGCTCATCGTTTGTTGTCGGATGGAGCGAGCCTGTCACGGCCTTCGACCGACTGCATCAGGGCCTTCAGCTCGGATACCATCTCCGGGAACTCCGCGGCGAGGTTAGTCCGCTCGCCGAGATCGGCTTCAAGGTCGTACAATTCGTCTACCTTCTTCCGGTCATCTTCGATCGCGTATCCGTGGAAGTGGGCGTTGGGCTTCAAGTACTTCCATTTGCCCTGACGAACCCCTGCGTCGTGGAAGTAGAAATCCTTCCGACCGGTTTCTCGTTGACCGAATAGCAGTTTGGTTTGATCGATGCCATCAACCCGGCGATCATCCGGCACCTCGAATCCGCACAGCGCCGCGAATGTCGGCATAAAGTCGATGGTGGCGAAGATTGCATCCGAGACGCGGCCGGCCGGCACCTTGCCCGGCCAGCGGACAATGCAGGGCACGCGATAGCCTGCCTCGTAACAGGATCCTTTGCCATTGCGCAGCGGCCCGGCCTCGCCCCAGAAAATCGAACCTTCCGGGTGGCCCTTCTTCCTCTTTGTGTACTTGTCCTGATTCCACGGCCCATTGTCGCTGGTATAGATGACCAGCGTGCTCTCGCTTAGCTCCAACTGGTCAAGCGTATCAAGCAGGCGACCCGTCTCGTAGTCGAACTCCTCGACCACATCGCCATACAGTCCTCCAGCCGACTCGCCACGAAAGCGCTCTGAAGCGTCGATGATCGTGTGCATCATCGTATGCGCCACATATAGCACGAACGGCCTTGCCGGATCGCGCCGCTCTCTGAGATAAGAAATTGCCTTGTTGGTGTAGAGCGTTGTCAGGCTACCCATATCGCGGGTTGAGCCGGCCTTTTCGTTGTTCTCATGAAAGGCGACCCCACCGCCATCGTTGGCCCCCAGAGTGCCGAAGTAGTAGTCGAATCCCTGAGCATTCGGCATGCGATCGATGATTGCTTTGCGGTTCGACACGTCCCACTTGCCAATGCAGGCAGTCTGGTAGCCGGATTCACGCATCAATTCGGCAAAGGTGATCTCTGAAGCCGGCATGCCCCAGCCTTTGCTGCGGATCGGATACCGTCCGGTCAGCAGCGCCGAACGTGAAGGGCCGCACACCGTTTGAGCATAGAAGGACGTAAATCGGGTTCCCTCCTTCGCCAACTGGTCGAGCCGCGGCGTCTTGTTCTTCTCATTCCCGTAACATACCAGATCCGCATAGCCTTGATCGTCCGTGAAGATGATCAGGATATTGGGTTTATCAGCCGCCTGCGTCATAGTGGCCTTGGACACACAGACCAAAGCGATGACAAGCATCGCACAAAGATGCAAAGTCGCAGAGATTGGATTGGGTGAATTCATCATCAATTGCTCCCTATTCAAAAGTTGGTTAATACGTTCTCACTTTGTCCGTCCAGATAGATTTCATTGCGTGGACATTCAGGCTCTCGATACCCATCTATTGTCTCCAGCGTACAAAAATTCGCCGTCAGTGCCCGAAGAAATCGCGAATCTAAGAAATATCACATGCTAGGATCATGGTCTGCATAATGATCCCTTCGAATCCCTTACCTGTAACAAATCAACCTGCCGTCGGTTGTCGACATGAGCAGTTTCTCGTTGGCTGCGATCAGACCGTCGAAAACTGGCGGGGAGATGAGCTTCTGTTCAGATAGCTTCGTTCCGTCTTTGGCCGAGACAGCCCACATGATGCCACCTAGCTTGCCATCCATGGCGTCTTGCTGGCGCAGGATTCGTTCAACAACCGCCGGCTGCAACAAGCGGCCATGCAGTTTTGTCTCGTCGAGAACGTCCGGCGGGCCGGCGAGGAACAACGTGTCGCCCGCGCCGACCATCGCCCGCGCAAGCAAGGGCGGATTGGCCGTGCGCCAGTTGAATTTGACGGCGCTCAGTTTCTCGATCGGTAGCTCGCGGTTCTGACGCCAGTTGGTGATA
>CAZUAH010000966.1:0-3432 GCA_964617665.1 uncultured Pirellulaceae bacterium
CCGTGATTTACTGCAATCACAAACCTCACGCGTTCTTCGTGCGTGCGCTGTACATTGTCGACGGTATGTCTTGTTTTTGTGTTGTCGTGGTTCTCGACCGAGAGTCGAGCGGCGGACAACTGGGCGCAATTCCGCGGACCTGGAGCGTCGGGCGTTAGTGCCAACTCCGGGTTGCCCGATGCGTGGAGTGCGGAGGAGCGCGTCGCCTGGAAGACGCCGATCCCAGGCCGCGGATGGTCCTCGCCGATCGTTTGGGGCAACCGGATCTTCCTTACGACGGCGATTCGGGAAGGAGGACCGCCTGAGGCCGCTGAGAAAGGACTCTATTTCGGCGGCAATCGTCCGGCGCCGAAGGACGACCACCGTTATGTTGTCTATGGCCTCGATCTCGATAGCGGGAAAATCGTGTGGGAGAAGGCTCTGGGAGTTTGGTGGCATGTCGTCGCATGTTATACCCACACCCATTGTCGGACACGGACTGCTTGTCGTCACCTCCGGCTACATAAACACCCCAATTAGGCCTCTGTTTGCCATCCGCCCCGCCGCGACCGGCGATATCACTCTTGGGGAAGATCAGATCGCCAACGAATACGTCGTTTGGTGTCAGAGGAAGAGGGGCCCCTACAATCCCTCGCCGATCCTATACGGCGATTACTTGTACGTGCTATTCGACCGGGGAATGATCGCCTGCTACGACGCGCAGACCGGCGAAGAAGTATACGGCAAACAGCGCATCGGTCCCGGAGCGAGAGCCTTTACGTCGTCGCCTTGGGCCTACGACGGCAAGCTCTTCTGCCTCAGCGAAGACGGCGACACCTTCGTCATCCAAGCTGGGCCGGAGTTCAAGCTGCTCGGCAAGAACAGCCTGGGCGAACTCTGCATGGCCACGCCAGCGATCACCCGCGACAGCCTAATCATTCGCACCGAATCCCAGCTCTTGAGGATCAGGTAATCACAGTAGGCATAAGGCCAGTTCCTACCGGCCGATCAAATGGCGATCAAGCACGCGGCCGGTGGCACTTGGCCGTACTCCACTTGGCAGCCCTGGACAGCGCGTGGGCATGGTACTTGGCAACACAACAGCTTCATTCTGCGCCGCCGAAGAAGCCGTCTTCGATCCAGATTGGTTTGTATCCCCGATCCAGAACAAAACGGAAAGCCGTGGCCCAGCGCTCGTAATTGTCCGGAACGAAGTTCTTGTAGAACGGCCACCAATACTGTTCGTGCCCTGCGATATGGATCAAATGATTCTTGGCGGGATTCTCGATCACGGTGAGTAGCTTGGGGCCGGCCTTGTCCACCGGAGCCCGCTCGCGAGTGCCGGTAGAACCAGCGTAAAAGATCAGGCCGCTCTCGAAATGCATCCAGCCCTGATTGTAGTGCAAGTACTCGAGAATGTTGTCGGGAAGATGATAGTCGCAGATCTTCCGCTCCTTTGAATCGGGCTTTCTTCCTCTTGTCGAGAGCATCTTCACGCCGCGGTCAGCAAGGACCTGATAACAGTTCGGCGGGACATCCGCCCAGTGGATCTGCAATCCGGCGGTGTAGGCACAACCCGCGATGCGTTTCAGTTCCTTGGCAACCAGATCGAAATCGGCGGCGAGTTGTTTTGGGGTCGTGTTCTTGTAGGGAATGTTCGGGAACTCGTTTTCCGAATGAAACGCCAGCCGCAGCCAGTGCGCGTTGTCCTCGAATTCGGACTTGTATTTGTCCGGAAACATGGAAAGCCGAAAATCCCGTTCCGGGGTCGTATTGAAGCAGTTCAGATTGATCTTGGCGCTGAAGTTCTGGTGCAGTTCGCGAAGTTTCGCCAGATAGAAACAATCGAAAATGCTCTTGTAATCCTTTTGGAGAATGTCGCGGAAGAAGAAACTGTGATCGTCGATATAGGTGCGAAAACGTTTGTACGAGTCTTTCGCCCAAACGGGCCGGGTACGGATCTCCCGATGCGCGCCGTTGATCGTCGTCCGGGCTTTGATCTCCGTGATCCGGTCTCTCAACAGGGCCGTTCCGCGAAAGGTATCGTTCTGGACCCCCACCGGAATCTTCTGGCCATCGGCCGTGAAGACTTCGAGTTTCGCGCCCCGCGGGGCGGAGCCGATGACCTGGATCTTCAGCATCGTTTTGCCGTCCAGTCCCGTTTCCGTTCCGAGAACCGGAGGGCCGCAGTCCTCGTGAATGACGCCGCCGTCAAACGGTTGGGTGAAACAGAAATCCTTTTCTTGGGGTTCTGCACCCTTCGCGGTGGTTCCATCTTCGGCAGAGGTCATTGCGTGACAAATACTCTCCAAGCCACCTGCGGCGAGCGCGACCGTCCCCAGAAAAGCTCGTCGTGATGTTCGTCCAGGATTCTGCTTTTCCATGGTATCAGCCTTTACTCTCAGTCTGTTTTGCGACAATCCTGATTCTGTGAACCGATATTTCCCATCGACGGTGAACCTGAAGACGATCCCGGCTTCTGACGGTGGCCATTGTAGCATCACGCCGTCACACACGCGTTGTTCGGTTCCGAGTTGAATGCTGTATCTTTCCCACATTCGGCACGGGCAACCGCGCATTTGTTTCTGAGCACTGCTTAGTTCTTCGCAACGCTCGACCGGCGAGGCAGCTGGTGGTTTTCGAGTCTTTGATGGTTGCTTGTCCGTTGACAAAGAGGAACTGAACGCCGCTGGCGAGTTTTGTGTAGTCGACGAACGTTGCGTTGTCGATGTAGTTTCGCTGGTCGAAGACCACGACATCGGCAAAGTAGCCTGGGCGTAGGTAGCCTCGACCTGACAATCCGAAAATGTCGGCCACCAGACCCGATGACTGCCGTACGGCTTTCTGCAGTGAAAGCAGTTTTTCTTGGACTACATAACGGTGGATTTTTCGAGGGAATGTTCCGTAGTACTGTTCTATCGCAATGCGCAAGCGCATCGCAAAAACCGGGCGCAACGATGAGCCCTCGGCAGTCGATACGTTTTGTCGCTCTTGGTGCGGCAACCGGCCCGACGGCCACGATCTTATCGCCGAACAGTGCGACGTTTCCGACAAAGGGCGGGGCACCGCTGCCGTCGACAATGGTTCCGCCTTCCAAAAGCGTATCGACTTCCACTCCGGCTTCCGCAGCCAGGACGCGTCCGATTGCCGGGGGCATTGTCCCCAACGCGCCGGTTATCGCGAAGGCCTTTGAGATCGCACTTCGACGAGTGATTCTTGACGTCATTGTGGTCTTCCTAATTCGCTGGGACATACAAGATGCATACTACCTTTTGAGTGCCGGCGGAGAGGGTGAAGTTGCCGCTGGTGTCTACGATAGCCAAGTCTCTCACGCGAACCAAGAGGCACGTGTTCAGCAGGATGGCCCCGCACGGCGACTTGCGCGACATGAGCCATAGGGCGGCAGGGCCGCCAACCAAAAAAAGCTGCCGCTCGGTTGCGGGTGGCCCACTC
>CAZUAH010000967.1:0-3432 GCA_964617665.1 uncultured Pirellulaceae bacterium
AAACAGGCAAGTTCTGGCTCTAGCGACGTAGGACTTACCGGTTGCGGCACTAGTCAACAAGACCACTAACTACCAGCCGCTTGGTCCAGTGTCTTATGCGTTCCGTCACAGAACGGCACATTTCCTGTCCGCTTGCACATGCATAACCACGCCTGCCCCGACTTCTCGGCAGTGAAGACGTGCGGGATGAACGAGGTGACCTTGTGCGAGCCATCGCAAAAAGGCTGATTCTCCGAACGGCCACATGTGCAGAATGCGTACTGCTTGCCCTCCTCTAACTCGACGGCTTTGGGTGACGTGCCTGCAACTCGAGGTGTTTCGTCGCTCATTTCAATCTCCTTTAGCAGAGTGAATTTGTGATTCCTTCTGTTATCGCTTCTGGAGACTAGCGCGCCGCTCTAGATAGAGCGACGCATTCGTCTCTCAAGACTCTGCCGGTGATTTCACACGTCGATACCTGCAGTGGCGCTCTGCAGTAGTGTAGAGCCATAGCTTCGACCTGTCCAATTAGGAACATCCCAGAGTACATCGCTCGATGGCATCAATTTCGCCATGTCGAACGGGGTTCGACTGAAAGTCGTTTAGATCTCCAGCCACAGTCCCCCATTCGTCGACCTCCCCGAGCCCCGCTTCGAACGAACACGCGGGATCGCATTCGCCGAGCTCACGTCGTTGTTCGCACCGGCAGTTGGGACTTGTTGGAGACTGGTCGCCAACTCACCTTTTCAAAGAACACTGACGTTGCCGCAGGATGATCATCCGAGCTAGAATCCCGATCGAAATGCCACTAGAGGTAGATCTACCGTACAACCACGAAAACGACGCGGGATTGCAGTGCGAATCATAGACCTGAGTGTTACGCTGGAAAACGATGCTGCCTGGGCTCCCAGGTGGGGACGAAACCGAGTCAAGTACCAGGGGCACAAGTTCGGCCGATTCGCGATGTGGCTGCTATTCGGTGTTCGCTCGCGACACCTGAAAACGAGATTGGGTTGGGCCAACGAGACGATCAAGCTGTCCACGCATGGGACGACGCACGTCGACGCTCCATGGCATTACGGACCCGATTGCGAAGGAAAGCCAGCTCGTACGATTGACGAGATGCCGCTTGATCGGTTCTTCGGTTCCGGCGTCGTTCTAGACATCCGGCATCTCGAACCGGACGCCGCAGCCACAATCGTGGATCTACAGGAAGGGCTGCAGAGAATCAACTACACGCTGCAACCGAACGACATCGTGCTGGTACAGACCGGCAATGACCGTCTGCTGGGATCGCGCGACTACTTCTCAAAGGGACCTGGCGTCAGCCCTGATGCAACGCGGTGGTTGCTGGATCAAGGCGTACGACTGACCGGCATCGACGCTTGGGGCTGGGATCGACCGCTGGCCGCACAGGCCCAGGAGGCGAAGAAGACTGGCCGCGACGACGTGTTTTGGGCGGCACATTACGTGGGGCTCGATCGAGAATACTGTCATATCGAACGACTTGCGAACCTCGACCAATTGCCGCCGACTGGGTTTAGAGTATGTGCCTTTCCGCTCAAGGTGAAACGCGGATCCGCAGGACCGGCCCGAGTGGTCGCACTCGTCGACGATTAGCATTCGCTGCGGGAAAGTGCCGCAGCATTCCATGTCTGGAGATCTGCAATGAAGTTGGTGACGTTCGTGGACGACGCACGTCCAGAGACCGGTGAGCGAGTGGGGGCCGTTATCGACAATGGTGAGTCCATCGTCGATCTGGCCTCGGCCGCGGAGACAATCGACGGCCACTGCCCTGACTACTTCGCCAGCATGCTCGCTCTACTGGATGGGGCACAACAAGCTCGCGATCACGCCGAGCGACTGATTGAGGTCGTCCCAAAGGACCAGCAGCAGGACCACTTGAGACCGAAAGAAGCGGTGCGTTTACTCGCGCCGGTCCCCCGCCCACGTTCAATTCGCGACTGCATGTCGTTCGAGAATCACCTGATCAACGCAATGCGAACGGTCGCCAAATGGAAGTCTCGGCCTGCGGCCGCATTGGACCGTTCGTTGTCGCGACTGTTCGGCAAGGGCTTCTTGCGCCCGCCAAAGGTTTGGTACGAGCGGCCAATTTACTACAAAGGAAACCCGCACAGCGTAGTTGGGCCAGACGCAGACGTGCTGTGGCCCGCTTACACCGAGAGGTTTGACTTCGAGCTGGAATTTGGCGTGTTCATTGGACGCAAAGGACGCGATATTCCGACCAGCGACGCGATGAAATACGTGGCTGGCTATACGATCTTCAACGACTTCAGCGCCCGCGATGTGCAAATCAAGGAGATGCAGGGCCGATTAGGTCCGGCAAAAGGCAAGGACTTCGATACAGGCAACGCATTGGGGCCATATTTGGTGACGCCCGATGAGATCTCTGATCCCGAACAACTGACAACAGAAGCACGCGTCAACGGAGAAGTCTGGTCGGGCGGTTCGACCAGTGAACTCCATCATTCGTTTGAGGAGATGATCGCCTTCATCTCGCAGGACGAAACACTCTTCCCCGGCGACTTCATCGCAGCGGGTACCATCCCCGGCGGATGTGGCTTGGAGCTAGATCGATGGCTAAAGCCTGACGACGTCGTCGAGTTAGAGGTTGAAGGGCTTGGAATACTAAAGAACCGCGTGGTGCGACGAACCTGACGAAGCAATCCCGCTGCTTCAGAGGCGAACGAGCCAAAAGAACCGAAGAGCGACACGGAAAACCTTGACCGCGTGCTCGAAACCGGTAGGGTTGTAGATAGGAGTACGGTTAGTCTTTCTGTCGGCGTCGGAAGCCAATCTGAGTCTTTACGACCAGTCTAGAGATAGGAGGATAACCATGGCACACTTCATTTGTCTGCTCACTTTCACTCAGCAGGGGTTGCAGCAGCTAGGCGCAACCACTAAGCGGGCCAAGGCTTTTACGAAGATGGCCGAGGCGATGGGCGCCGAAGTAAAAGATCTTTACTGGACGCTCGGAGCTTATGACGTCGTGCTTATCATGGAAGCGCCCGACGAGAAAACTGCGGCCACATGCGCCTTCAGCCTGAACTCCTTAGGTAACGTCCGTACGCATACGCTTAGTGCTTTCACTGTGGACGAGATGAATGAGGAGATCCTCGAGAACGTGCAGACCGGATATGATCTCCTCCGTGTCGAATGAGGCAGATGGGCTCACCAGCCTCGGACCAAAGAGGCCGCGCCCCCTGCGGTTTCCGGGGCCACGCTGGCGAAAGGAGAATTGGGCGTGTTTGCACTCTTGCGTACACTGAAGGTGCTCTGGGATTGAGGGCGGCGGGAAGAACAGAAGGCTTGTCATTGGTCGTTTCCGACCGTTTGAAACAGGTAGACCCGGCGAAGGAGGGCCCTGCAATGAGCATGAGCGAGATGCAGGCTGAGTACCTGCTGGAAATCCGTTCGGAAGTGTGTGCCCAC
>CAZUAH010000968.1:0-3432 GCA_964617665.1 uncultured Pirellulaceae bacterium
GGAGTCCCTCAAAATGATCCCCAATCGTGAAGAGAATCTGGGCCGCCGGAGCAGTCGCCCATCTGGTTCCAGCACAAACAACTGGGCAACCGAGGGTTCCGCGCGTACGATGTCGCGCAGGTGCGACGCTTCAAGTTCCTTCAAATCGGTCAATCGAAGGAAGTTGCGTTCGCACCGTTGGAAGTGTCGTGCGACGATCTGGTCCGTATCTCGGAGCTGGTCGGTCAGCAGTTCACCAAACCGCTGACGCGACAACTCCTCTTCGTGGCGCGCGAGCCATACGCCTGCCGAGACGACGAGCGCCAGCGGCAAGCATACCAGCAACAGAAGAGTCAGTATGAGCTTCTTTGTCACGTGAGTTGCGTCGTCGCGGTTGCGCAGTAAACACCAAGGTCAACCCAACTGGAACGCCAGTGTGACCATTCTATCACATCAACGCTTTGTACGTCTTCCAAGGCAGGAGAATCAGGAGCGCGAAGCCCGATCTTCGCTGTGCCCCAGAGGGCCTTAGTACCCCTGTTGCACTGAGTCGGCGAACTGGATCCGTATCATCCTCTTCCGTGTTTTCAACCAATCGGCTCCCTCAAGCCCCTTGGCTTGTCCCACATTGTCCACATAACGTAGCTGCAGCACCTTCGATTCGAGTATCTCTGCGTTCTCAGCCAAGTACTGCCCATTTGCCAACAAGACTCTTTTCGCGCCTTCGATGTCACCCTTATCGCGCAACATCGTCGCCAGTTGATTCTGACCGTTAGCAATCTGCAACACACATGCCTCAAGCACCACGATATTGACTTTCTGTTCGACCTCCGCGATAGAATCCGTGAAGTTGACGCTGACAACACTACTCAGTCGATCCGTCGTCTTGGTCTGCATATTGGAGTAGGAGATTTTCACCTCAGCGACCTGTAGAGTCTTTCCGGTCTTGGTCGCTGGCACCTCGACTTCCAGCAACACATACTTCTCCTGCTGGCTGTACAGTTGGTTCATCTTGACGATCACTCGCTGGCCGTTTATCTCGGCGTCCAAGTTCAGTACGCGCACCGGACGGACCCCTGGACTGACTTGGATGTCGATTGCTACTTCCTGCGCAACGACCGATAGCACATCGTCGAATTCACAGTTGAAGATTTTGACCAAGTCACTGGCCTTCTCGATGAAAATGTGATTTCCACCGCTACGGCTGGCCAGTTGGCTCATCAGATCCTCGTTGTAGTCCAGGCCAAGCCCCATCGTGGATACGGAGATACCTTCCTTCATCAACGACGCGCCCAAGCTGCCCAATTCGCTTGGTGACTGTGGTCCAACGTTCGCCAAACCATCGGACAACAGGACCACGCGATTGACGCGGTTCTTGTCCAGGAACTTCCGTAGCTCGTCGGCCCCTTTGCTGACGCCGGCGAATAAAGCCGTGGTCCCGCCAGCCTCGACTCGGCGTATAGCCTCGCACACCATTTCTTTGTCCGACAATTTGGTCGCCGGAACGATGACTCGTACGGTGGAATCGTAGGCCACGACCGAGACAATGTCTCGCTTGCTCAGCCGCTGGATTGCGGCAATCGCAGCTTCTTTGGCTTTGGCAATCTTTTCGCCGGTCATCGAACCGGACTTGTCCAGCACGAACGATACGTTTACCGGCGCGCGGTCTCGTTCGGCGTCCATCTTGAACCCGGTCAGTCCGACCTTGACGAAAGTGGTCTGCTTCTTCTTGGCCAGCAGCGTCGGCTTGGCCATAGAGACATCTAGATGCACCTGGCTGGCGGTTGCGATCGTGGCAGAAAGACCAACGGCCAATGCCATCAACGTCCCAAGATGTTTAGTGAATGCGCTCATTCCCAACCTCCTTTTCCATTCTGGAATCGAGAACCAATTACCCTACTGGAATTAGAGCAATTATTGCCGGCTGGGTGGTCAGAGCGGCGTCAAGAGTTTGTAAAACCTTTGTGAGACCCAAGGAGATAGCAGGGGCACTGCGCGGGCGGAGAGCGTGAGCAAAGACCAGCCAACGAACACGGGAAGAGAGGGGCTACGAGTTTTCCTTCAGAGTCATCCAGCTAAGATAGCCCAATCCCGCAGAGCAGAGAATGAAGGCAATATCCATCATCATGCTGGCCTTTTTGAACGGAGGCCACCAAGGGGAAGCTAGGTCCCAGAGAAACAGAAGGAACAGCACACCGGAAATGGCCAGTCCTGTTATGCACAATGCCTTCGGCATTCGAAGCGTCCTTGAAACTGCGTAGTTTGGCCTACTTTGCATCAGCTCTACAAGCGTTTAAGTATAGTTCATAGATTCTGATTGTCACCAGCCTGACCGCAAGACACCCCCACATATAACCGATTTCTTCCCGTCAATCGTTTTTTACCGCTTTCCCTTACTGGATATTTGAGATGGTCGAGCCAAAAAAGCCTTGGCACCGTTTCCGCGATTTGATGCCCGTATCGAAGAAACTGGCGTATTTTGACCACGCTGCGGTCGCTCCGCTTCCGAACCCATCGGCCCAGGCCATTGAGACATGGTCGCGGCAGGCGGCCGAACTCGGTGACACCGCTTGGCCTCAATGGGAGAGGCGTGTGAACGAGGTCCGCGAACTGGCAGCGCAACTGATTGCCGCCGACACAAGCGAAATAGCGCTCGTTCCCAACACGACAGCCGGTATCAACTTGGTAGCGGAGGGTTTTCCCTGGCGCGACGGCGACAATGTAGTAACCCCTGCAAACGAATTCCCCTCGAATCTGTACCCCTGGATGAACTTGGCCGACCGCGGCGTCGAAACACGTCGCGTGCAGGTCGATGACGTCGAAGTGGATCTGAATCGCATCGCTGACGCATGCGACCAGCGTACGCGGATCATCTCGGTCAGTTGGGTCGGCTATGCATCAGGCTGGCGCACGGACGTGGACGAGTTGGTCACCCTGGCACACGATCGTGGAATTCTCGTCTTTCTGGATGCCATACAGGGACTGGGGGTATTCCCAATCGACGTACGACGGGCAGGCGTGGATTTCTTGGCCGCAGACGGGCACAAATGGATGCTGGGCCCGGAGGGCGCCGGTATTTTCTACGTTCGAGGCGAGCATCTGGAGACCTTACGACCGCTAAACGTTGGTTGGAACAGCGTCGCACATGCGCACGACTTCACGCGATGCGAGTTGGACATTCGTCGAGCAGCCTCGCGCTATGAAGGCGGTTCGCAGAACATGATGGGCTTCGCCGCCTTGGGAGCCAGCCTGGACGTGCTTTCCCAATTCGGATTGACTTCCGAGGCATCACCCATTGCGGAACGCATATTGGAGTTGAACGACCACGCAGCAAGGCGGCTGGAAGAAATTGGCGCCGACATCAAGAGTTGTCGGGACCGACGACACGCCTCGGGCATTCTGTCGTTCGATCTTCCGGGGCGAGACTTGGCGGAAACGAGGCGACGTTGTCTG
>CAZUAH010000969.1:0-3423 GCA_964617665.1 uncultured Pirellulaceae bacterium
TTTCGGCTTCGACCGACGTTGGCGCGTCCAGATCGAGGGCGAAAAACGCAGGATCCGCGTTGTGCACCGCCATGTCGCCCAGTGCTCCGCAGCCAAAATCCCACCAGCCACGCCACTTGAACGGCACATAGGCACTGTTGTAGGGACGCTTAGGGGCGGGCCCCAACCACAGATCCCAGTCCAGCGTTTCGGGCACGTCGTGGACCTCCTTCGGCCGCTCGACACCTTGAGGCCACCAGGCCCGTTCAGGCGTGCCCGCACGGTCGCTCCAAACGTGCACTTCCTTGATCGCTCCAAGCACACCGCTTTGGATGTACTCGTAGTATAGCCGCAACCCTTCGCCTGCGTGGCCTTGGTTGCCCATCTGTGTGACCACGCCCATCTCCTTGGCCACCTCCATCATCCGCCGCGCTTCGTACACGGTATGTGCCATGGGCTTCTCGCAGTACACATGTTTGCCCATCCGCATGGCCCGGATTGCCGCCGGTGCATGTATATGGTCGGGTGTGCCAATGACCACCGCGTCGATGTTCTTCTCCTCCTTGTCCAGCATCTTGCGGAAATCGCGATACACCTTGGCATCCGGAAACCGCTTGAAGGTTCCAGAGGCGCGGCTCATATCGACATCGCAAAGCGCCACAATGTTCTCGCTGCTGACACTGCGGATATCTCCGCCCCCTCGACCGCCCACGCCGATGCCGGCGATGTTGAGTTTGTTGTTGGCGCTTGCCGAATCCACGGCGCCAAGCACGTGCCCGGGCACAAATGTGAACGCGAACGCAGCGCCTGCACTGCCCAGGAAATCGCGACGAGATACGCCGCGTCGCACTTTCTCTTTCCTTTTCATGATTAACTCCTCATCTAGATTCACCGTCGTGATGTTTTCGAACAAGGGACTGACTGACCCGAATTGTGATCCACTGTCACGCCTCACACAACAGTACGCCGGCCATTCCCGCAGTTTTCCCCGCGGCACACCAACAATTGATGCCAGCCGGATCCTATCGTCGAACCCTACTTCTTCGCAGGCCAGTAGGGCGAGGGAGTTCGAGCCGCATCCAGATAGGCAGTCATCTTCTGCACGATGTCGGAATGTCGTGATGCCACATTGGTTTGTTCACCGATATCGTCGGCCAAGTCATACAGCTCGATTGGCTCCGAAGGATCGTTGCGAATCGCTTTCCAATTCCCGGAACGCGCCGCCTGCTGGAAACCGCGCTCGAAGAACTCCCAATAAAGAAACTCGGCAGGCGGTTGTTTCTTGCCAAGCAGCGTCGGGACGATCGAGCGACCATCAATGTCGGCCGGTGCATCCGCTCCGGCCAGTTCGGCGGCGGTTGGCAAGAAATCCCAAAATGCCCAAGAGAAATCGCTGACGCTCCCAGGCGCGATGCGCCTGGGCCAGCGGGCAATGGCCGGCACACGGATACCGCCCTCGGTGAGATCGCGTTTGAAGCCTTGCAGCGGACCGTTCGGCGTCAAAATCCGGACGTAGTCTTCCACTTCGTTCGACCGTCGGTAGTAGTAGATCTCGGCGCCGTTGTCGCTGGTGAAGAATACGATCGTCCGCTCGTCGATTTCCAAGCGTTTCAGCAACGAGAGCATCCGTCCGACATCAGCGTCCATGCGAGTGATCATCGCTGCATGGTTCCGGACACTCTGGGGCCAAGGTCGGTCAGAATAGGGCCGATCGTTGGGGACTTCGTAGCGTCCGTGAGGAATCGTATAGGCCACGTACAGGAAAAACGGTCGTTGTCGGTTGTGTTCGATGAAGTCCAACGCGAAACCTGTGAAACGATCGTGTACCCAATCCAACTGACGACCGCCTAGATTCCTGGTCAGCTCCATCATCTGTTCGTTGTTCCAGATGAACTCGGGGTAAAAGCCGTGCGCGTGGCGCTGGTTCAAGAAGCCCAACCACTGATCGAAGCCCTGTCGATTCGGTATCCCACTGGTACCCGCTTCGCCCAATCCCCACTTGCCGGTTACGCCAGTAGCGTATCCCGCGTCGCGCAGCACTTCAGCGACCGTGACGTCCTGTTCGCGTAGCGGTACCAGGATAGAGCCATCGGCGGCGCGCGCCGAGTTTCCGCGCACGGTCGCGTGTCCTGTATGTTTACCAGTCATGAGACAACATCGTGTCGGCGCGCAGACCATACTGCCTGCGTAGCACTGAGTGAACCGCATTCCTTCGGCCGCCAGACGATCGATATTTGGCGTACGGATTTCCTTCTGCCCATAGCAGCCAAGCTCGCCATAACCCAAATCGTCTGCCATGATCCAGATGATGTTCGGACGCTCCACCTCCCCGCCGACAGCAAACGCGGTATTGCACAGCATCGCGAGGCTTGTGAGGCGAAGCGTCTTCATCAGAGTTGGTCGCATGGTAGTCGCCTTGTCGTAGAAGACATCCGGTCCATCGGACTGAAATGCGTCACGTCGTATGTGTCACTGTCCACTCCAACACTGCACCGACCCGTCTTCCAGGGCCAAGTACAGCCGGCCGTTGGCGGCGATCAGTCCATCGAAGACGGGGGGCGCGTCGAGATCACAACGATACTCTTCTTCTCCGCCCGCTTTCGAGACCGTCACCAGGATCCCGCCACGTTTTCCGGCCAATGCCGCCTCTTGCTCTTCAACAGCTTCGCGCACCTCGGGAGCGTCGCTGCGGATCTTCGGCATCGTTTCATCCAGTACATCGGGCCCACCAGCAGCAATCAGGGTGTCTCCGGCCAACACCAGGCCGCGGGCCAGAATCGGAACGTTCGCCTCCCAGAGAGCCTTGTTGACGCCCTTCACGACCGGACCGTTCTTGGGTTCCGCAAACAGGCGGTATTCCATCGGCGTGGTCCAGTTGAAGTATTTCTTCTGCCGGCCGAAGCCATAGATGTTCTTGTCGTCGCACACCAGGATCCGTCCCGCCGGAATACGTTTTCCGGACTGTGCATAATTGTGCCTGTGACTGCATACCCCGCCGTATACCCAGTAGGATCGGTGGAACCAGGAATCATCCAGGAACCCGTAGGACGAAAACAGGTGCGGCACCGCCTCCCCAGGTATGCGCTCTTCCGGTCTGGCGCCGCGGTAATAGCGAATCACTTTACTACTCGGCAACAGTTTTCTCTTGATCTGGTTCCCCTCAAGCTTGAAGACTCCGGCTCGCATGAACACACAATCGCCCGACGCGGAAAGAACATCCGGCGATCCAGCGAGCCGCTTTTCCTCGGCGCCGGTCAGGACTCGGCCGTCGTCCGTCTTGCCGTCGAACGTGGCATGCGAGATCACCTCGCCAGTCTCCGGCTTCAGCCGATACATCTGCAGCCCGCCATCGAGGAACGAGGAACGCCCCGCGACAAACCAAGCCTCGTCGTTGCGGATGAGGATGCTGCCATGGATCGGCCACACAGACTCCAACTGTTCCCA
>CAZUAH010000970.1:0-3410 GCA_964617665.1 uncultured Pirellulaceae bacterium
ACGCAGCATTAACCGCCGCACGATTCGCCGCCTCCGAGCGATCCTCCACAACGCCAAACGCACCGGTCTCGCTGCACAAAACCTCGACAACACTCCTCGCTTCGAGCATCGGCTGCGCGGCATGATCGCCTACGTCGAGATGGTTAATCCCGCCAAAGGCCGTGAGCTCCGCGCGCAGTTCGAATCGCTTCGGTAGAACCTCTGTAGCAGCCTGACAGCTGAAGCCCAACCTGATCCCGCAAGCGGGTTGTGCCATACCAAGAGAGCGAATGGTTGCGACTCGAGCGTGGCGGCAAATGCCAGGAGCTTCGACAGAGCGTCAGTTCCACTGGATCCTGCTTGGTAGTTATCGCCAGCACGCTGGTCGTCGCAGAAGGCACGACAGTTACGCGAGACTACCTACCCGCCAACGCACTCTCAATTCGATCTGCTGCCTCATTTAACAGAGACCGCATGGCGGCTTGAGCGCTGGTTGGTTTACGGGCGCAGATGGCTCTCTTCACCTTCTGGTGCACGGGGACCGACGCGTGATTGTCAGCCGGTTGGCGATTTGTTAGGCGCAGGCTGGATTCGAGCGAGGCACTGATGACGTTGGCAATGGGGGCAAAGAAGGGGTTTCCTGTAGCGTGCAAAATCTCGACGTGAAACTGAATGTCGGCCGTCAGAAAATCTTCCACGCTGTCGGCCGTCTGTTCCATTTCCTCACAGGCATCGGAGATGAGCCGCAAATCCTCGTCGGTAGCACGCTCGGCAGCCATGCCGGCGGCTGGCGGCTCGATGGTTCGCCGAAGCTCGGTAAGATGGGACAAGTGTCGGCCGCCATCGTCCGCCCGCGCTTGCCAGTCTAGCACCTCCGGGTCCAGGTAATTCCATGATCTCGCCGGGCGAACGATCGTGCCTCGTTTGGCTCGTGATTCCACCAACCCCTTGGCGGCCAAGGACTTGATCGCCTCGCGGACAACCGTTCGGCTGACCCCCATCTGGTCGCACAACGTCCATTCCTGCGGAAGCGGTTCTCCCGGCTTCACCTCACCCGCCAGAATCCGGCAACCCAGGTCATAGACGACTTGGCCGCAGAGGTTTCGGCGTGATCGGGTATTCTCCATCTTTCAGTCCTCTGACCGGTTGAATGTAATATTGTATTACAATATTATAATTGGGCGTGCGGTCAATGGGGCGCTATGATTCCGTGGCCCTGCTAAACGAAACCTCCAAAAAAAGCGTGAGCATCGGCAGGTAGGGCTCTGCCCGACACACACCCGCCGCAAACACGAAGCGCTATCCATGAAGATCGACTGTATTCGAACTCACCATTTGCGTGACGAACTCGATGAACCATTCGGGTTCTCTCAGTGGTTCTACAGCACGCGCAATACGTTGTGGGTCGAGATCGTGGCCGACGACGGAACCACTGGCTGGGGCGAGTGCTACGGCCCGGCCGAAGTCTACCAGGCGGCGATCACCAGCTTCTACGCTCCGCGACTCGTGGGGCTCGACCCGCTGGCGACCGATCGCCTTTGGCACAACATGTGGCAATGGTCGCTCGATTTCGCCCGAGGCGGAATCATGATGGGTGCCATGTCGGGCATCGATATGGCTCTCTGGGATCTAAAGGGAAAGTCGCTCGGGCTGTCTGTCTCCGAGTTGATGGGCGGGCGCTATCGCGAGTCGATCCCCTGCTACGCCACGGGAATGTACTTCAAGGACATGCACGAAGATGCGCTGCTCGATTCGCTGGTCGACGAGGCGGTCGGTTACCGCGAGCAGGGCTTCAGGGCGATGAAAATCAAGGTCGGTAAGAACCTGGACTTTGATGCTCGTCAGATCGCGGCCATGCGCGAGGCCATGCCGGACACGACGCTCATGGCCGACTCGAATCATGCTTACGACTTGCCCGAGGCGGTTCGCGTCGGACAAGTTTTGGAAGAACACGGCTTCGCGTGGTTCGAGGAGCCGCTGTCGCCCGAGTATGAGTCCCAATTCCGGCAACTCCACGACAAGATCGGTGTGCCCATTGCCACCGGCGAATGCGAGCAGACTCGATACGGCTTCCGGCGTTTGCTGTCACCAGGCGGTGTGCAAATCGCCCAGCCCGACATCGCCTATTGCGGCGGAATCTCAGAGGCATTGAAGATCCGGACCATCGCGTCGTCGCTGGGCATCAATGTCATACCGCATTGCTGGGGCACGATGTTGAATCTTTCCGCTGCCACTCACTTCCTTGCCTCCGGCTTTCGAGAGCCCGGCCGGGCCGAAGACGGCGGCGCTATCCTGGAACTCGACCGCACGCCAAACCCGCTTCGCGACGAACTCTTCGAGGCACCAGTCGAAATCGACCACGCAACCGTTCACGTACCGACGGCGCCGGGCCTTGGTGTCATCGTCAATCGCTCTGCTCTCGAGTCTTTCCGAGTCAAGAAAACGGAGATACGATGATATCCGTGTTAGTCAAAGCCCAGTGAACTATCCCAGGAAAGAACAGGAGGAACTTATCATGAAGAGACTGACGGCCATTCTTCTCGCACTCAGCGTGACCATTTCCCTGGCGGGATGCAAAGAAGGTTCATCCTCTAATTCGGCGGCCCAGGGCGGCAGCGCCCCGAAGCCGGTCATGGGGTTGATGCAACACAATCAGTCGGACTCCTTTCAGCGCGCGATGCTCAAGGGAGCACAGGAATCGGCCGACGCATTGGGCTACGAGTTGCTCGATGCCGCTGCGAATGACGATCCGGTCAAAGAGCTTGAGATCATTCGCAACTTCTCTAAACGGGGCGTGAAACTCCTGATTCTGGGATCGACTACCCAGGCCGCAGGTGTTGCCGGCGTGGAACTGGCTCATTCGCTCGGAATGAAGGTCGTGACCATGGACTCCATCCAGCCGGATTCTCTGGCCGAGGGACAAGTCGGTGGCGACGACGTGGCCGCAGGCTATGCCGCGGCCAAAGCGCTGGTGAAAGCCATCGGGGGCGAAGGCAAAGTGGCCATCAGCAAGTTCCCCGACCCGATCCCGCCATCGGAAGATCGCGTGAAAGGCTTCTACCAAGCATTCGAAGAGCATCCGGGCATCGAGGTGGTTGCTGACGCGGGAACGGGCTTCGACACGCTCAAGGCGATGAACTGGGCGGCTGCCATCATTCAGGCCAATCCCGACATCAAAGGATTCATCTCCATCGAAGACACCAGTGGCCTCGGGATCGTCCGGGCAATTGAAAACGCGAACCTGGAAGACCAGATTAGAACCGTAACCGTTGTTGAGAGCCAAGCCATCTATGAAGAGGTGAAGAACGGCAAGATTGTCACGGGTGTGTTTGCCATGCACTCTTACAACTACGGCGCCCTTTGCGTGTTCCTGCTTGACCGCATACACAACAATCGGCCCGTCCCGTATATCGTCAAGACGACCGGCGTTC
>CAZUAH010000971.1:0-3409 GCA_964617665.1 uncultured Pirellulaceae bacterium
CGGCTCAACTCACCCTCCAACCCACCCCGCCTGCCGCGAAGCGGCTTAGTTCAACCAATGATTATCACGCCTTGGATGTTGATAACACCGATATGGCGGTAATATCACGCAAAAATCGAACTCTACATGGGCGAGGTGGCAATTGGACCTAGCCCTGACTCGCACATTCTAGCCTCCCAGAATGACCGTGCAACTATTGGGGGGAAGATCCGTGCCGAGACACGGGCAGATTTTGCAGCCGTTGCCCAGAACGGGCTTGCTCTGGCCGAACGAGCTGCAGACGACGGCAGGCTAGAAACCGCCAAGAGGATCGCAGAGACGGCCCTCTCCGCGGCCCGAAAGGCAGAAGACGACGAACTCGTCAAGAAGGCAACTTTGCGTTGGTTGGAGCTGCAGTGAGTGCCGCTTGCACAGAATGCGGCGGATGCCTCCTCGTTCGGTTGACACCCCTTTTCTAGCTCGACACACTATCTTGCAGGCCGATAGCCGTCACGAATGGGCGAGGAAGGAATACGCGGCGGATTCCTCAGACGCTAGTAGTTGCCCGAATCTGTTCATCGCACATGGGAGCACAGCCATGCAAGTACGTCGACGAGCCCACTGGATCATCTGCTGTAGTGCTCCGATCACGATAGGTCTTTTCGGCGGGGCATTGCTGCGCGCAGCAGACAAGGCACCGGTGCCACCGGTGGATGCTCAAGACGCAGCCTTGGCCCTTGTGAAAGACGTTTATGGTGACGAGCACGCTGAGGCCAAGAGTTCAGAGCAGAAAACGGCCCTCGTTCGGAGATTGCTGCAGGCGGCCAAGGGGAGCGATCGCGACACGGCAAATCGCTACGCGCTTCTTCGAGTCGCTTGGGACATCGCAACCGACGCTGGCGACGCGAAGCTGGCCATGCAGGTTACTGAGGAGATGGTCAACGCATACGAGGTCGATGCCCTGAACGCGAGAATCGCGACGGTCAAGGCGACCGCAGAGTCAGTACGATCCTCCACACAGAGAACGGCTCTAGCGACCGTTGCTATGGACGTGGTCGATGAAGCTGTGGCCGGCGACAACTACGGCAGTGCAACAGAACTGGCAGTGATTGCCCTTGCCGCTGCGCGAAAGGCCCAGGATTGGCAACTCGTCAAACGGATCGTAGCGCGCGACAGGACGGTCAAGGAGATGGCAGAGGCCCATGCAAAAGCGCAAGCGGCCCTGGCCACGCTCGAAAACGATCCGACGAATGCTGAGGCGAATCAAGTGGTGGGAGAGTATTTCTGCTTCGCCAAGGGAGACTGGACGAAAGGCATTCCGATGCTGGCGTTGGGCAGTGACGAGACGCTCAGAACGCTGGCCCAAAAGGACTTGAAGGGGGCAAGTTCGCCCAACGAGCAGATGCAAATCGGTGACGGTTGGTGGGAAATCGCGCCAGCAACGCTGGGTGACCAGAGAGAGGCGTCGCTCATGCGAGCGGGCTGTTGGTATCGCGCGGCCAAGGCGGGGTTGGCGCCCGGTCTGATGTTGGACAAGGTGGAGAAGCGGTTGGAAGAGATCGACAAGATCGACCGCCCCAAACCTGCGCCGATCCGGTCCAACTCCGTCGCAGTCTCCGTGAAGGAACCGTGGCCTTTTGCTATGCCGGTGAAGAAAGGTCAGACTCTACATATCATCGCTACCGGGCGTTGGCGAGTACTTGGTGGAGGCCAATGGCATGGACCAAATGATGCGCGATTCTATTTGCAGGGCCGGCTGGGACAAGGAGAACCTTTCAAGGTAGGGTCTGAGTTCCGTCTGGACATCAGAGAGGCCGGAACTCTCTACTTGGGCATGAGGGAAGGTGGGAAGTACTCAAATAACAGCGGTGAAATCATAGCGGTGATCCGATCAAGATAACCGGTAATGATAAAGAGTTGCGTTGCTCACTCGGAGGCTGTGCTGGCAGTACGGACATCTGAAGCGAAGCATCGGTCGGACTCACATCTTCGGTGTCCCTGAGGACGGCATTCAAACGCACCAAGAGCCATGTTACCCAATTCCTACCTGCACCGCAAATTGGGGTGGAACGTGGCAAGACGAGGTGCCGTAGAATGACGGGAACGATCGGGACGGCTAAGGCGGTTGCAGACGCCGCATATCGGTTGCCGACAGAAGCCCAATGGGAATACGCCTGCCGCGCGGGCACTACGACGGTGTACAACTTTGGTGACTCCGCAGCCGTGCTAAGCCGGCATGCTTGGTGGAAAGGAAATTCCAATGGGCGGACACAACCGGTGGGACTCATCAGGCCGAATGCCTGGGGGCTTTTTGACATGCATGGGAACGTCTATGAGTGGTGCGCAGACTGCTATGCCGTCGACTACTACACGAAGACTCCTACCGATGATCCCTCGGGACCAGAGTCAGGCTCGCGTCGTGTTTGTCGCGGTGGATCGCTGAACTATGATCCAGATCCCCTCAGGTGCTCGTACAGATCCCACACGACCCCGAAGACACCGCACGACTTCCTGGGCTTTCGCGTCGTCAAGAGCATTACCCATTGAACCCATGTTGATGTGTCTGAACTCTTACCTGGAAGCGTGGAACTCATCTGGGAACCACTCTTTCGTGATGCCCGGGCCGGCAAGACTTTCCCGGAGGCTTGGTCACTTCCAAGACAGTCAGTAGAATGAAAAAGCCGCCTGGCGGGGCGGCTTCTATTCGGTTTCCGGCGAGGGGAAACCATGCATCGTTGTCATCGGCATGGTACGCCTCTCGGCTGTCTTCGTCAAGCTGGGAGGTTACCAGTGGGCACACCAGAGTGCTGTGAAAAGTGTGGGTATTTGGGGATTCGAAACGCTGCAACGCTACAACTCGTGGAGGTCGATGAAGCATTTCGGGAATTGGCCATTACGCCTCCCGGACTGAATGGGTTGAAGAGTGTCTACACAGGGAAACCAGTGTGCGCCGTCATGGCGCACGATTTGGCGAGCGAATGCAAAGCGAGTCACGGCCAGCCCGTTCTGGACGTCTTTCGACTGAAAAGAGACTGTGGTGATCGCGGCAAAAGCATAACGTGGCAGCGCGGCTTTACGCCGAAGGAGCACGTTGAAATGCAGCTTCTGGATGAACAGAGAGCCTGGCAAGAGCAACAGGCAGAAAAGGCAGAGAATCGTCATTTGGAAGCGATGAGGACTCAACGATTTACGGCTCTGATCGCTGCAGTAATCGGTTTCATTGCTGGGCTTGCCGCAGTCTCCTTAGCAAGGCTTCTCGGGTAGTGCAGCATTCAAGTAGTTCCGTGACCTAACGTGTCATCCAAACTAGGACAGTACCGCTGAGTTGGCATCGTTGTCCTAGTCCGGTAGAATCCAAACTGCGGGGCTAGGGTCGCTCTCGGGGGCGCCAAACTTGCTCTTTCCTGGTTAACTGAGCTGGTTTTGTGAG
>CAZUAH010000972.1:0-3406 GCA_964617665.1 uncultured Pirellulaceae bacterium
CGGGTTTCGTGAACATCACAAAACCGTTCCCGATGCGGGATACGGGATGCGGGATACGGGATAGCCATACCTCGTTCCCCTTCTCCCGCACAACCGCCACACCGCGTGGCGCCAGAATACGCGTAATCTCGCTTCCCGCATCTCGCATCTCGTATCCCGTATCTCGCATCACGACGAGATTCACCAAATCATCGGCGTAAGGCAGATGCGACTCGCGCCAGCGCATCACGGACACCTTGCCGCGAAGTCCACGTTCATAGAGCTGTTTGTCAAGTTGATCGGCGCGCCCTGCATCCCCCTCGAGCACGTGAACGAAACGGTAGTTGGCGCTCAACTTCGCCAGGTCGTCGGCGTCCGGACGTCCGACGTACGAGACAATCCCGCCGCTTGCTCCGGTCTGCGCCAGCATCCCCTCGATCGCAAATCCCTCGCCCAACTCGGCGCAAACGGCAGCCGCAGCCCACGAGTGCACGGTGCAACAAACGATGGCCAGCAACCTAACCGGACCGGTTTTGAACATCATCTTCATCTCCTCACGTTTCAGGCTACATGATGACATTCTCCAGCACATTCGCCGGCTCTTCAACACGGGGCGTTTCAGCGCCTCGTGCCTCGTGCCCAGGGCTTGGGCTGTGTGGATGAGAAGGAGCGTGGGATAGATCACTGGTTCGGGCATGACATGCCATCGAACAATGTCTTCCTGCCAGCAGGTCACGGATTCCTTGAACTCGGCGCATACTCTTCCGCCGTTGGCTGGGTTATATTGCATTACGACGAACAACCGTCGCCTGCGGCTTCGGGATGCGAGTCCTTGGTCAATGTGTTTCGTGACAATTGGGAGCCCACTATGAAAACCGTGTCGCCGCTGAGTTTGATTGCTGTGTGTCTGCTGGTGGGGGGGATTGGTCATGTCACCAACCATCGGTTCCAACGCGTGGGCGCAGGCGGCCGACGTGGCTGCTGATGTCCCTCAGTGGGTCGACCTGTTCAATGGCCGCGACCTGTCGGGATGGGTGGACGTCAACACCAGTCCGGACACCTGGAAGGCCGAAGACGGCCTGCTGGTGTGTAGCGGCAAACCGATTGGCGTCACGCGATCGGAGAAGCAGTACGAGAATTTCATCCTGCACATCGAGTGGCGCCACATGAAGCACGATGGGAACTCCGGTGTGTTCGTGTGGAGCGAAGGGGAGATACCGCAAGGCAGACGTCTTCCCAAGGGGATGGAAGTGCAGATGCTCGAACTGGAGTGGATCAATCTGCACAAGCGGGACGGCAAGCGTAACCACATCGGTTACATTTCCGGCGAGTTGTTCGGTGCCGGCGGCCTGGAGGCCACGCCCGACAACCCACGGGGCAACCCGTCGAAATACCTGGCTTCATCCTCCTCTGCGATAACCCAGGCTACGGCGATACCGAACCGTTTGGGTCGAAGGTCAATCGCTCTCCAAATCTGAATCGGATGGCACGCGAGGGCAGAGCCCAACAGTGATTTGAGAGGCGGATCATGGAATTGATGGCGTTATTCGTTGCTTTGGCCGCGACACCCACGTTTACCTACGATGCGGAGGTGTTGCCTAATCAGGCCAGGCCACCTTGGTCGTTTCGCGAGACCAAGAACTGTTCGGCTGCGGTCGAGGACGGCGTGCTGCACGTGCGGGACGACGGCACCGCGCGTGGCGAACTGCAGTTCATCAGTTACTCGTGGGCCGCGATCGCTGATCGGCCTCACAGTGTCGAGGCACGGGTCAAAGTGGCAAGTTGCTCCGGTTCGTCCGGAGTGATCATTCTGGCCGCGGATGGCGTGCGTGAGGTTGGACTAACACTGTTCCCCGATCGCATCGAAAGTCACCGGCTCGAAGCCCGCGCCGAAGTCGATCTGGCCGACGACTTCCACATAGTACGGCTCGAGATGGTTGGCGATGACGCTGTCGTGAAAGTGGACGGTCACGTCGTACTTGACCTGACCGGCAAGTCGACGTGGGAGGCGCATGCGGGACGGAACGTCGTCGGCTTCGGCAGCCTGAGTTCCGCGGCGACGGGCGAGGCTTGGTGGGATTACGTGACTTGGTCCGCAGAACAACCAGAAGTCGAGGTTTATTCGCGAGCCGAGCATCATATCGTCTACAAGCGCGAGGATGTCTACGCCTGTTTCCCGAGCTTGCACCAGTACGAAGATGGCACGCTTGTCAGTGGTTTTGGCACGCGAGTGCGGCGAAGCCATATCGACAACACCGGCGGGGCAGCACGGATGGTCAGTCGTGACGGAGGCGTGACGTGGGAGAAAGCCGATGGCACGGCGCTCCGCTACAATCCAAATGCCGTTCGCGCCGACGGTCATTTGGCCATTGCTAACGCGATCGGTTGGCGTTACGTGGACGAAGGCGAGGTGGAGCGATTGAAAGCCGAAGGCCGGACCGTGCGCGCTGTGCGACCGGGTACGGTGGCCTATCTGAGCGGCGCCCGTTTCACGGTTCGTAGCATGACCGGCGAGACGATTCGTCCTTGGACGGAAATCGAGGTGCCGCCTGGAGGTGGAATGATGAATTTTCACCAGGCAGCGTACTTGAATCTGGGCAGCCGCGTACGGCTGGTCGGCATCTACGATACGGGGCCGGACGGGCACCGCAGCGCCCACGTGCTACGCACAGAGGATGATGGCGACAGTTGGACCTGTCTGCCGATGGCGCTGGGCGACGAGCAGATCAGTTTCAACGAGACGGCACTGGGAGCCAATGCCGAAGGGCACGTGATCGGGCTGATGCGGACCGCGGAATCAACGAACAAGAAGCAGGCCGGTTTTCTCTATCAGGTGACGTCAACGGATCGCGGCAAGACTTGGTCCAAGCCGGTCAATATCGGAATCTGGGGCTATCCGGCTCACCTGCTGATGCTGCCAAATGGCCGGCTGGTGGCGACCTATGGCTATCGCCGAGCGCCGATGGGGATTCGAGCTTGCCTCAGCCACGACGGCGGTCGGAGTTGGGACATCGAAAACGAGATTATCCTGCGCGCCGATGGTTTCGGCAGTGGCAGCGATCTCGGCTACCCAATTACGCAACGGCTGAGTGATGGGACCTTGGCGACGATCTACTACTTCAATTGTGTCGACAACATCACCCACATCTGCCTGACGCGCTGGACACCGCCGGTCAAGTAGCCCCGCGACAAGCGTCATGGGGGATTAGGGTTTCTGCCAGTCTGACGAAATCACTTCTTTGGAGACTTGCCATGGAATCGTTCAACGCTCACCTCCTTCGACACGTTGTGCCCGTGCTTTTGTGCGTGGTTTGTGGCGCTTCGTTCGCGACTGAGAACCCCTCCAAGCCGGACGTACTTGTGATCATGCCCGACCAAATGCGAGGCGACTGCCTCTCGATTCTCGGGCACGCGGCGGTTCGCACTC
>CAZUAH010000973.1:0-3405 GCA_964617665.1 uncultured Pirellulaceae bacterium
CCGCGGCTGAAATCCTGGGCAAACTTGGCCCCGATGCCGAACAGGCAGGTTCGGCCTTGCTGGCCGCGATGGAGGATCCCGATCCGCACGTCGGCGCTGTTGCAGCCGCTTCTTTGGCCAAGGTGGGGGTTCCGTCCGAAGAGGCTGTGCCTGCGATGATGAAGATGCTCGAGTCAGACCAAAAGGTCGTCGCAGCACGAGCGCTCAGCGAGTATCGCGGCGATGCCAAGCCCGCGCTGGCAGCGCTGGTTACTGTTTTGACCGACAAATCCTTGGACAGCGAGACTCGCTGGAATGCCGCTCGGACTCTCGGCAAATTGGGACCTGAGGGCGTCGAGGCAATTCCTATGTTGGTGGATAGTCTGAAAGATGAGACTTCCACCGTGCGCGAACATGCTGCCGAGGCGTTGGGCGACATCGGACCGCTGGCCGCAGATACAGTGCCAGATCTCGTCGCGGTACTTGACGACCCGGCAACTCGCGTACGGCGAGACGCAGTGCGATCGCTGGGCTATATCGGCGAGGCGTCTCGCGTGGCCGTCGCAGAAATGAAGAAGCTCCTGAAGGATCCCGAGGAAATCGTGCGCGTAGCGGCGAAGAACGCGATCCAAGCGATCGCTCCTGAAGAATTGCCCAAAGAAAACGCACCCGAGAAGAAAGCGGAAGGCAAGGGTAGCCGTGAGTAGCCCGTGCAGATTTCGTTTTGTCGCGTTGTACGTAGCGGTTTAGCTCGTGCGGCGATGCTGATGAGTTGTCGGGAACTGGACTCTGTTCGTCCGAAGTAACAAGCAGGAGAATGGAGAGCACGATGGACACACGTAGAAGCTTCCACAGTTGTGTACATGGCATCTGCTGGGCCATGATTGCCGTGGGCGTCTTGCTGGTCGTCCCGGGCAGAGCACTAACAAGGCCCGGAGAAGCGTCGGAAACCGTCTCACAGGCCGAGGCAAAACCGACGAAGGGAGTGGTGGCTCAGGCGAAAACCGATGCGGAGAACCCCGAACTTGCGCAATCGGCCAAGAACCTGGGGGAGATAATATCGGCGATCCACATGTACCATGGCGTTTCCGGCCATTTTCCTCTGGCGCACTCGGGCTTCGGTTTTGACAGGAAGACGAACGAGTGGTTTCGCCATCGTCCGTACCTCAGTTGGCGCGTCCTTCTGCTTCCGCTACTGGGCGAGAAGGAACTGTTCGAGAAATTCCGATTGGGCGAGCCTTGGGACAACGAGCATAACAAGAAACTGATCCCGTTGATGCCCAAGATCTACTGTGCTCCGGGCAGCAAGGCTGGAGAGGGTAAGACCAACTACCTCGGCGTTGTCGGCCCCAATGCGGCCTTCTCCGAAAAGCAAGCGATAACACTGATCGAGTTCCATGATGGGACGTCCAATACCATCATGCTGGTCGAGGTTCCTGACGAGGCGGCCGTGGAATGGACCCGGCCCAAAGATTTTCCGATCGGTACACAGGAGCCAGCCAAGAAACTGACGGGTCTGCGCACAGGCGGCTTTCTGACGGTCTTTGCCGACGGGGCTCCTCAGTTCATCTCCACCGATGTCACTTCAGAAATGCTTCGACGTCTCCTGACGCGCAACGATATGGAAGTGGTTTCCCACGACAAGTTTCGGAAATCGGTGCGTTTCGTCTCTCCCTTCGGCAACTCCAACGCGGATGGCAACTGACCAGCGGGCGTTTGCGGCCGCTCAGTTGGGATTCACTTGATACAGCTGCCTGGCATTCCACGCCAGGATTCCGTTGTGGGCGGACGTGTCCGAGCGGTACAACGAAGTGTAGGTGTTGGACAATCGTTGTGGACGGTGCGGTTCGTTCTCCGACGATGTGTCGGGGTTTGAACATGGCTCCGCGGGGCAAGCCCCAGCGGCGGCCAAACCGGTTCGTGATGGACAATAGTCACCGCCGGGCCAGCGACGCTGGCCGGTGGTAGAACCCCGGGAACATGGTGGACGGTGCAGAATACTAACGCGATGAGCACGAACGTTGCAAAGCCCCGCAGGGTGGCGATTATCGGCGCCAGCGGCACGTACGGAACGGGGATCCTCGCCCGGGCCGAGGAGATTGGTGTCGAGGCAGTGGTTGTCACGCGCTCGCCGCACAAGTTTCAAACCGTGAAGCCGACCACTACGGTCGTCGAGACGCAACTGAACGAAGAGGAAAGGTTGGAAGAGGCGTTCACAGGCTGCGATGGCGTCATCTCCGCGCTTGGCGACGACAGGAAGTTGCGTCCGAAGACGCACTGCTTGCCACACGTGTGGAACGCCATGAAAGCTGCCGACGTGACCAAGTACGTCGGCATGGCCTCCGGAGCGATGATGATGCCGGGTGAGAAGCGTGGTCTGTTCCAGCGGACCGTGCACCCGCTATTGACCGTGCTAAAGCTCTTTGGCGTCGACATGCTGGAACAGAACGAGTGGGAACGCGACAGTCTGGTTTCGGGCAAGAACGGCGCTGATGGCATCACGTGGGTGATCACCAGGGTGGTACGGCCGACCGGGACGCCGTTTGTCGGAGCCTACGTGCACAAGGGCAAGCGCGGCCCGATCAACTGTTCGATCTACGATCATGGCGACTTCTGTCTGTACTGCGTGGCGTCGAGCGAGTGGGACAAGCTTGCGCCGCATGTCAGTTCCGGGCCGCAACCGAAGAAGAAGTAGAAGCCCGCAGTCGTTGGTTCGCGAAGGAGTGCGGCCGTTGTCGGTGCTGAGCATCAGGTCCGCACCTGGCCGGCCGTAGCTGCACGCCAGCGTGCCGTCGGACATCACACATAGGTCGGGGGCCACGCCCTCCACGCCCGTGCGATCGGGCTTCGGCCAAGTTCGCCCGCCGTCGGTAGAACGGGTCTGGCACAGCGGGTTGTCTTGCCAAAAGGGCCGGTTGTTGCCGCCGGTCCGCAGCATGGCCAGCAGGTCGCCGTTGGGCAAACGGCGGATGGCCGGTTCGCAATAACCCTCGGTACCGATATTGGGGTCGTAGGCCACGGTGGAGAGTAAAGCCCAGTTTTTCCCACCGTCTGTCGAGGAGACCAAGAAGGTCCGATAGTATGTCGAGCCCGGTTGCCCCGGCACCGGGACGTCGTCGCCTCGGAACCATCCGTACATGGCCGCCAGCAAGCTCCCGTCGGGTTGCTCGATGATCGAGCGATAGAACGGGGGTCCCTTGACCGCCGCGTGGCCGATGCCGCCGGTGGCCTCGGGAACGTTGAGGAGGATTCTCTCCTTCTGAACCGTCTTGCCGCCGTCATTGGACACGAAGCGTGTGCCGGAAAAATTCCCCGGCCGCTCCGGGACCGGTTCGGTGTGAAAGCCCAGGCCGAGGATCTCGCCACTGGCGAGTTGATGGGCCATCGGGATCTGGTTCAGCGGTTGCCACGTGCGGCCACCGTCGC
>CAZUAH010000974.1:0-3401 GCA_964617665.1 uncultured Pirellulaceae bacterium
ACGTAAAACCTGAAAAGTGTCATTCGATTAACTACCGCGGAAATCCGCGTTGAAGAGAAGTGGGCTGCAGCTTCGAGCAAACGAAGCGTGTCGACTAGCTCTGACAACCATTTCCCTCGGGCTCCTGCTTCAAATATGGCTACCAGTTCGGCCATGACATCAACCGAGAGACTACTCAACCTCGCTTCCGCCTCTACTCGACGTTTTCGCTCATCTGCTGTTTCAGTCTTCCACCTTTCGGCGTCACGATTCGCTGAGCGGCACACGGCGAAGCATGTTATCAAGATCCCGACAACAGCTAGTCCCAGAAGCAACCGAAGGTCATTCGCTAAACCGATGATTGCCAGACCAACTGTGAAGACAAAGGGGATCCATATAGCTACGGCCGATCCAATCCGTCCAGCAAGACCGAAAGTCGAACGAGTGTCTGATGACATTAGCGCCGCGCTCTTGGGAGTTGACTTCTTGCTTCATACCTGCCGCGCAATAGTATGGCCTCGCGTGTTCAAACTAGTCAATCTGTGGCGGTTTCGCAACGGGCACACAAACGAGACGGCGCAATTCCGAACGATCTGGGCTACGTTGGCCAGACTCTCGTCGTGAAGTGTACGGCCCGATTCGCGTCTGACGAGGTGCCGTTCCAGGCTTGGACGGTGGTGTGCGTAGTCTTCCGCGAACAGGGGGCAACGCGGAGAACGGAGAAGAGATATGGACTCTGTGTACTCTGTTTCCTTCTGTTCGAGACTCGCGTGTTCTGGTTGGAGCAAGAAAGCGAGGTAAGACTACCTGCAGCCCCAGCAATCGCTCTGACTGGCCCACCCCTTCGGATAGGCGAACGTTTCTTTCTCATTCGCCGACGAGTCGCTGGTTCAGTTCGTGTACTTTGCCGATGATTCGTTGTTCAATTGACTCGTCGAACGGAGCGGCGAAGTTTGTTTACCGCCGGTGATCGCCGCCCTCGTATCCACCTTCACGCAATACGCGGAGGCTGGGGGATGTAGGTCGGCAACGCACTACAGTTGGGATTCTGGTCTGCTCCGCAGCCGGCCACGAAGGCCCTGGCAGGAAAGCAGTACCTCTCGCCTCGGTTCTTCGTGAGTCGACTGCAAACGCCGCTAGGTTGGCGGCTAGTCGTCACTATCGGGGAGTATTCGAAACGCCTTGCCGTTCAGCCGCCGATATACGCTGAAGTGCCGACGGTCGGTGGTGAACACCGTGGAGATGTCTTCCCGGTCCGCAAGGTGTACCAGCGCAGCATCGGCCAAGTCCACCTCTTGATCGTGGTACTTGCTGAACACACCTTGAACCGACGGAAGGTCCTCAGCCTCCAAGGGTAGAAGGACGAATTCGCCGTCATGGACGGCAGAAAAAAGCAGTTTCTGTTGCTCCGGATACTTCCGCAACAGATAGCTTGCCTCAGTAATTACCGGCCAGCAGGTGAACGCTTTCCCCACAGGTAGAACTCTTGCTTGCGACACACACGCTCTGTGAGATGGGTCGGTTGAATTGAACAGAGCAATCAGTGCTCCGGTATCGACTAAAACCGGTTCATTCAGCATCCTGGCCGAAACCCTCCATGTGCTCCGGGGCGGTGCCAAGATCGGCTGGCGCATCCGCAAGCGAACCAATGAGGCCACGGTCATTCAGCGCATCAAAGAGCGATCGTTGTCCGCCGTTCCCCTCTGCCGTTTCGCCCTGCTTCGACAACTCCGCGATGAGCTTTCGCTGTTCGTCCGAGCTGAGCTCATCGCGTGCACGCTTCAGGATGTCATCAAACCGGTCTGTGGCCATAGTCTCGCCCTCCGGGGGGCATGATATCAGTCTACTCCCAGCGGTGCCACGCCAATCGCTGCACGACCAAGAACGATGCTAGCAGCGCGAGCCCGCGCCAACCGTACGGCAACGACTGGTGGGCCAGCATCTGACGGTCGCGATCGGACTCTCAAGCGGATGAGATCAAACGACAATCTCCACCAGAGCTTGACTCGTTCTACGGGCACTCGCGGGTCTCGATGCCGACCACGTATTGCTTGATTGACGCTTGGTCGTGGGCTCCGTGGTAGGAGACGACGACGAGATCGCCGTTCTTGCGCATCCGCAGGTCGCCGTAACCCGCGTCTTGCGTGGTCGTGTCGAGATCCAACGGTGCGCTCCAAGTCTTCCCTTTGTCTTCCGAATGCCAGAGCCCAACGTTGCGCGTGCTTGCGGTGACCTGATGGACACCGGTGCCGATCAGTGTGGTATCGTTCCACCATTCCGGGATGGTCTCTACGCGGCTCAAGTGCTTGAGATGCTTGAGCGTGTAGATCCTGGCGCGTTTCCATGATTTAACTCTGGAACTCACTTGGATCGGCTTCGTCCACGTCTTGCCCATGTCCTGACTCCTGGTCAACCAGGGCAGCTCCGTTTTGAAACCACCGCGTATGACGACCACAAGTTCAGTCTCGCCAACGCGTTCGATTCCGGTTTCGGAATCGCCGGTCCGATCCCAGTCTCTCTCGCTATCACAGCAACTGACGAATTCCCACGTGCGCCCGTTATCGGTGGACTTGAGCAGAGCGGGAAGCGTCTTACCCGGATAGAACCACTCGGCGGACAGCAACTTGCCGGGCTGATTTTGACGCCAGTCGCTGAGCCGCGAAGTGGCGTAGATCGTGTTCCCGTCGAGGAAAGAATCCTGCGTCAGATCACCGCAACCTCCACCTGGGATTCCCCGAAACGTTACCTTGGTCCACTTGCTCCAAGTTCGGCCATCGTCTGACGAGACGGTTATCCACATGCCGCCGTGGCCCGGGCGCGACTCGCCCTGGCCTGGAGGAAAAATAGCGTCCATGGCTGCGATCACCAAGTCCCCATTCGGCGCGAGGTAGATATACGGCTCGACGGGATCGTGTGGCGACTCCTTCGGGCTTGCAGCGCTGGGCAGCCCCGTGACAGGCTTGCCGTCCAAGTACGTATTCGGCGGAGCCCATGTCCGGCCCTCGTCGCCGGAAAACATGACTTCGATCTGGCCGCCAGGGTCCTTCCAATGGTGGTCCGAGTGGACATACGCCATCACCCACACCCCGCTGGCCAACACCTGAAGCGATGCCCGTCCGAAATAGCGTCCATCGTGGGTGGGTCGGATGTTTGTGACTTCCTTGATCGTCAACCGGACCTCGCCACGGGCGTGAGTCGTCAGACCTGCCAGCACGGCGATGAACAGGCACAAGGCTGTTATCGTTCTGTTGCTCATTCTCTTTCTCCAGCAAAAGACCAATGTGGAACCCCTACAGGGTTCCCGCTCTTGGGATGATGTCTACCCAGGGCGACGCTGCGAAGCATTTTCGCAGCATGGGCCGGGGGCCCTTGTCCTTACCCATTTCTATACAGTTATTCTGAGTTTGCTGGCAACGAAGACG
>CAZUAH010000975.1:0-3393 GCA_964617665.1 uncultured Pirellulaceae bacterium
AAATCCGAGCCGCTACTTCATGGCCACGCGCTCGCAGAGTGCGCCGCCGGAACACCTTGCAGATACTGCTCTTCGCCTGTCAGAAGATAGAGGTACCAGACCCCGTACATCCGCCAGCCCGACCAGCCGTGGGGCGAGGTCATCATCTGGGCGCCTCGGCGGACATCGTTCCAGGCTTCCCACCAGCGAGCCGTGGCGCCGTGGGATCGGGCGTCCGTATCAAGAAGCCGGGTCAGGCTGGCGTGCCCGGTGATGAACATCCGGGCGGCATCGGCGTACTTTTTCCGCTTTTCAGGCTCGTCCTGCAACAGGGCAAACATCCCAAGCTGAAGCCCTGAACAGGCAATCGCTCCGTCCTCGAAAGTATAGCTCCCTTCGGTTTTCACATCGGTGCCGGAGGCGATCAGTTCGTCCATCGCCCGCTTGACCGAGGCATAATGCCGATCATATCGTTCTTGCCAGACAGGGTCTTTGACGCCCAGGAGTTTCTCTTCGGTCATGAGTTCCATCAATGCTTTTGCCGGATAGAGAACGGACGTGTAGGGTGCCATGCCATAGCCGCCGTAGTATCCCTTTTCGTGCTGGCGCGACAACAGGAACTCGGCAAACTCGTTGGCCGTTTGCAGTGACTTGATGTCGCCGGTAGCCTGGTAGCGCTTGACCAGGAGGCTGATCATGAATTCGCCATTGGTGATCCGCTCGGCATTGCCGCTGAAACGCATGCCATCCTTTTCCTTGAACAGCCGCCGCAGGACCTTTTCTAGAATCTGGTCGCCTTTTTCATCGATCTCCTGCTCAGGGAAGTATCTGGCGGCCAGGTAGAATCCCAGCAGGCCGTAGTAGCACTCGCAGGAGTAGCCATCGATGCTATCCGTAAAGCCCCGTGGGGTCAGACGCAGGGCTTCGGTCCGCCCCTTCTTCAGATACCACGACCAGGGCGGACGCACAAAGAATCGGCCAATCGCCGTCTTGCCTCGGTCGTCTTTGACGCAGACGACGTAATACCCGATTTCTTGGGTATCGTTGAAGGTGACCTGGTATTGATTCTCACCGTTCGTTTCGACTTCGCAGGTGACCGTCTTGTTCTTTGTATCCGTGATGGTGACTCTCACCGGCCAGGAAGATGAAATCGTCAGTTCGGCAGGCTGCCCCGGCTCAAGCGTCGTGCGGTACAGATCGAACATGGGCGCCGCGGCACTGAGCGCCAGCGCGGGCTTCACGTCACTGAGTGTTTCAATGGGTACGAGAGTGACCGTCCAGCTCTTTTCCTGGTCCGGTTCCAGTGGCGCGTACTTAGGATGATGATCGGGCGTCGGCGGCTCTTGTAGCAGATCCAGACTGGCCGTGTAGATATGATGGGCATACATTGCACGGATGTACTCGATGGTGTAGGAGCCCACCGGATCAGGCGAGGACACACCCAGGATATTACCGTCGGGCGACATCATGTATCCCCATAGATGAGTCGGTTCGCAGCGGAAGAAGGTGGGGAAATGGACCTTGTTCCAATGAGGATAGGCATCCATGAAACTATCCACACCAAGAACCAGCGCGATCCGCTGCGGTGCGAAAGGGGTGCTCCCCGTGTTCTTGACGGTTGCCCGGAACTGGAGATGGTTGCCAACGATGTTGTAGCCCAAGCCGTAGCTGATGTTCCCTTTTTGACCGATGAATGCCATGGGATTCTCAGGATCACGGTGCAGGCGAATTTCCTTGCCAAAGCTTGGCCCCCGCCAGGCATCGCCACGGAGCTCCACATCGCGCCAGCCGCCCGCATAGCGAAACCGCAGCTCCTTCAGCGAGCCGTCATGACGGAGCTTGCCGACGATTCCTTGCTCTTGTGAACCCAGGGTCATCAGGGATTCCTGATAGACCGTTCCGGACGCGGAAAAATCCTCGAACAGGATCGGCTGTCCATAGGTGCGGACGCCGACGCCATCAATGTCCTGTAGACAGGAATCGACGCTTAGTTCCAGCAGCCAATCGGGTTCCCCGGCACCATCCGCCCAGATCTTCATCCGGGCCAGCCCATCCATTATTTCCATCTTCATGGTATGCCAGGTTTCGACGGTAATCGGTATTCGTTTGGAGTTGCGAGCAAGAAACCCCGCTTCGGCCTCGCCTTCTTTCATTCCCGGCAGATTGAAGCAGACAAAGGCGGATAGCCGGTCACTTCTGTTTGTTCCGTAAAAACTCAGGCGGGCGGATCCGTGATCGGTAGTGGCTTCCCGTTTGGGGACATACAGCCGAACTTCGCTAGTGGCAATCGCCTCGATGCTACCCAGGTGGAACGGCGTGGCCAGTGCGCCGCCAATCCGGACACCTTTGCCCTGCGGAGTCAAAGTCGCCGTCCCCTGGTTCTTGACACCCTCTAGCTTCTGGAATGAAGTCCAATCACCGGAAGCCTCGATCTTCTTCTCTGCCTGCAAGGGAGACGCGTTTTCCTGGCCCGCCACGGGTGATGCGGTAGAAGCGGCCACGCTCAGAGAAAGTAATGCCAGTGATGCGGCCAAGGTGTGTCGTCGTGCGGATCGCATGGTTGTGGGCCTCATGTTCATCTGCGGCCAAAGCCCCCGGGTACCCTCGCCCCAATCTTGATGAGCTTCTCCCGTAGCGTTGTCAGTGACCAGTGTTTCACATCACGGGGCAGGGCAATCGGCCACGGTGAGCGGAGTCTTCAACCATGACGGGATTCCTTATTGCGGGTTCGCTTTGCTGACTATCTTAATGCTCTTAATGTCAAGGGAAAGCGCTTTGCTGTTCAACCGTTCGATGGGATAAAACCACGGCTGACGATTGAAGCTAATCGTCATACCGGCCATAAGGTCATCGTCGAGAAAGAAACCGTAGATGTCGCGCGCTGAAATGCTGTAGTGTTCCTTTTCGGGATCTAACTCAAGTACGGCGAAGCGGTCCTGGTTAAACTTGTCGACAAATGTAAACCTCAGGTATCCCGGCTCCGGACTATCGCTCTTGAGCACATCAATCTCAAATTCCACGCGATCTAGACCTTCGATGTCTATGGAAGGAACTGTTATGGAACAGATTAGTTCTTTCCATTCTCGCTCACCATCGATGGCGAGAACCGTTGAGCCTTCCCCGTGCTCGATCCTGAGTAGCTCCGGCTGATAAGAAACGAATTTGCTCAAATTCAGACTCGTTACCGTTTCCGCGGCGATCTCTCGCTCACCTTTCAACCGAATTGGAGTTGCTTCAATCGGCATGGCATCACGCTCTTCCCAGCGTTTGAGCAATTCCGGATTGTGTTTTATGCGCGAGCCTGACAGTTCGAGCCCTTTCTTGATCAACGGATCATTTACAAACATTTCGCGCACAACATTGTCATGAAGGAAATTCGCCAACGCGAGGAACAGCATTCCCTGTTCCAACTGC
>CAZUAH010000976.1:0-3392 GCA_964617665.1 uncultured Pirellulaceae bacterium
TCCGGGTGCAAATGCGGCATGCTGCTTGCGCGCTCAGGACAAAACGTCCTGAGTCACTAACGCAAATCTCTAAGATGACCAAGGAGGGCGTGTCCTGAGAGCGCAAGCGGGTGTCGTTCGCGACTGAGGACGACAACTCCTGTGTCAGAAACTGGGGGCGAGTCGTGCGCCAAGGTCTAACCGTCCTGCGTCGGTAACTGGATCTCGCCCACGATCAAAGGATCGGTCAGGAGTTCCTTGGCGTTCTTGTTGGCGGCCATTGCTCAGTCCCAACTCCGCGCCTGGAAGTAGCGCGTGGCGGGGGATCGCTCTCGGATCGCATGGATCCATCACAGGTAAGCACGCGTCCACAAGTTCTTGCGCAGAATGCAGAAATGTAGGACGGACAATCCTGTCCGTCAGCGGTTGATCGACGGACAGGATTGTCCGTCCCACATTGGATTCGAAAACTTGTGAGCGGGTAGTCAGGCGAACGAGTCGCGGGAGTCGCGTTTGGGGCCGACCACACCAAGCCCGAACGATTTGCCCAATGAGGCTACGTCCTCGCGTCTCTTGTTTTTGTAGGTTGGCCCTCCGAGGCCGACCATTCCCCGACGGGCTCGGAGGCCCATCGTACTAACAAGACCGAATGAAGTGAGGTACTACGTCCTCGTACCATTTCATCTCCAGGTCGTCGCCGTAGTAGTCCAAGCCCACTAAGCACTGCTTAGCGCCACTTGGCGGTCGTGGATGCTGTATTTGTCGGCCAGGTAGGATTCAATGCCGACGCGTTCTGGGTCGGTCAGGGCGCAATCAAACACGGCGATCTCCGCCATCTCTCCGCCGTGAAACTGCGAAGCTCCCCAGAAGGGAATCGCAGAGTGCCCACCGCTTCCGAAAGCTGCTACCGTTTCTTTCTGTTCCCTTCGTCCACGTGGTTTGCCGTCGACCCACGTCTGAAGCTGGTCGCCGTCGTACACGTAGGTGTTGATGGCGGCCTTGCCCGCCGGCGCTCCTGTCGGAATTCCTCGCAAGACATCGAAATGCAGGCTTCCCCGTGTCACGTACAAACGCGGGATACCGCCCGATCCGCTGAGCGCGTTGCCACCGAATCCGAATTGCAGATCACTAGAACGGGCAACCATGAAGATGGTAAAGCGTTTACCGGCCAGATGCTTGGCGCTGAAGCGTGGAATATCCAGGTGGTGTGAGGACTCACTGAACTCCACCACAGGATGGCCGTTGATGCGGTTGGTGCGGAACACGGGTGGTGAGGCCGTCTCTCCATTGAGCAGCCGCACGTCGGATGCGGTCGGCGCGGGTCCGGCGCGGGGTATCCAACGCGAGACATCATCTCCGTCTGTATGCGAATCCGAAAGGGAATCGGCAGAGATCCACAGCTCGAGGTTTTCCCGCAGGGGCGGCGCGTCGGGCAGGAGCATCGTCGCAGCGCGTCCGGCAAGCCGTCGAAATTCGGCCTGTGCTTGCGGACCCGGCTGGCCGTCCGCAGCAGACACGCGAGCACGAACGACCGTGGTTTCCGACAACACCAACGGGTCACGGTACCGAGGTGACGACGGGAGGGGTTCGCTCCCGTCCAGTGTGAATCGTAAAGTCGTGTTGGGTGAAGGACAGTCCAGCCTGACGCGCAAGTGTTTGGCGTAGTAGCTGTCTGGCTCGGCCCAGATCATTGGACTCCAAAGATCTTGGTCGTCCCGCTCTGCGCCCGGTTCGACGACCAGCATGCCCCAGGGGTCGAGCGCAGGCAAGTCAATCTGAGTTTGCCGTCCTGCCTTGCACTCCTTGGCCACGCCCAACTTGCTCATGTCACCCGTCTCTGTTGCCTGAGTGTGGATGGCAGGGATGTATGGGGCAGGTGTAAGAAACCGAACACGCAAGGGACGATCGCCAAAGAATCGTCTGGGATCGAAGATCAACGTGAACGGTTCCGACTGGGACGCCCAGTCGATCAAGTGCACGACAACCGGCGCTTGCGGCCGTCCCGGAAGGGCCCGGACCACTGCGGCGACTTGTCGAGTGCCGCCACGCAGACGAACCGGTGGGAAGTCCGCCAGTCGGGAGTCATCCAGTCCGGCACCAGTGACTGCGGCCTCCTCGTATCCGTCGAATAGCGCGGAATTGGCCCGGACGAAACCGTAAAGGTCAGCAGAATCGGAAGGATCACCGAAGACGCGAGGTGATTTGGCTCCGGTGAATACATCCCACGGAGCAATGGTCTGAGAGCCAAACGCGTAGCTTTGAGCGATCATGCGGCGTGTGTGTTGAACATCCTCGCTTACGAACGTTGCGACGAAAGGCTTGCCGATTCGTCGGAGTGGCAGCACACGTTCCCGGTAGAAGAATTCGGGAATTCCCTCCTTGTCGGGATAAGCTTCGAACATGGCGAAGTCGTGTACTCGGTGGAGGTACAGCAGGAAGCCTTCCGCGTTGTTGCTCGAGAAGGGCACGTTGCGGCCAACGCGATCTTCAAGCTGAGTATGAACATCTCTGTAAAAGTCCAGGACGCTGGCACGTTGGAAGTCCTGAAACATGGCGAGCAGGTCGGCCGCTTGCGCGCGGGCTTCGTCGACTCCAGGAGCACTTTCACGATTCCCGCGCAGGTAAGAGGCGTAATCGAACTCTTCAATGGGTTCGAGCCCGAGCGCCACCAAACGCTCAGCGGACAGCGATTTGACCAGGTACTGGCGGAAACCGGAGATGCAGTGCTCACAGTAACAGCCGCCCCAATGCAACATTCCGCCTTCGCTGAGGCGTGGGCCGTCATTTTGGATACGTTGCGCGCCCGCGCGAACTTGCTGTTCAGCGTGTTCCAGCCAGATCCGCTGGAACTCAGGATTGTTCGCACAGCCTCAATCGCGCATGAATCCTGGAAGAACTCGCTCGCCGTCCAAGTTGCGGGCACGGCCCACTTCATAAGTCGGCTTCCCCAGCGTACTGTCCGCCAGATTAGAATTCACCGCACCGCAGACCGATGCGCCCATGACCGCAGCCTGCTGACAAAACTCGCTGGCATTGCCCAGATAGCCCCATTTCAAACGCGTGGCGTGGAAACGCTTCGCCATCTCTAACGGATCGCCACCCGGCCGCTTGCGCGGCCACCGCGGCGAAAAGCAGACATCGCTGTGTTTGGGAGCCCCGGCCACCTGCGGGCGCGGTCGAACCATCTCGCACGCGGTCTGCATCCTATCCTGCGCCACGGTCGACGACACGAGCGTCATGAAGGACCCAATCAGGCAGCACGTGCAAAATACCCTCATCGTCTGTTCCTTTCAGAACGATCCGTTCCTGGAGCTGAATCGATCTCGACTAAGACAGCACTAACCCAAATATCTCACGCCCCCCGGGGATTGCGTGACACACTGTCGTAGCCACGTTCGCCAGAACGTGGGCGC
>CAZUAH010000977.1:0-3384 GCA_964617665.1 uncultured Pirellulaceae bacterium
CATGTTCGGTCACTCCGAACGACGCTGAGACGGGAGGGCTAATTGACGCCTTACATCTGCCCACACAGAACATACCAGAGGGGTTATGGAACTGCAAATCGACACTTAACCCAGGTCGTGTGTGATTATCTGTTGCTGGTGAATTCTCGGTTTTGCCCCAGACATTACATCGCCGCGTCGATTGTGTCGAAACACTGAATGACGCGAGACCTGTTCCGCACCACGGTTTCCAAAAACTCCATGTCGTCGCGGGAGCACGTACTGGCAACTACAGCAAACTTGGCGTCTGTACCAGAGAGAATCGCCACGAGCCTATCAATCACGCTGTGGGGCTTTACACCCGAGGTTCCGACCGCTCTATTTGCTCAATGAAAGTGCCCACGGCAGAGGGCAGTTATTGCATGTTTGGTGGTGTTTCGATCAATCCCATGACGTAAGGAGCTATGAGATGTCCAGGACTTGTGTGCAGTTGTTGGTGACCGTTGTCGCCGCATTGCTGGTAACCGGAAACCTGTGGGCGGCAGACGACCCAGCCGCGAGGAAAGCCGCGGCCGACAAACGACAGGCGGCCAAAGAGAAGATGGCCAAAATGGCCGAGGAGCAGTTCAAGAAGCTGGACAAGGATGGCAATGGCGAATTGACCGCTGACGAATTCAAGGGGAAGAGACGCGGGGAGAACGCCGCGGAGTTGTTCAAACTGCTGGACAAGAACGGCGACGGCAATGTGTGTATCGAGGAGTTCAAGAACAAGCCCCCCGAGTTCCGTTTCAAGATGATGGACAAGGACGGCGACGGCCAGTTGACGTTCGACGAATTCAAGGGACGCCGAACGAAGCCAGAGGACATCGAACGGGCCGAGCAGACTTTCAAGAGATTGGACAAGGACGGTGACAAAAAGGTGAGCTGCGAGGAGCTTGTCGCGGGTCAGAAGAAGCCTGCGAAGAAACCCGCAAAGAAGGGCGGCCGCAAGAAGGCGAAGAAGCCAGCGGAATAGCTCGCCGCATCGGCCAGAGTTCCGTGATCCATTCAGCACGCCGCTGGGTCTACTCAGCGGCGTGTTGCATCTTTCCCTTCAGTTTTGGTCGCTGTCATGCCGTGGTGGTTCCCGACGAACATGCCCGGGCGCAGTTTTCGCGGCGAACTGCCAGTGGCAGACGACGCGTTGAAGTCGCTTGCCGTCGAGCTTCGCCGCGACGTGGCCACTCTTGCCGAGGAGATTGGCGAACGAAACATCCGAAATCGCCCGCATGAATTGTCCGCGGCGGCCGATCATATTGAATGTGAATTCGCGGCGGCTGGATATGCCGTGAATCCCCAAGAGTACGAAGTAAACGGCTGCAACTGCCGCAACTTGGAGGTCGAGATTCGGGGCTCCGTCCGACCGGAAGAAATCGTTCTCGTCGGGGCGCACTACGATACGGTAGTCGGCACACCGGGTGCGAACGATAACACCAGCGGCGTTGCGGCAACGCTCGCTCTGGCTCGGCGGTTTTCTGGAGGCACGTTCGATCGCACGTTGCGCTTTGTTGCGTTTGTGAACGAAGAAAAGCCGTACGCTCATACCGACACGATGGGCTCACGGGTCTACTCGCGGCGTTGTGCCGAACGGGCCGAGAAAGTCGTGGCCATGCTGAGCCTGGAGACGATCGGCTACTATGACGACGCTCCGGGCAGCCAGAAATACCCGCAGCCGTTTGGGCTCCTGTACCCATCGGAGGCCAATTTCATCGCTTTCGTCGGAAACATCAAATCGCGCCGACTTGTCCTCCAAGCGATCCGTGCCTTCCGCCAGGAAGAGAAGTTCCCATCCGAAGGCGCGGCTTTGCCCGGTGCAGTCTACGGTGTTGGCTTCTCGGATCATTGGTCATTCTGGCAAGAGGGTTATCCGGCCGTGATGGTGACCGACACGGCGATGTTCCGATATCCCCACTACCACCAGCCAGAAGACACAATCGACAAGATCGACTTCGACCGATTGTCGCGAGTCGTTCGAGGACTTGGGAAAGTAGTGGGCGCCTTGGCGTGCGTCTAGATCGGGTTCATCACGGCTGCTTGACGTCCTGCGAGCCCGATGTTGCCGGTGTTTCCTTTTGTACACTGTCCTCGATGCAGTCGTACAAAGGGAATGCCTGTTGGGCCGACGCGTGTAAGGCTCGATAGTGGTCTTTGATGAGCGTGCGCTGGCGCTCGATTTCCTTTCGCAATGCATCTAGCGCCTCCGCTTTGAGTTCATCCGGAAGCGATGCTCCCGGTCGGGGCGGCATTTCCCTTGGTGGATTGTCCGAGCTGACGTTTGTCCAGTCCACGGTGCTAATCCAGGCCTTACCGGATTCAACATCCTTTGGGGCCTTCGCTTCAATCGCCTCCAACTCCTGCAGCGCGGAATCCCGAAGTGCTTCCGGAGAGGCCAGGTAAGCGCATACCCGTTCATTAATGGAGGTGATCGGTTCGAATCCGGAAGCTTCGATGGTTACTACGCGAAAGACGTAGGTGCGGTCGCCTCCCTTGATCTCCGCTTTGCAGCCGAAAACGGGCACATCAAGATCAAAATCATGAATCCAGCGCTGCCGACGGGGTCGCTTGATGTCGACGAAGCGCATTCCGAAAACACCGACTGGCTGCGGCAGTCGCGCATTGATGCCATACGACGCCACGGCACCCCAGCCACTAGTCGGAAAGTAGCGGACTTTTGCATCGACGGATTCGATTCGGTCTGGTTGATGGCGAGTTGAAATCAATGTGAGGTTGATATAGTGCTCGGCGCCGACATCGGGAGTCGGTAGCAGCTCCCAACTCGCCTCGTAATTAGGTCGGTACTGGGGTGATGAAGGAGATCTCGCTAATGGATGCTTAATCCAATCGGACTGATAGATGCCCGAAGCCGCACGGTCGAACCGGCTGGCCGTTGTCTTCAGCGAGGCGTCGGCAAACGTGAAACCAGAAAGGCTACGGACCGGGTAAGGTGCCGGCTTTGGCGGTGCGGGAGGTGGCGGCTTGGGTGAACAGGCGGAAAAGAGCACGGCAATCAGAGGCCAACAGGCGATCGGATGGAACGCACGAAGCCGCCTGTCACTGTCGGATGTGGAACTGAATCGCGTCAGCGAGTTCTCGTTCACGATTGTGGCCGCCCTGTTTAGAAAGCACCGGGTTAAGAAAGCGAATCGATTAGGTTCACCAGTGGCGCGAATATGCCGATGATGTATGTTCCGAGAAAAATCGCACCGACCAGCAAGACGACAAGATTGCACCTGTCGCGTAAGAGGTGAGAAACGGGAACCAACTCCTTGACAATTGCGGCAGAATGACGACGGCCAGCAGTATGGGAAGAACCGTCCGGCGGCCCAGATTCTCTTCACGATTGGGGATCATTTTGAGGGACTCCAC
>CAZUAH010000978.1:0-3375 GCA_964617665.1 uncultured Pirellulaceae bacterium
GCGGGTCCCGCGGTCGGGAGACCGCGGGACAACACTAGTACACGTTCATTGGTCCTACCCCTGTTTCCTTCCTTACCGTCAACGGGAATTCGCCACCATGTGGAAAAGCAATATGAAAAGATGTCTGGTCCTGGCCGTAGCCCTACTGGCCACCACTACCACTCACTCATTCGCCCAGGAAGCCGAGTTGCTCAGTGTGCTTCGTTCGGACGCGACGCTACAGGAAAAGTCGGCTGCATGCCGACAGTTGGCCCGAATCGCCACCAAGGAAGCGGTTCCCACGCTGGCCGCGTTGCTGGGCGATGAAAAACTATCGCACATGGCACGCTACGCTCTGGAGGGTATTCGAGACCCGTTGGTCGACGACGCCCTGCGCGATGCTCTGGGCAAGGTCCAGGGCCAGCCGCGGTTGGGCGTGATTGGCAGTCTTGGCGCGAGACGCGATGCCAAAGCTGTAGATGCGCTGGCCGGACTGCTCAAAGAGACCGACACCGCTGGGGCCGCTGCCCGTGCGCTAGGCAATATCGGCACAGCTGAGGCCGCGAAGGCCCTGGAGGACGCACTAACCGACGCAACGGGCGGCAACCAAACGGCCACTTGCGAAGGTCTGCTCCGCTGCGCCGAGGCATTGGCAACGGATGGCCAGAGTGCACCTTCGCAAGCCATCTACGATCGCTTGCGAGAACTGGCGGATGCACCGCCGCAAGTCCGCGGCGCGGCGCTGCGTGGCGCGATCCTCGCACGGGGCAAGGACGGCGTTCCACTCCTGGTAGAAGCCCTCCATGGTTCGGACTACGCCCTGGCCGCCGCGGCCGTGCGATCCGCCATGGAGTCGCCAAGCTCGGAGATCACCGACGCGCTCGTGGCCGAATTGCCGAAAGTGCCGGCCGAGCGACAGGGCCTGCTGATTCTGGCGCTCGCGGACCGCGGCGAGGCACGGGTCGTGCCGACCGTGCTCCAGGCAGCGCAGAGCGAAGACGGACAGCTTCGCATCCTCGCCTTCCGCGCCCTGAAGCGAGTCGGCGACGCCTCGTGTGTGCCCGCGCTGCTCGATGCGGCGGCCGAGGGCAGCGCCGATGTAGCGCAAGCGGCGATGGAATCGATGGAAAGCCTGCAAGACAAGTCCGTCGACGAGCAGGTCGCGGCGCGGCTGTCCGAGGCCCAGGGTAAGATGCGAATTGTGCTCATGGAGCTAGCCGGTCGGCGGCGCACCGCCGCCGCAGTTCCTGCGCTATGGCTGGCTGCCAGCGACGCGGATTCCAAGGTCCGGATCGCGGCCTTGGCCAGCCTAGGTGCAGTGATCGAAACGGCCGACTTGCCGAAGCTGATTGTACGACTCCCTGATACCAAAGAGGCGCAGGAGGCGGCTGCCTTGGACAAAGCCTTGTGTGAGGTCTGCCTGCGTGCGGAGGATCGGGAAGCCGTCGCCGCGCAGCTTGTCGCGGCGATGCCGAAGGTAGACGGACCGGTGAAGGTCAGGATTCTGGAGATGCTGAATGTCGTCGGTGGAGCGATGTCGCTCGAAACGGTCGCCGCAGCCGCCCGATCCAACGACGCGGAACTGCGTGACGCCGCCTCCCGCGTGTTGGGGCAGTGGAAGTCGGCCGACGCCGCGCCCATCCTGCTCGATCTTCACAACGCGGTCAGCGACGATCGGATCAAGATCCGCGCGATCCGGGCGTACATCCGGATTGCCCGGCAATTCGACATGCCCGCCGACCGCCGAGCAGCGATGTGCCGCACGGCCCTGGAAACCGCCACTCGCGACGCGGACAAGCAACTGGTGCTGGAAGTTCTGCTTCGCTACCCCAGCGAAGAGATGCAAGCGATCGCCATGGAAGCGGCCAAGGTTCCCGCCTTGAAAGAGCAGGCGCTACTGGTAGTGATGGGCATGGCCAGCAAGGGCATCAACCGCGCCGAACTCGGTAAAGCCCTGGCACAGGCCGGTCAGAAGCCGGTCGAATTGGAAATCATCAAGGCCGAGTACGGTGCCGGCGCGAAAATCAAAGACGTCACCACGGTTCTCCGCAAATACGCCAAGAACTACCGCATCATCTTTCTGCCCAGTACGAGTTACAACCAGAGCTTAGGTGGTGACCCGGCTCAGGGTATCGTGAAGCAGCTGAAGATCCAGTACCGGATCGACGGCAAGGAAGGGGAAGTCTCGCTGAACGAGAACGCCACGATCGTACTGCCGATGCCGAAATAGACACGTGGCGATGCATCCGAGCGGCTGTGGGTACGGCGTTCACCACGGGCGAAAAAGAGAACACCGCAGGAGGCACCGGAGGATGTGACTCCGACTCTTGCTTGTCGACTGAGTCGTCATCATCTTTTCCGCTGCCACCAACTGAGCCGTGACCGCCAGCCACATCGCGCATTGGGATGCCAAAGGTCGCTTCATCGGGCAGGCCGTGCACACGATTGACGCGAGCGTCAACAAGGGACGCCGCATACTGCTCAACAAGGCAGGAAACCTGGCGATCACAGGCATGGTCGGTTCGGGCGGCCGCGGCCATTTCCTGTTTATGGAACTGCGCCCAGCCGACTTTTCGAGCCGCTGGTCGCTACTCGCGTTGATCCCCGTTCGAGCATTTCGAATTACGGCCCGCCGATGATTCAATGTCGCAACGGCAGCTATGTGATTGCCGGCCGTTCGGGAGTGAATCGTTCTCATTTCCTATCCGTAGTCCGGATCAACGGTCGCGGCGAAATCATCGGCGGACCGAAGTACTTCGGCAGCACCGACGCGAATTCCGGTGAAGTCGGCTATGACCTGATCGAATGTCACGACGGCGCCATCGCCGTTGTCGGTCTCCGCGGCCCCTCCCTTGCGGCGATCGTGGACACGAGGTTGTTCGATCTCGACCTGGCCGACGCCCGTGGTAATCTCGCGTTTGGGCAGCCGTCCGTTGCGAACAACCAAGCGGTGCCCGTTCTCATCCTTCAGCTGAGCATGACTATCGATCCACTGCGCGACTTCCGTCTCGATTGCCTGAGCGAGCAGAGTCTGAGCGCCTTCTCGAAGGATCTCCGGCAGCACGTCCTTGGCCTCGGTGGATGGAAACTCAACCGTCGTCGCAGTAACTTCCTGCATGGTGGCGTACTCCTTGAGATGATCGTTTGACAGCAAGACAATTCACTTAAAGTACGCCGCCGTCTTCAACCTCCAGTCAACAACTTCTGGTTATGGCTTGTTTTCGCATGTTTCGGCATCTGGGTCAGCTTGTCTTGGAAGAACCGGCCGCTGAAGAATCTGGAAGACGCATTCCCATCTTCACCTCTCGTCGACCGCGAATGGCAGGTTTGCGTGCGTCCGATATGGGGTTGTTACTTTTTTACTTTCACCAAGAGTTCTGGATTCCCGACCCACAA
>CAZUAH010000979.1:0-3372 GCA_964617665.1 uncultured Pirellulaceae bacterium
GAGAACCCCAAACGCTCTCTACGCGGGGTTCCAGGTTCGCTGCGTTTCCGCATTGTCCCTTCCGGAATGCGCGTGTTCTCGGAAGACAGAGTCTACCGCTTCGTCCAGATGAACAACCCCGGTGGGTTCGAGCCAGTGCCGCAGGGCCGCGATCCCGACGATTGCCGATTTGGCGGATTCTCTGAAGCCGCAATCGGCCTTGAGCAATTCGAGCGCGACCTGCGGCAAGCCAAAGCGCGCGTTGAGAAGCTGCAGGTCGCCCTGGAAAAACCGCACTCTCCGGAGCGCACGAAAGAGCTTTTGAACCTTGTGGGACCGCCGAACGATCGCTTGCCGCTGGCCACCGGAAGTACGCCGGGCATGGGGGGATTCTATGCTGACAAAGTACTTGCACGCATACTGGAAACGCTCAAAACTGCCGATGACATGGCGGGCTACGTAGATGCCGCCGGTCGTGCGTGGGCGTGGGCTCAGTATCATGTTCGACGAGGTCCATCAGGCGTGCTCCAGATCGCAATCGATCCTGCGCAACCACGTAAGCGCCGCGTATTTGCACTTTGCCTTCTCGAGGAAGACTGGGGAGAGACGCCGAAACGCCTCGATCGCCTGACGCCACTTCTGGAGGATCCGGCATATGAGGTGCGGGCCGCGACGGTGAATCTGCTTGGACGCACGCTCCAGATTCATCACTTGAATCCCCACCAATATCGCCTTTCCAACTCCAAGCCGATGCTCGAAATTCTGGCTCAGACATGGAGGCGTGAGCGCAACCCCCTTGTACGAACCCTGGTCGCGCGTGCCCTGCGTCACCATGCAGCGCACGTGCCGCTCCTGCCCGAGGACGATCCGCTTCCGCCAATCTACGTGTTTGCCGAATTCTCGCCTGAGGTGCCCGGACGCCTTTACGTGCTTGATACGACCGCGGGAGTAATCACCGATTCGTCACTTCGGCCTTGGAAGGAAGAGTTGCTGATTGAAACGACCAGCGGTGAAACTGTGCAGCGAGTGGCTCTGGATGACGTCACCTACACATCTCCAGACTCCATCGACGCGAATGATCCAGATCGAGACAAGCTCAAAGATGTCCTGCGCACAACGCTTACCTTCGGCTCAGGCTCTTCAGATACAGCTTGGAGACGCAGGACAGTTCTCATCAAGCCGCCGCTGACCGCAGGTACGTACCGCTTCTCGATAGCTGAAAGACGGACGAGCGCAGATTCCGAGGATATGCAAGTGCTTTCTCCGTCGCAGGAGATAGTCGTCCCATCGCTCCAGTGAGGCTGCATCGCTTCCGCGGTCACAACCGTTCGGCCACTATCAGAATTGCATCCTTCCCAGGTGGAAATCCAGGAGGCCGTCGCGGATAATGTCTAACAACAATAGGAGGTGCTGATGATATTTGACGTCCCGTTCTCAAAGCCGCTCGCCCGTTGTGTAACGTTAGTCGTGGTGTGCATCGTTGCATTGGGAGTGGTCTTGTGCGTGACCGAGTGCACCGCCGGGGAGAATCCTAAATCCAAAGATGACAAGCCCGCGGTCGAGCCCTGTCGCACTGATCCATCGTCCAACGAACCCTGTGTCGATCCTGCGAAGATACCGCGGTCTGTCACGAAATCGCCGTTCGATGGCAACAACAAGGCACCGACAGTCGGGAAAGAACGACGTCTATGGGCACATTCGTTTCTCTGGGCCGAAGCTCCCGAGTTCGTGGTCGAGAAGTGGTTGACGGAAAAGCCCGACACAAAGGGGAAATATGTCCTGATCGAATTCTGGGCCACGTGGTGCGGCCCTTGTCGGCGATCCATTCCGCTGTTGAACGGCTTTCACAAGAAGTACGGTGACGAGTTTATCGTGATTGGCATTTGCGAGGAAGACGAGGAACAAGCCCGAAAGCTGAACGAAAAATATCCCCGAACGCCGAAGATCGAGTTCTACAGTGCCGTGGACACGAAGAAACGCATGAAAGACAAACTAGGCGTCTGGGGTATCCCTCACGCGATCATCCTCGAACCGGACGGCTATGTGATTTGGGAGGGCTTTCCACTCCAGCCGGGCTATGAATTGTCCGACAAGATCATCGACAGGATCCTGGCCGTCGGCCGAAAACTCCGGGCGAAAGACAACGCCAACGGCGGTACTCAAGACGCACCCAAGGCGAGCGGCAGGTGAATTCATACCAGCACGCAGCGCAGGCAACTGTGTTTCGGTATTCACTCGCTGGTGCCTCGTGCCCGCATTTGGGTAAATCTTCATCTGCCGCTCGCCGGCTGGCTGAAGCGATGATAGCGGCGCCCGAGAGTCTTGCGCGGAACGGTGGCGATGTCGGCTGCAAAGGTGTATGCTCTGGGTATTCTCGCCTGGAGCCTCACATGGACCCCGAAGCTCTTTTTCGACGACTGACGGACAACCGCCACGCGAGTAAGTTCTTCCGCAAGAACCGCGAGTGGGCGCAGAAGAAAGCGCAGAGGGCTTCTTTCTACCATTGCCTCGAAGATCTGCTGACGAGCGAGGACGAGGCCGTCCTCGCCGTCATCGAGGAGGTCGAACACCTGTCGCCGGATTCCGCCGAGTGCGCACGTCTGATCGAGACCGAGGCCCAGGCATATCTCGAAGCGTATGACGTCAACCTCGCAGGGGTCATCGCGCTGGGGCGCGACAGACCGGGGCACGCACTCAGCAGTCTCATCACGGAGCGTGCCAGGGGCCTGCAAACCTTCGGCGAGTTCCTCATGAACTCGCTGGGGATCGCGCACTCCTACTGGCTGTTCCTCAAGAAGAACGAAAACCCCGCCATCGAAGCGGAGATGCGCGTGCTGCTCCGCCGAGTCTATGTGGTTCTGCGGTCCTTCGAGAACGTGTAGGGTATCCGCACGGGGAGGGGTGCTGCGTAGTGAAGAATAACGGCTTTGCCCTCTTTGAATTACCCGTTCCTCCTCGCTAGAATCAGCTCCGACCGCGAGAATCAGATTTCTACCCTTTCCTTTGGTCTCATCGAGGGCAGTTCTCTCGCTTCCCGAATCATAAGGACCTACCATGAATGCTCGCACGCAGACCCGCCGCTCCGTTGTCAGCTGTTGTTTAGCCGCGTTGCTTGCCGTCGTCACGACGAACCTTGTCTTTGCCAACGACGGGCCCGAAAGCGAGTTTCCCGAACTCGCCCGGGGCGGTCTGGTCGTGCAGGTCGGATGCGCCGACGCCGATCGACTCGTTTCGTTAGTCGGCGGGAATCGACTCGTTCAGGGTGTCGATCGCAGCGTGGAAAGCGTTGAATCGGCGCGAAAAGCGATCCGTGCCGCCGAGCTTTACGGCAAGGTGTCGGCCGTGCGGCGTATCGGCCCCTCACTCCCTTACACCGACGGTCTGGTCAACCTG
>CAZUAH010000980.1:0-3360 GCA_964617665.1 uncultured Pirellulaceae bacterium
CCGTCGTTCATCACGGTCGGACACCAGTCATGGTCCTGGTCGAAACAAAGGCGGCGGATCCCCGAGCCGTCTGGGTTCATGATGTGCAGGTTGGCGACCTGGTTGCCGCCGCCCACGCAGGGCACACCCTGCAGGCAGGCGGTCGAGTCGTAAATGATCCGTTCGTCGGGCAGGTAGCAGGCATCGTAGTTGTCCACGTCAGGCTCCGCGGGCGTCACCTGCCGCAGATCAGTCCCATCGACGTTGATTTCGAAGACCTCGTAGCGGTTCGCGTCGCCCTTTTGCGAGATGAGCATCTTCTCGGCATCCCAGTGCAGGTCGACATCGCCGACGAAGCTCTTGTTCTCGGGGCGGTAGACGGTCGTAAGCGCGCCGTCAGGTCGCACCGGCGAGAGGACCGCGATCTCGTTGTCGTACGAGCCCTTCATCACACAGTTGCCCTGCCAATTCTGCGGCAGGCCAAGATTCCCACGACGCCGAATCACCAGCAGGTTGTCGAAGTCCAGCAGCGGGTTGGCTAACAGGGCCTCGTTGCGGAGTGCCTCGAACTCATCCGTCGCTTGGAGCAACTTGTCGGCCCCGGCGGCGCCCTGAGTCAGGGCGACATCGCGGGTCTTTTCGATTTGCGCGAGCCGGTCCAGGTAGACTTTGCCCTTCGGGTACCTGTTCCCGAATGTCTCCATCAGGTCGTTGATCGCACGACGTAACGGAGCGAAGTCGATCGCGGTGGCCGTTTGGACCGCGGTGTCAATCGCACGAGACTGGTAGTAGAGGTCGCGGACGGCGACCAGGTCGCTGGTCGTCTTCGCCTGAGCGGCGCGCTGACGAGCTTTGGCGTCGAGTTCGGAGTGCGGTCGGGCCGCGGCAGCATAACGTTTGGCGAGTTCACGGAAGTCGCCGGCCCGCCAATCAGCGTTCCAAATCGCGTCCTCGCGCTCCCATCGCATCTGCCGGCGCTGGGGTGCGCCACGGAAGTCGCGCCCGACGAGTCCCCACAGGATCGCCTCTGGGCTGTTGTCCTGTTGGCTGTTCTGCGTGTTCTTTGTCAGCGAGAAGGAGTAGCCCTTGTCGCCGGTGTTGTTATGGTACTTGACCAGCAGATCGTTCTCACCCACGTCAAGCGGCAACTTGACTGGCGTACCGCGAGAAACGCCAGGCACCTTACCCACCTGCCGGCCGTTCAGCCACACCTTGGCCCGATCGTCGCAGCCGATGTAGATGGTCAGCGTCTCCGGCGACTGGGAGGTGACGGTGCGGTGCAAATACATCGACGCATGATTCGGCAGGTCGATGTCCTTGTGATAGATTCCGTCGGCTCGCATTTCTCGCTTCCAGCCGAGCTTGTCGTACTTCTTCGTAAGCTCGATTTCCCGTTCCGGTGGATAGGCATTGTCGAACCCGTCCTTGCCGCCGGGCAGCGTGAACGGCCCGATCGAGTGCCAGGGGCCAAACCGCACGCCCTTGGGAACACCGGCGATAGGCGAATCTGCCGCCTTGTCAAGATACTCGACAAGCGCCTCGCGCGACACGCGAAGCGTCTCCTGCCAGGTATCCTGCCGTGAATACCACTCAGGGTTTTCCTTGGGAAGTCGCGGCGCGGCCTGCGCCAGGGTAACGGCAAGCAACACCGGAAAGGGTAAGACGAAAGCGAGGACGCGTGACATGGCAAATTCCTCCTAGTCGGCAACGGCGGGTCCTGGGCGAACGTATCCGCCGGTGAAAGGTGGGGGCAGGAAAACATCTTCTCTGCGGCTCGGCAGTCGAATATCATCATCGACGGCCAGCGATGTGGAGATTATAGCCACAATTTCCAGGAAACGCGAGAAACGTTTTGGGATAGCTGGTCCATCAATGCCGCCGAGCAGTTGAGACATCTTAACTGCGCGGGTTGGACTGGCAATAACGCGGCTGTCCTGAGGGTCTGCGATTCGGGTCTAACTCGTGTCGGCGTATCGACCCTGTCGCCAGACGCAAACTGTCAACTTGCTTCGGTGTGCGTCACCCGCCGTTGAACGGCTTCGCGTAGACATCCGAGCACCCCGCTTGCCTCGCCCCATAAACGTCCACGCAGCCGGCGTCGACGTAATCGTCGATACCGGCTTTTGTGAACGTTCTTTCACCAGTCGCAATGTCACCCCGCAAGACCGTTCGGACTACCGAGGCATTCTTAATCGAAGTATCTGCCCAGCAGCCCCGCAAATGCCTGGCCATGACGGGCTTCGTCTTTGCACATTTCGTGCACGGTGTCGTGGATAGCGTCGTAGCCGAGTTCCTTGGCCCGGGTGGCGATGTCCTTCTTGCCTTGGCAGGCACCGTGCTCCGCCTCGACTCGGGCCTTGAGATTGGCCTTCGTGTCCGCGACGACGACCTCGCCGAGCAGCTCGGCGAATTTCGAGGCGTGTTCGGCTTCTTCAAAGGCGATCCTCTTGTAAGCCTCCGCTACTTCAGGATACCCTTCGCGCTCTGCCTGACGACTCATGGCGAGATACATGCCCACTTCGGTGCATTCGCCGGTGAAGTTGGCCCGGAGTCCCTCAAGAACCTCCGGATCAACGTCTTTGGCGACGCCGATTCGGTGCTCGTCGGCCCACGCCAAACCCTCGCCACTCTGCTGGACAAACTTCTCGGCAGCCGCCCCACACTGTGGACATTTGTCGGGAGGCGAGTCGCCTTGATGGACGTAACCACAAATCGAGCAAGCAAACTTTGTCATTGTCTGAACTTCCTTTCCTGTCTAGTCTTTGAAATGCCGATCCCGGCGAACTGAACTCTATTTTGCTGACTGATATTTTCCGCTTGGGCCGAGCCCGAAGATGATCCGGGCTCGCTGCGGGGATGATGCTAACATTGCGGCCTGTCTCGTGCCTAGTCCTCCATTGTCGCGACAGAGCCAGGGGCGCCGGGACACGTGAACTGCGAACCGGCGCCTGCCTCCACAGGCTCGTGAGCCCCGGAAGATCCACTGCGCCGCATGCTTACATCCTGCGCGCCTTCGTAAGGCACCGGGTACATGGTGGGACCCAGGCCGAGAGCCTTGCGCTTCTCATCCATGTGATCGATCATGTTGCGGGCTCCCTGGACCGGATCTTCCTCGAAGTCGAAACGGCCGCCGGTAATCTCGGCGATGCCTCCGGTGAGGAAATCGAGCACGGCGGGCGCGCCAGACACGCGCATGGCCGGTGCATAGTTCACGTAGGCTCCTGAGGCGACGCAATAGAAGCCGATGGCGATGGCCTTTTCGCACATGGCTTCCGGAGCCGCGCCCGCGATGGGTAGCTCACACAGCTCTTCGCCGATGCCGCCTTCATTCACCATCTCGCATAGGGCCACCAGGATGCGCGAGTTGTCGACGCAGCTTCC
>CAZUAH010000981.1:0-3359 GCA_964617665.1 uncultured Pirellulaceae bacterium
GAGCGTCGCCAACGTTCGAACGATCACTGGACGTCCAGTGCCTTGCACCGGGCAAGCCCACTCGATACCAACACGCCGCAACGGGCGCATGGTGCGCAGGCCGCGCCCTTCCGTAGCGAACCGTTCCCCGTCGATCGACACCGCAACGGGCAACCGAAGTGCCTGATAACGCGCCGATACCCTACCCTCCGTGAAACGTGACCGGGCAACGCAGGCCCCTCGATGCGAACCACGGCCCGTCGACCAGGTCCCGACGATCGACACCACGGCCGGACCGGTCGACCCGTTCCACCGAACCGCAAGCCGGCGGCGCGGTTTGCTTCGGATCGGCACCGCAACACGTCGACCCGTAGGGGGGCCGATTTTCTGGACGCCTTCAGAACGGTAGACCACACCGCCGTCATGCGCATTTTTCTGCGCATTTTTGACGGGGGGGGTACCCCGACGATCCGCGACCGTTTCCGGGGAAACGGTCGGACCACGTCGACCCACGGGCAGGCAAGCAAGTGTGTCGAACACCGTGATTGTTCCCTTAGGGGTCCCGCCGGCAACCTTCCAGGAAGTACCTATTCCCCTCGATGCCAACACGCCGCAACGGGCGCATGGTGCGCAGGCCGCGCCCCTCCGTAGCGAACCGTTCCCCGTCGATCGACACGGCAACGGGCGCACGAAGTGCCTGATAACGCGCCGATACCCTACCCTCCGTGAAACGTGACTGGGCAGGCAGGCCCCCTCGATGCGAACCACGGCCCGTCGACCAGGTCCGCGACGATCGACACCACGGCCGGACCCGTCGACCGGTGGAACCCGGCTGCAGATCCGCAAGCCGGAACGGTCGACCCGTTCCACCGGGCTGCAAGCCGGCGGCGCGGTTTGCTCCCATCGGCAACGCAACACGTCGACCCGTAGCCCTGGCATCGAGCGTCGCCAACGTTCGAACGATCACTGGACGTCCAGTGCCTTTCACCGGGCAAGCCCTCTCGATGCCAACACGCCGCAACGGGCGCATGGTGCGCAGGCCGCGCCCCTCCGTAGCGAACCGTTCCCCGTCGATCGACACGGCAACGGGCGCACGAAGTGCCTGATAACGCGCCGATACCCTACCCTCCGTGAAACGTGACCGGGCAGGCAGGCCCTCTCGATGCGAACCACGGCCCGTCGACCAGGTCCCCAACGATCGGCACCACAGCCGGAGCGTCCGGCAGACCCCCATGAAATGTTCTCGGTTCTTTCGTGCGTCATTGACGTGCGGTCTACCCGTCAACCGTCCCCAGAAAAACACACCCCCCGCCCCAACGCACCGCCGCCGATGGCCGCTAACTGGGTCGGCGCATAAACCGTAGGGTACGGTTTTTGGCGGGAGGTAGCCCAAGGAATACGGTTAAAGCCACGGAAAAAGCGTGAATCGGTGCGAAGGATTGCGAACGCCCCAAACGCGCGTTAGAATCCCCGAATTGCCAAGGGAAAAGCCAAAAAACTCTTGGCCCCCTAGAGATTTTGACATCGTGGAAGTCGTTGGTTCAAATCCAATACCGCCCACTGTGAAGCCTCGTAAGATAGAGACTTACGGGGCTTTCTTTTTTCTGGGTTTTGTACAGGTCACCTGCACGGATTCTCGTGCGGTTTTGGTACCAGATCGGTACACTTCTTTGCTTCCGCAGCCGCCTGGAGATGATCAGAGGTCAGGTTGGGTAGGTCGACGAGATCTCCGGTACAAGCCGCGCGCCTGTCGCTACAGGTTCACGACGTTCAATTTGAGTACACCACACACCTTCGACGGCAAGATTGCCTTGACCTTCTCGCCACACTCCGGCAAAATGAGTGTTGATCGTTCGGTTCCGTGAGGGATCTCGATCATTCACACCGTGCGGCGTCGTGAGACGCTTGGGTCAACTGATTGTTCGGTTGACTGCACGTTCACAATCTGAAACGCCATTGTGGCGAGCCCTACGGCTAAGGAGGATGTTGTGCCCAAGATATCGTCCGCAACAGAGATACTGCGAGAAATGCAGCAGAAGTCTGAAGGGTACGCGGAGAAGACGACCCGCCTCTCGAATCGTTTAGAAGCGGCCGAGCAGTTTCTCAAACAGCTACCCGGCAAGTTGGAGGTTTCGGTTTGGGGCGGGAGCAACTGCCTGAGCTTCACGCGATGTGAAGATGGATGGTGTCTTTGGTATAGTGCCGAACCAGACGGTCAAAGAGTTACTGAAGCACCAGTGAGCGTTAAAGCAATTGCTGCGCAGTTGCTTCCCGAACTCGTCGACACTCTATTCGCACGAATATCAGACCAAACTGCCCAAGTCGACGCTGGCCTCGAAGCTCTGGATACCATCGAGTTCTTACGAGACGGCGAGGAGGTGAAGAGTGACCTCCTCTAGAAAAGCAATCCCGCGATGGTTCAAACTTGCTTGCTGCGCTGTGCCGTTAGCTGCTCTCTTGGTCGCGACGATCGGTGTTGCAGCAGGGGCGACAGTCAGCCCGATAGTCTTCTTGACCTTGACTCCATTATCGTGGCGTGTGATATCGAAGGTGTTGGGAATCCGGCATCAGCCTATCGTTATCAACTTGCCCGCCAGACAGACGCAACGGCGTGACGCCGTGATGCAGCGGTGACGCTGAGCGTGAGCACAACCCCGCCCTCTTTCGCGGTGATGCCTGTTGCCGTTCACGCTCGAAGTGCGGTCACTATGAAGAAGTGATATGATAGTGTGGCCTTATGCGGAAAGGTCCGCACACAGGTATTGCGATTTCCCATTCGTCAGCCGAAATAGCCCGTGGAACTTGTCATGAACGCTGGCAATTCTCGCCGAACATCCCGACCACCACTCAGCCTGATGTCGGCAACAGGCTATGCCGTTTTGCTAGTCGGCGTCGCTTCATCTTCGCTCTTCGCTCAGCATGCCGAGTCCGAATTTCGTCCGGTCCGTGTGCTTGTGCGCCAGCGAGTGATTACCGACTTCCAGGTCAGTCCCGTCTCTGACGTGAGGGATATGCTGAACCCGTCGGAATTGGTGTTGGGAGTCACCGTGGGTGACCATTCGCGGGCATATCCAATCAATATGCTCACCGGTCCCAAACGCGAGATTCTCAACGATACGCTCGGCGGCAAGGCTATCGCAGCCACTTGGTGAGATCTCTGCCACAATGGCATCGTGTATGCCAGACGCGTAGATGGCAAGACACTGACTCTTGGTGTTTCCGGGATGTTGTGGAACCGCAGTGTGGTGATGTACGACCTGGAAACCGGGAGCTTGTGGAGCCACATCTTGGGCGAAGCCATGCAGGGCCCTCTGAAAGGCAAGAAGTTGGAGCAAGTGCCCTCGGTGATGACGGATTGGCAAACGTGGCGTAAACGGCAT
>CAZUAH010000982.1:0-3358 GCA_964617665.1 uncultured Pirellulaceae bacterium
ATACAACACAAAGGTCTCCGGGTGCTGAAACTGCTCGAAGTATTTCTTGGCCAACTCGAAGGTGCGTGTTTTGAGTTCGCTGCGTGTGAAGGGCGCACCTGCCGCGTGCGAGGCGCACACTGCCACCACGATCACACCAGACCATACCGCACGAAAAGCACACATATCTCAATTCCGGAGGGCATATAGGATTTGTACACAAGCACTAGATGAAGCAACCTTGCATAGTGCCTATTCTAAACGGATCCGGTGATCGGTGTGACCGGTGCAGGTTAGGATGCAACCTTCGCGGTGTTGAAGATCTCCAACGTCACGTCGGATGGGGGATGCTTCCGTATCGCAATTCGATGAAATGCTCAATTTGACGGCGACATCATCTATAATACGAATCAGGCCGGGACCTTTGCGTTCGTCATAGGAGGAGAGCTAGATGAGGCTCTTGAGAATTGCTTTGGTCGGAGTGGCTCTAGTTCTGTCGGCCCAAGCTGCAGCCGGCGGCGACGCGGCGGAAACGGTGCCCACGGCCCATCAGATTGACGGCACCTGGGTTCTTCAGCAGGTGTCGGGTCGAAATGAACTGGATCGGCTTGTCCCCACGACTATCTCGCCGGCTCTCAAGACTCCGCATGTCCGAGGCTTCAGTCTACGTGTTCCTTGGAAGGCGATTGACCAAGACTTCTCGCTGCTGGCGGCCGGACGCGAGATCGCTCGACGGCACGGCGTGGACTTCAGCGTCCGTTTCATGGCCGGGCGGCACACGCCGAAGCGGGTGTTCGAGAAAGGGGCGAGGTTCTATCTGGTGAGTGCTCGCCGCCGTGTGGGCCCTCGTGTTGCGGAAAAGGTGCCGACACCGTTTCTTTCCGATGGCTCTCCCAATGCGGTCTTTGAAACCGAATACGAGCAATTCGTAAAGCGTCTCGCCTCATGGTGCCGAGACAACGACGTGCACTTGCTGCATCTTGCCTGGTACGGCCAGCATTGGGCCGAATTGAACCATGGGAAGGAGATTCGCTCGCTGGAGGGATACTCGTTTGATAGCTGGCTTCAGGCACACCTCCGTCTGCTCGACATCGGTCTCAAGTACGCGTGCGATGACTTGGCGGTCGAGTTGCCGTTTTCCGGATATGGACCGTTGACCGAGGCTGCGTCTCGGTTCGCCGATCACGTCGTCAAAAGGCTCGGCCCCTGGAACCAGAGATTCTATTGTCAGGCCAACGGATGGGGACCTCGCGGGGATTGGGGCGCGCCTACCGAAGAAACAGAAGCGGCATTCGACAAAGTCTGGCAGAAGCCGATTTGCCGAGGTCAACAAGCGATCCAGCCGTCCGACTTCCCGTGGTCGCAACTGTACGAGAAGCTCTATCAGAACGGATCGACGTACTGCGAAGTCTATGCGCCAAGCTTCCTTGGCAAGCAGCGTGCTGAACTTGCTGAAGAGCTCCGCAAATTCGCGGAACACTGCCGGGCCAATAGGTCGCCGCATCCGCCGCGGACGGACATACCGAAACCGACCGTCCCCGGCGCGCAGCGGGCCGGCCGAGCCCCGAAACAGCTCGACCGTCCTTACGTCCCGCTCATGACGTTAATGGGCGGCGGCCCGTTGGGCCGCGTGCCATCCGACAACGAACTGGCCACAATCGCCAAGACCTATCAGTTTGTGAACTCGCATGGTGGGATGGTCCAGCCGCGCGACCCGCAACGCAGGGTCATGGCCTTCTGGGCAGGTCCGAGCGGCGGAGTTGACGAGCAAGGGCGCACGATCGGTGAGAGAATCAAGGACCTCAATCCAGACTTCACGCTAAGCAACTACCGTAACGGCTCCTACGTCTCGCAAAACTGCCCCAACGAGGCGAAAGAAGTCGAGAGCCGCTTTCCGTTGGGAATCGCCGTCTGGAACACGGGGGCCAAGCTGCAGGAGGCGGTTTCGGCGGACGACACGACCGTTCTTCTTTCGTCGATACGCGAGATCCCCAGGGGCATGCCGCACGTGTACCCGTTCAAAGCCAGCACTACCCAAGCGGAGCATAGCAGGACGCCGCGCGAGTACGTCGCGTGGTTACGGTTGGGAGAGGAAATCATTCGCATTGATTCTGTGACGGCTTCGGACACTGGAACAATCCGGATGGATGTCCGACGGGGCCTGTGGGGGACGAAGACAGCGGCACACGGCATCGAGGAACCCGTCTTGCAGCCGATTTACATCGGTGCGAATCGGGGTGTCGCAGCCGCGGATGGATATCTGTCCGGACGACCCGACACGGACGCTCCTCAGCTAGGTCTTCGATACGCTCTCGACCAGTCCAACCCAGAACTTCACAAGTGGTTGGGCGACAAGTGCGAGGCGATTTTCAGCGAAGGATATGACGTGGTCTGGCTCGATGTGAGCGCTTCGACCTGGTACAACAACGCGAACGCCTACGGCACTCCGGTAGTCCCCTGGAATGTCGGCGCGAGCCGGCCGATGGATAACGCATCGTACCTTGAACGTCAGCAAAGCAAGCTAGACGCCCTGTTCAAGCGATTTCCCGGCAAGCAGTTTTTCGTCAACAACGTGAAAGGAAGCTGCTACTTCGACAATGGGCAGGAGCGACGGCTATTGAGCGGCGACGGCGGGCAACATCCTGCGTCGGGTGGATCCATGGAGATGTACGCCAACACGAGGGATGAACGGGCATGGCGACAAGTCGCCGACATGACCCTGGATTTTGCACGCAGTGGTTTCTGGGGCGTCGCCTGGTCAAAGGGCGGTGGAGGATTGCGATATCGTCAATTTGCGTACGGGACGTTCTTGTTGGCTTACGATCCGGACAGCCGGTTGTTGTTCGGAGCAGCTTTCAGCGGAGTCAATAGTCGACCGGACAAACTTTTCTACTGGGACCTCGGTGAGCCGCTCCAGCGATTCCGCAGCATTATCGAGGCTCGTCACGGGGCAGGCGATGGAGTCTATGGCCGCGACTTCACCAAAGGTAAGGTTCTCGTCAATCCCACGAACCGGAAGACGATGGCAGTCACGCTGTCTCGCGAGTACTACGATCCCGACTCGGGCCGTCCGGTGAGAAAAGTCCGCCTGGCCCCGCTCAGCGCTAAGATTCTTCTGTTCTTGCCGGGGGCAAACCTGCCACAATCCGAAAGGCGTCCTGCCGCCGAGTCAAGCGAATCCTGGCGCGAGTTCCGACACCCTGACGCCTATTCGTCCAGAATCAGGAACGTGTCAGAACAACCAACTATCTGGCTCCAGGCAAGAGAGCACCCGGAATCCGACGCACGGCATCAGAGCCGCACATACCGATAGATCGTCGAGCAGGTAACAGTTTAGTTCCCTGACCACTGTATCGGTGAGCGATCGCATGGGCTAACG
>CAZUAH010000983.1:0-3339 GCA_964617665.1 uncultured Pirellulaceae bacterium
CCCCCCCCCCCCCCCCCCCCCCCCCCCCCCCCCCCCCCCCCCCCCCCCCCCAAAGCCCTGGAAAAAGACCCCCACCCCAGCCCTCTCCCAGAGGGAGAGGGAACTCTGAAAACGCTCTCGGCCGAGTTGGCCGAACTCGAAGCGCTGGAAAGACAACTCGCGGTCGCTGCACCGGAAGACGCCCGCACGCTCTATCTGACCGTGCGACGAGTAAAGCGGCGCATCGCCTTGGCCAATCCAGCGATCGACTTCTCACAGTTGCTGCTGATCGATCAGCCCTATCCGGGAGGAGGCCGCGAGTGGCGGCACGAGGCGATTCATCGCATGGGACACCGAGCCGTCCCCGGCGGACGACTGTTGGTGCTCGACGGGTTGCACCCTGGCGGTCGCGTTCGGCAACTCTTCCCGCCGAAGCCCGGTAGCTTCTGGCGGCCGGAGCTTTCCTTCGACGGCAAGAGGGTTTTGTTCTGCTTCAAGCCGCACGACGAAAAGAGCTTTCATCTCTATGAGACTAGCCTCGATGGCAGTGGACTGTGGCAGCTTACCGACAGCGAGTACGACGATATCGATCCGATCTACCTGCCCGACGGGCACATCATGTTCACGACCACGCGAGGGAACACGTATGTCCGCTGCGGGCCGTACATCTACTCGTACGTGTTGGCCCGCTGCGACGCCGACGGCAAGAACGTCTACTTGGTCAGCACTAACAGCGAACCCGACTTCGTACCCGCGCTGCTCGACGACGGCCGGGTCGTCTATTCGCGCTGGGAGTACTCCGACAAAGACCAGAATCGCGTGCAGAGCCTTTGGACAACCAACCAGGACGGCACGGGCACGGCCGTGCTCTGGGGCAATCAGAGCATCTGGCCCGATCATCTGGCCGAACCGCGTTCGATCCCGGGCAGCGGCCGCGTGATGTTCACCGGCGTCGGGCATCATAACTGGTTCATCGGATCGATCGGGATCATCGATCCGAGAAAGGGCTCGAATTACCCGCATGGTTTGACCCGCGTCACGTGGGACCTACCGTGGGCGGAGGTCGGCAGCCCGTCGGGCGACATCTGCGAATCGCCACAATACCACGCGTCCGGGCGTTACTCGGGTTACCTGGGCGCTTATCCGATTTCTGCGGAGGATTTTCTGGTATCTGCCAAGGGCCTGGACGACAAGTTCCGCGCCTACTTGATGGACGTGCACGGCAACCGCGAATTGATCTACGAAGGCGTTTACAACGCCTGGTACGCAATCCCAATCCGCCCGCGTCCGGTTCCGCCGTCGCAGCGGGACTTGGTCGATTGGCCGGGAACCGGCGAAAACCGCGTGGCGAAGAAGCCGGGTGCGTTCTACACCGCCGATGTCTACCAGGGTGTGCCCGATTTGCCGCGCGGCAGCGTCAAATTCTTGCGCGTGTTCCAGCAGGACGCCAAGACCTATTCCACTTGGGAGAAGCAGTTCGTATTTTCCGGCCCGGCCGTTTCGGCCGTGCAGACCGAGGCGGTTAAGCGGATCGTCTCCGTCGTGCCCGTCGAAGAAGACGGCTCGGCCTATTTTGAGGCCCCCGCCGGCGAGTCGCTATTCTTCCAGTTGCTCGACGAGCAATATCGGGCGCTACACACGATGCGGTCGTTCAGCGGCGTGATGCCCGGCGAGCGCCGCGCGTGCGTTGGCTGCCATGAGATGCACAGCACTGCGCCGCCTGGCAATCTCGCGTTGGCCCAACAACGTCCGCCGACCGGTTTGACCCCGCCGCCCTGGGGCACCGAAAGCGTCGGTTACGAGCGATTCGTTCAGCCCGTGCTCGCACAGTATTGTGGCGAGTGCCACCTGGGAGATGGTAAGGCTCGCAAGGACTTTGACCTGACGGTCCGTTCCGCCACTGGCAAATTCCAGGGTCATTTCACCGAACCCTACCTGACGCTCATTGGGCCGGCGGCCTGGCCCGAGGCGATACCAAACACGGGCCAACTGGGATACGGTTTGGCGGGAGCGTTTCCCGTGTACGGGCTTAAGTCTTCCGAGACCTACCCGAACGACCCGGCCACCGACGCAAAGACGGCGATTTGGAGAACCATGCGTCCGATGCAGTATCTCTCGTTGCGCAGCCAGCTGATCGAGATGGCCTCGAGCGGCAAACACTATGACGTAAAGGCCGATCCGCTGAGCCTGCGCCGGCTGATCGCCTGGGTCGACGCCAATTGCCCCTACGTCGGCGAGGAAGAGTTACGTTCGATGGACGATCCGGAATTCCCCGGCATCGACGAATTACCCATTCGACCACGAGTCAAAACGGCGCCGGTGATTAGCCGCCCGTGAACCCAACATTGACGGGTCGGGAGACCCGCCCATCACAGATCCAGAGTTGTGGGACGGTCTCCTGACCGCCCCACTTCGATCCGAATCACAGCCTCAGGAGGTAGACCATGTCGCAAGTTCTGATGATCCGTCGGTATCACGTGTTGCTGCTATCCGTGGCCTCGTTGGCGCTGCTAGTCGCCGGCTGCAGTCCAGCGCCAATCGAACCACCGCAAGGGGACCAAGCCAATGAAGCACCTCAAGGAGAGCAAGCGAAAGGAGAGGCTCCCGCCGACGATGTTACCTCGGACCATATTCCGGCCGAACTGCTGCTCGAGTTGCCTGACAACTGCAACACGCCCGACGCCTTGTGCCTATTGCCGGACGGGAACATCATCCTGTCGGTTCCCAACGTGAATGACAAATCGCAGCCGTCGGTCTTGATGAAGATCACGCCCGACAACAAGGCCGAGATGTTCTTCACAATGCCGCCGCACCCGGAAACGGGCAAAGCGTATTCGCTCGGCGTATGCGTTGCGCCTTCGGGCGATCTGTACGTCTCCGACAACCAGGAGTTCGACACGCTGGAGAACAAGTCGCGCGTCTTGAGGATTCCCATGAAAGACGGCCAGCCCGGCGAGGCCGTTACCGTGGTGTCCGGCTTGGTCGTGGCCAACGCGGTTCAGGTCCACGACGGCTACCTCTATGTGAGCGATTCGCGGATTGTCCCGAAGGTCGAGCCGTACGTGAGCGGCGTCTTCCGTTTCAAACTGGGCGAAGAAGGGGTTGAGCTGAAAACGCCCGGGACTGAGGATCAGCATCTGATCGCCACACTCGAAACGCACAACAAGGAGGTTCCCATCGGCGCCGACGGAGTGTGTTTCGACAACGACGGCAACATGTACGTGGCCAACTTCGGCGACGCGACCGTCGAGAAGATCGAGTTCGACGCCGCTGGCGACGTCAAGTCGCAGGAGTTGTTCGCCAAGGCCGACTTCATGATTTCGGCCGACGGGATGTTCTTCGACAAGGTGGAAGAGAAGA
>CAZUAH010000984.1:0-3333 GCA_964617665.1 uncultured Pirellulaceae bacterium
CTCAAGCGGGAGAAGACGTTTGCCAGGTAGACAGCGATGCTCTACGCTCTCAAGGATCGCAGTTCGCGAGATTGCGGAAGAGAAGAATGGAGGAACCCCATGCAGAAGACAAAGCGACGCGACTTTCTGAAAGCCAGTATCGGCGCAGCAGTCGCGGTGGCATCACCATGGCCTCTCACAATTTGTAGAGGATCCGTCTCAGAGCCTTCACTTGAGATCAACGCGAAAGTAGCTGCAATTCGCGGCAAGAATCTTGATTCGATGACCCGCGATGCGATCGACGCGTTGGGGGGAATTCGCACGGTCGTCAACAAAGGCGAGACGGTTTTCATCAAACCAAACTTCGTTACGTTCCCCTGGGCGAAACACAACAAGTGTTTCCACGTCGGCGAGTGTACCAAGCCCGAAATCATCATGGCAGTCACCGAAGAGTGCCTGAAGGCCGGCGCTGCCGAAGTCGTGATTGGCGAAGGCTCTCACCTGCCAAAGTTCGAATGGCAGCATGCCGTCACACTGGATGGCAGAACCAATCTGGTTAAGGAGACAACACGGCTCAGTTCCAAGTATGCCGGGAAGGTCACCTTGGCATGTCTGGAAACCGACTCGCCAGACTGGGTCGAGGTGCCCTCCAAGACTCCGCTGAACAAGATTGCCATTTCGAGTCTTGTTGCCAATGCAGACAAGGTGATTTCAATTCCTGTGGCGAAAACGCATTCGTGGGCCCAGCTAACATTGGCTGCGAAGAACTTCATCGGCATTACGCCGCTTTCCCGCTATGCGCAACTGATTGCCAATACCTGGTGGAATCGCGGTACCTTCGACCACAGCAGCCCGCAAGCGATTGCGCAACCCTACCTGGATATCGTCAAGAGTATTAAACCCCATCTTTCCATCATCGACTTCTCCGTTGGCCTGGAAGCTGACGGTCCCTCGACGGGTCAAGGGGGCACGACCGTGGACATGAAAGAACGTCTTGGCTCATGGGCAATCATCGCCAGTACAGACATCATGGCCGCGGATGCAACCGCCGCGCGCATCATGAGCCACGATGCAAGGAAAGTGAAGCAACTCACGATGGGTTTCGAGATGGGGCTGGGCGAGATACGAGAACAATCGATCGAAGTGTTGGGTGAGAAACTCGACAATCTCCGTGTAGCTTGGAAGCCCGCGAAGATGAAGGGGCGCAGGGCGAAGGAGTGATGAGTTCGTTGCACCTTGACCATACTGCCCGACATTGGGCAGCGGTCAGTTACTGGGAACCCCATCGCCCGACTCCACAAAGATGGGGTTCGGTGTCGCGTCCAATTTGAACGGGCCGTCTTCGACGTCCATTATCTCCGTCTTAGGGTCCTGTTGGCCGAATTCGGTGACTATATGGGTAACTCTGACGGTCTTGAATTGAAGATTCGCCGTGAGATCGACGGTCGCATCCTTGTCACTCCAGAAGACATACAGCGGGTTCCCGTCCGATGCGAATTCGAATCCGTAAGCGCCGTCTTCAAGGGGCAACCGTTTGACGAACTTCGCGTTTGTGAGTCTGTCTATGACGAGCTTGTAGGTGTAGAGGCGAATACTACAGGGCTGGGAAATGCGCTGTGCGAATCCTTCGCAACTCCCGTCTCGGCCGATTGGACCATCCTCGACGCCTGCGCCGTCGGCTGCGGGGCAAATCGACGTCGGCAAAGGTGTCCGGGGACAGCATAAATTCAAATCGCTCGCCGCCCATGCCGGTTTGATTGGCCGGAACGTTCATAACGAACGGAGCTTCGTTGACGTCCGTGACGTCGACCGCCGCCGCAGCCGAATCGTCAGGCGTGCTGCCTATCCTGCAGGTGCAATGTCGTCAGAGAAGTGTCGAAAAGACTCTGATAGAGTTGCACCAGGTCGTCGTTCGACTTCGTGTCGTACGTGACCTTGATGCTCGCAGAATCGACGCTGCCATCGGCTACGTTGAGGACGGTGCCGTCTTTCCTTTCGAGGTCGAGGAATCCCGAGTTGGGAGACGTGCTGTATTGCAGATCGCCATCCGCATCGGTCCGCAGGTAGATATCTTCAAAGTCGCTGACGAACTCGCCATCCCCGTAGGACAACTTGAGTTCGAACCCCCCGTCCACTTCGACAGGGGCCACCGTCAACAGTTGACGTTCCTCCAGTTCCTCGAACAGAAGTCGGCGTCGTTGCGATCGGTGCTTGTGCTCGCGTCGCTGCGATCTGCGAGCCCGCGAATACTTGGATCTAATCATTTGCCTTCACTGCTCTCTCAAGGGATGTTTGTACCTTGCATACTAATCAGATTTGCAGGACCATGACAGTTTCTTGTCCCAGTTCTTCGACACCAGCAGTTGCGTTCGTCTGACGACTTCCTCTTCCTACAGTGCGAGAACGAGTGCCGGAATCCGCCACAAATCTGTTGTCTTTCACACGCCGAGCCTTGCCCCCGTAGTGGCTATTTCTGCGATCTCGAGACCAGACGCGTTGGAATTCAACGGTTCCGCCCTCGTGATGTCGTGGGCGACGTGGCTTTGGCGAATCTTGAGCGTGCGGACCGGGCCAAACGCGACGGCGATGCTCACGCGGGATGTCGTTGGCGGTCACCACCACCGTTCACCCATGACGCGACTCGAGTTAGAATGTGCGATACGAGAGAAGGAAAGCACCAAAATGAGCGATGTAACTCGGATATTGCGAGCTATCGAAGATGGCGAGCCCGAGGCGACCGACGAGCTTCTGCCCTTGGTCTACTTAGAGCTCCGCCGGGTGGCGGTCAAGCAATTGGATGGGGAAAGGGCAGGTAATACGCTTCAGCCGACTGCATTGGTGCATGAGGCCTACATGCGTCTGGTCGATACTGAGGGCCAGCAGACGTGGAATTCACGCCAGCATTTCTTCTGCGCAGCGGCGGAGGCGATGCGCCGAATTCTAATTGAAAGCGCTCGGCGCAAAAGGTCACTCAAACGGGGCGGAAGCTACAAGCGGGTGGATGTCAAACTTGGGTCCGTCACCGAGCCGCAAGCTGGAGAGGACCTGCTGGCTTTGGACGAGGCCCTCACCAGACTGCACGACCGTGACAAGCGGGCTGCGAAACTCGTCGAACTGCGTTTCTTTGCCGGCTTGAAGATGCAGGAAGCTGCGGAGGTGCTGGATATCTCGATCCGCACGGCCGAACGTGATTGGACTTTCGCTCGGGCATGGCTGCGCAAGGAAGTCGTCGGTTCGCCGACAATTGAGAGCTGATCGCAGAATTTTGTGGCGGGTTTTGAAGTTCCATTTCGCACTTTGTTAGTTCGACTGTTTGAGTTGGTATTGGCCCCCTGCCAGCTCGTCTGGCAGGAG
>CAZUAH010000985.1:0-3333 GCA_964617665.1 uncultured Pirellulaceae bacterium
GCTTCCTTGGCGCTCTGGGGTGCCATCCAGGCACCGGGCCGATCAAAGCGGCGGCATCCATGTCGGCCGTGCCTTCGGCTTTCGGTTCTTCTTCCCTGTACACACCCCCGGTTGCCGCTAGCGTGTTCTCTCCCACTCGCCGCTATCGCCGCCTGCCGCGCTGCGCTTCGCTGCCCGGTGCCGAGGAAGCGAGTCAAAAATTAGAATGTCCCGTTGGCTTTCCCTCACTCGACTGCCCCGGACTCGATCAGCAATTCCTGTACTCGTCGTTGTGTCGCCCCTTGTTCACCCGGCAGGTCGGTACCCCCGAAGTAGTGCAGAGGACGGTAGCCGAATTCGTCTTTTTCGTTGACGTCCGCTCCTGCGTCAATAAGCATGGCCAGAATCCCTGGGTGCTGAAGCGTTACCGATTGGTGCAATGTCTTAGAAAGACTAGCACTTTGATCAATACACGCCTTGATCATTGGGATGTTGCTGAATCTGATTGCCTCGCAGATGATTCCGAAACCGTTCTTGCCCAACTTGTCAATAGAGTTGCCCTCTGACAAATGTGCCGCCAAATCCGAGGGCGCGCCGTGCTTTCCCAACTCCTCGATCGGACAATACACGGTGGGAATCTCCAGCAAACTCCCCACAAACTCATCAAACGAACGTGCCAACAGAGACAGCCTAGCACTCACTGGGACTTCGCACTCGTGTTCATATTCCGCCAACGACACTTCGCCGATATTGTCCAGGAAGGACACGCACACATCACCCTCACCAAAGTCAACGCTTGCGACAGGCAAGAATCCGTTGATTTCCAGTTCTCGCAGACAAGAAAGCCCGCCCCTAAGGCCGATCTCCTCTTCAGCTGGCAGCAGCATCTCGAAGGAAACAATCTCCCGGATTCTCCCTTTCCAGCGAAAGCCAACGGGCGATTCTGGAAAACCACCGTTGCGAGCCAAAAGAAAACTCTTGTAGTCGTCGCCCAGTCGGCCACCAATCTCTCGTTCGAATGCCTCGATCTCCGCTTGAGTCAGGTCCGGTCCTGGGTCAGTCGGATTCACTTCGATTGCCCTTCCGAGATAACCTTGTCCATCCACGACAAGAAGGTGCCGTCCCTGTCCACCGAAAACAAACACGTGCTACTACCACCATGCGAAAAGCACGCCCATGCCCAAGGCATGGCGGCACCGAGAGACACTGCCGAGGGGTCGGGGTCAGACCTTGTTGTTTGTTTCCATGAGCCCATGCCACAGTCGCAAAGACAAAATACAAGGTCTGTCCCCACGCATTCTTGCCTCCTACTGGCTGCGAATTGTGGGTAGGTCGTACACGCCGCTACTGAATCTCGGGCATGGCAATTGGCTCGCCCCGAAGTTGGCGGGCTTGGTCTTCTGGGAGGTAGACTCCGTAAAAGATGGCGTTCAGGTCGATCCAGAGGGCTAAACGCTCGATTTCGTCGGCGTCGAGTTTCACGTCTTCGTGCCCATCTTGCAGCAGTTTGACCAATCGGCTGCCTCGGGCGCCGTACATACCGCCGGGCGGTGTGACTTGCACTTGATTCCGTCCACCGAAGCGAGGTACCAGGTACTTGGCTGCGTTTTCCGGACTTGTGCCGGCGTGCCAGAATGCCTTTTCGTCCTGCATCAGGGTTACGTACGAGCGGTTGTACGTTTCCAGCGGCTCGCCGGTGAGCACGATGTCCCCTTCGGTCTTCTCGCCGCCGTGGCAGCGCACGCAATGTTTGTCCAGCACGGGCTGCACCACTTCGACGTAACTGAACGGGCGGCCGCCCCACGGTCCTGGATCAATCCGCGACGGTTTCCGTGCCAGCGCCATTAGGTCCGCGCACGAGCGAATTGGCGTGGTCATTTTGTGTTCGTGGCACCCGACACACGAGACGCGCTCGCCCGGCTGAACGTACGTGGCCGAACGCATGGTCTGGTACGCGAAGCCGTCTTCGTCCAGTGCTTGGAACAGGACCAGTTTTCCAGTTGGAACATGAAACCGCGCCGATCCGTCCGGCTCGACCGGTACGGTGCCAAGTACGGCCCGGCTATTTTCCTCGCGCGCCATGCCGATGGGCGGACTGTTCGCGATGTTGGTCGTCTTGGGGAAGATTTGGACAATCCGCAGTTTCTTGATGTGCCCACGCGGCATGTCACCGAGACCTTCGTAAACGTTGCTTACGACCATTTCGCCAGTTGGCGACACATCGTCAGGCACGGCTCTTGGCAACGCTGGCGGCATCGGTCGCGGCCGAAGCGGGCACGGGTTGGTGCTGCCGATTCTTGGGTCGCGATAGATCAACTCGCGGTTGCCCCAGCGGTCCAGCAAGTAGATCCCCAATGCATTGGCCGGATTCGCACCAGGTTCCCAGACAAGCGGGTAGGGGCTGTAGCCGACCAAGTAGAAGTCTTCAGACAGCGGCCATGGTGCGGTATAGTACTCGCGAATGTCGCGGCTTTCCGCCTCTGGGAATGGAATCTCCGGGTTAATCCGCTCTAGCGCCTCCTCGCCGTCGGCGGCTACGCTGGGATCGACAATCGTGATCGGACCGGCGGCAATCGAATGGTGCGCCGATGCGGTGAAGATGATCCTATTACAGCCGGGAATGGGCTGCGGCTGGAACGTACAGTGCGGGCTGGGCGTGGCGTTGCCCCAAACGGCGACAGGGTTCGTGCCGTCGGGCCGTGATGCCCACAGATTCTGATGTGTTACCGCGTCGCGGTCGATGTAGTCCCATCGTGCGTACAAAACGTGGCCTGTGTTGGAGACAGTGGGGAACCACTCGTTCGTATCGTGGTAGGAAAGCGTGCGGATATTCTCGCCGTCGCCGTCCATCCGGTGAAGCGTGTATACGTCCCAACGAGTGCTGAACTGCCCGCCGAAACACCGCGCATAGCCTTTGCGTCGCGTGGACACAAAGGCGATCCCGCCATCCGGGAGGTAACAGGGCATCATGTCGTCGAACGCTGCGTCGGTCAGTTGCACCGGGCCCGAACCGTCGACGCCCGCTTCGTAGATGTGGTAGAAGTTGCTGTCCGAGGGATCGTCGTTACTGACCTTGGCGGGATCGAGTGGCCCGTCGGGACAGTCGACGTAGGAGAACACGATTCGCTGCGCATCATAGGAAAGTCGCGGTTCGAGCACGTTACCCGTTTCAAGCTTGCCGTCCAAGATATCGCGACAACGGAGCGAGTATCCAGGATTCTCTAACACGAACAACCCGCCGCCCGGCCGCGCCCGCCAACCGTAGTACTGCATCACAAGGTGGCTGTACGAGGTAGGAACTCGTTTGCAGAACAGCAGTTGGCCGAAGTCCATCAGCGGGTTGGTCAGGGCGAT
>CAZUAH010000986.1:0-3332 GCA_964617665.1 uncultured Pirellulaceae bacterium
GCAAGTTCCTGACGCACTGCGACCGAAGCGCCGAATGGTGCTCTGTCTAGTATCGAGGGAAGCATCAAACGCGCCTCGTATGCCCGCGCCGTGTCGGGTTCTGCATCTGCAAAACGGAGAGCCGTGATTGCATCTACCCCCCACTGGATAGCCATTAAACGACTCACCATCATCCCTTCCGCCCATAGGGGAATCTTCTGGTGGAATTCGGCCAGCTCACGCCGCCAACCTTCGACGGCCTCGGCGCTGTTCGGCCACTCCGACTCCAAGCGTTTCTCCCACGACTCAAGTTCGAGCCTCAATCCGTCCAGCGTCTTCTGGTGTTCTGGGGATAACCCCTTGACGAACAGCGAAAGCTCATCCAACTGGTCCTTGACGCCCACAACTCTAACGTCGAAGGATTTGAGATCAGCACGCAGGGCGGTCTCTGAGTCCGTCACACGCGCCTTGGTGGCCTTCAGCTCGCTTCCCAACGGTGCAATCTGAGCCGCGATCGCAGCCAGCTGCTCCGACTTCGCCGCAGCCAAGTCATTGCGAAAGCTAGAGACCGACCCATCGACTTTCTTAAGAGCGGTGTCCAGGGCGGAAACTTGTTGCCGCAGCTCCGACAGGGGTTTGGCTAGGGTATCCTCCAGGGAGTCGACTTCTCGCTGCAAGTTCGAGACGGATTTGTTGACGCTGGATACCGACTCCTGAGTGGCACACCCGGCTGCGATAAGGATCAGGCAGCTCAGAGTCGCTCGGCAAGCGAAGGCGGGAACACCCGGAAGCGTTTGGGGGAGAGTAGCGTGCACCGTCGTTCTCCTTTCCGTCACGTGAGACCGGCCGGCGAGGCACGACATCGCAGGGCATGGCTTCGATGCAGATGTCTCTCAGAATTCTAACGCGCCCGCCCCAGTCGGCAAATAGTTGGTGTGGGTGGGATTCTATTTCAGTTCCTATCCTTTCCTTTTAGCACACCTGCGAGCTCCCAAGCAGCTAATTCTACTTCGAACTTCCCGTCGCGATCTTGCCAGAAACTATTGCGCGCCGCAGTGTATTCTTCGATTCAAAACCCAAGACCACCACTGACGGAACCGCTCATAACCAGGATTCTCCGACGCTGTTCTCGACTAATCTTCGATTGGCGTCACATCTCCGTGCGGATGAAGTGATTCCATCGAGACAGCGGAACAGCAGTGCCAAAGTCCCCAGACTCGTGAGAATAGGAAGCGAAGAAGTTGCCCACACAGGTACAAGCCGCCCACCCCAGTGGGAGCATAAGTCGTCTCCAAGGCGGCGACCCCTTGCGCGCGGAGGTGGCGCACACCTCCGCACATTCGACCTGATCCGTGGGCCGCGTTGCACTGGAGTGAAATGCGTCCTCTAAGTGACGACATCTGCGCCCTACCCGTCAGCCCCGAAGTGCATAAGGTGGGCGTGACATGAGCCGTCAAGGTCAAGACAATTCGTGACCAAGGACGACAACTCCTGAGTCAGATACGCCATCCGCTCTGTGCGCGTCGGACTAACCGTCCTGAGTCAGTAACCACGGTCCGCCAACTCAACGAGGCGATTGCGACCGAAGCGTTCAAGCGTCCATTCCCACCCTGCGTCCGTTCACGACCGATGTAGGAAACGGCAATTCGCAAAGTGCATTCGGTGGCGAAGGCTGCGAAAGCCAAGTACGATGATTGGGGGTGAATCGGCAGAAGGAAAGGTGATCGGGAACAAGTGGATTTGCGGTTTCCAGCCGCAGGCCGCCTCCCGCCTGCGTTTGAGTATTGCCAAGTCGCTGGCGCCTCCAAAGATCCGTTCTTTCTCCGGTTTCATGATAGACAAGCAGTGGTGCGCCCAACATGCAATTCACTGACAACCGACAACACGGCTTGCTCAGCAAGAAGAGAACCGGGATGAAGTTCACGCTCAACCGTTGGCTTCGGATCCTGTTGATGGCGATGGGTGCGTCATGGTTGCCACTGGGGAGTCTCGCGGATCCGCCGGCCGAATCGGAATCGGTTCCGGTGCCGCGAGCCGCCCAACTCGCGTGGCAAGAGGCCGAGCTTGGTTTTCTGGTCTGTTACGAACTGCATACGTTCAATCCGGATCGTTACATTCAGCGCAAAGCTAGAGTGACTCCGATCCAGGACGTCGATCAGTTCAGCCCGGAGGAACTGAACACCGACCAATGGATCCGCGCCGTCAAGGCTGCCGGTGGCCGATTCGCGATCCTCACCGCCTCTCACGAATCAGGATTCCGTTTGTGGCAGTCGGACGCGAATCCGTATTGCCTGAAAGCGGTTCAATGGGGCGATGGCAAACGCGACATAGTCGCGGAGTTCGTCGCATCCTGCCGCAAATACGGCGTCAAGCCGGGTGTCTATTTGGGCACTCGTTGGAACGCGCAACTCGGAGTTTACGACTTCAAGGTAACGAAGCGCTCAACGATTGCGCAGGAGGCGTACAATCGGATGATCGAGCAAGAGGTTGAGGAGATCTGCAATCGCTATGGCGAGCTATTTGAAATATGGTTCGATGGAGGCGCCTATGGCCCGAAAGCCGGAGGCCCTGACGTGCTGTCGATCGTCGAGAAACATCAGCCACAGACGTTGTTCTACCACAATTATCAGCGTGCCGATGCCCGTTGGGGAGGCAGCGAGTCGGGTACTGTCCCCTATCCCTGCTGGGCCACGATGCCCTTCGATGGTTTTGCGGGGCACAAGAGAGAATCGAACGCCAACGGCTTCCGACTGCTCAAGTTCGGCGACCCAGATGGCAAGGTGTGGTGTCCGGCCATGTCGGACGCGCCGCTACGAGGCTACCGTGGCCACGAATGGTTCTGGGAACCGGGCGACGAGAACATCATTTACCCGCTGAATCGACTCATCGCCATGTACGAGCGTTCGGTCGGTCGCAATTCGACCCTAATTCTGGGAATCACCCCGGATACGCGCGGTCTGCTGCCAGACGCGGACGTGAAACGTCTGGCCGAATTCGGGAACGCTATCCGCCGGCGATACGGAACCCCCGATGCCTCCGCGTCTGGCAGCGGATACGAACTGAACTTGACCTTGGCAGCCCCGAAGAATCTGGATCGAATCATCCTGCAAGAGGAAATCCGCGATGGTGAACGAGTTCGCGAGTTTCGGATCGAAGCCTTCGTTGACAATCAGTGGCAGCAAATCGCCGATGGGAGTTGCATCGGACACAAGCTGATTCAAACGTTCACACCAGTTACGACCGCCAAACTGCGGCTGGTGATTACCAAGGCGACTGCCAAACCACAGATTCGCAACTTCGCCGCCTTTGCTATCCTGGAGGCTAACTGAACCGTTGCCTCGTTACGACTTGGA
>CAZUAH010000987.1:0-3324 GCA_964617665.1 uncultured Pirellulaceae bacterium
CGCGGCTGGGATCGCCCGTGTAATGGTGGTCGTTCATCCGCAGCGAAATCCACGGTGACACGCCGCGTTCGCGGCAGCGCGGAATGACGATCGCGAACACGTCGTCGATACCGAGTTTGTGCAGCTCATAATAGCGGCGAGGCCATCCGGTGACGTTCTTTTCCGGATCCGGAACATCCCAGTAGCTTGGCCAGGCCGCGCTGCGATAGGCAACGCGCTGATAGTTGACGTTCCAAAACACATGGCTGACGCCGGTCCCCTGGTACTGGTCCACGGTCTGCCGTAGCGCGGCGAGAGCCATCTCCTGGGTCGCGTCCTTGCCGAGTGGCTTTTCGAGCTTGAGGTAGTTGACAATCGCATCGGCCGCTTGGTTGACGATGACGGCAGTCGGTTTCGTGCCGACAGCCGCCGGCTCGCCAAACGCCATCCCTGCGAGCAGTAGGGCGGTGAAGAGAGTTATGGTGGGTTTCATAGAGTTCATCGAGCACCTTTCGGGACGGAGTCTGCACATTCACATCACATCATCGTATCCAAATCCCTTTCCCGGTGCCGCCGCGCGGTGTGGTTTTGGGGTAGTCGGGGTTGAGCTTTTGTTCGATGACCCGGATGACACGTTCGATTGGCAGTTCGCCTTTTGATTCGCGAGTACGAACGCCGGAAACGGTGAGGTTGCGCACGGTGCAGTTGAGGTCGGGAGAGAAGATCTCGGTCCACCGCGCGGGATCTTCGGAGCGACCGTATTTGTAAGTCTGTGACTTCGGGCCGATCGCCAACAGGTGCCAGTCGTCGGTAATCGGGTGATTGAGCCGGACGTTTTGGATCAGCAAACCATCGGTGTTGGCATGGAGTTCGATCTTGCCGGGCCGGTTAAAGACGAGATCTTCGAAGCGGATGTTCTTCAGCGTGCCGACGCCAATACTGAAGTCCTTGTCGCGGCCAAGTTCGAGGTTCGGCTGATCGTAGAGCTTGAACTCGCGGATGTCGGTGATGCGTCGTAGCGTGATGTTTTCCAAGGGACAGGCCAAAGTCGTGCCGTCATCAAATCGCTTCACACCCGGTAAGAGCCGGATCGCATTGGCTGCCGGTACACCTTCGGGAGCACCGGTCACGTCTTCGACAAGCACATCGTGAATCGGACCGTAGCTGGGCGCGTAGTTTTTCCACTCCCATGCGTTCAATGCGACTGGATCATCGTGCGAAGCACCGCTCACACGCCGGATCACGCCGCGGCTGGCCGGGCCGTTGACGTGAACGCCGTCGCGCCGGTGATCGTCCAGCGTGAGACCATCTACAGTGAAGTCGTGCGCGTTCCCAAGATGAATCGCGAACGGCTTGCTTTGCTTTACCGTGATGTTCTTCACGCTCACGCGGCGGACGTTGTGAAGCAGGATGACACCGTGCGTGCCGAAGACGCGATTCTCTTTGGATGATCCGCCCCGCAGGTTGCCGTTCACTTCGCCGGGGGCGGTGGCCAGCGTCGTCCAGATGCCCCCTTCGATCTGAATGTCGGTATCGGGAATCGTCTCTTCCGGCACAGGCCGATCCTTGAAGCCGACAAGGTTGGCATTGCGCACCATGCATGTGTTGCAGCCCGGTTTGAGGCGTATCTCAGCCTTGGGATCGGCGGTCAGGCTTTGTCCTGATTTCAGAATTAAGGGACCGTCGAGGTAGTAAGGATCCTTCCGCGCGGGGATGTGCAGCAATCCCTGTGCATCGAGCGAAGCCTGCATGGCGGCCGTCCAGATTTCCGCTGTGACCAATCGCGATTCGATCTTGCCAGAAGCGTCCGGCCATTTCTCCCTCCAGGTCTCCTTGCGGACGAGATCGCTAACATCACTCAGCGGTTGGTCCGTTGCACCCAACCGAAAACGATACTGAACGATCTCGCCGCTTCCGTGGATGCCTGTCCCGCGATAAGAGACGTAAACGAAGGTGTCGGTTGCCTGATCGTACACAAGATCGCCGTATCCGCCGTCGGGGTAGAAATCGTCGATCGGCTTTCCGCCGAGCATTTTCCATGTCGTGCCTCGATCCGTCGAAATGTAGAGCGCATTGGCACGCGGGAACTTTCGGCCCGCAGCCGGGGTCGTGTTGCCGACCCCAATCAGTGTGTGGTCCTTCCACCACTGATCTTCGCCTTTCAGATGGGCCAGCGTCCAGATCCGCGGACGGTCCCACACGCCCGTTTCAGGCAGCGCGTCCGTCCAGCGTTTCCAGGTCTGGCCTAGGTCATCGGAGTGGGCCTGCAATACATGACGTCGGCCGGGACCTTCCGAGCCGATACACACGATCCGGTCCTCACCCACGTACTCGAAGCCCTTTTCGACGGAATTGTGCTCCGGCACGTTGATGTGCTCGGTGACGATGCGCCACGACTCGCCGTTGTCTGACGACTGGATGAACTTGCATTGCCACCCTTGCTCGCCGCCGATGAATTCACGAAGGCTCGTGTAGATCACGCCATCTACGATCGTGTGATCGTCCGTGGCATAGCAACGATCGTCATGCTCAATCCCGATGAAGTCGACCTGTCGCAGCTTGCTCCAGGTTCGACCGTTGTCCGATGAATCTCTCTGCCATGTCCCTTTACCCAGACGGTGATCGCGGCCCGTCGTGCGCCAGACGTGAAGAATGAGTCGTCCGTTCGGTGCCAGATAGAGGTAAGGTTCGAACGCGTCGTCGTCTTCAAAGGAGACGGGAAATCCAGCAATCGGCGAATTGTCAACCGTGTGATCCGGAGCCGACCAGGTATGGCCTCCGTCTTGGGAGAAACGGACATGAATGACACCATCCGAGCCCGTGTGTTTGGACGCTTCGCGATAACACAGGACAATCGTCCCGTCCACGGTTTGTTCCACAGTCGCCCGGCCAAACCAGCGCCCGTTGGCTTTGGCGAGTACTCGCGTTTCGAGACCCGTGATTGTCAACGCATCCTGCGCGTGGCAAGTCACGAATGGACTCAAAACGATGAGTAGAGTGAAAACGTGTTTGAGATACAGAATCATGTTTACAGGATCATATTTTCCGGATGATTCTGTAGACATGATTCTGTTTCGGCTGTAAAGGGAATGTGTGAGTGTATGCTTCATTTGTCACCTTCCTTCTTCATTTCCGACTCGGCGATTTGGACCCTTGAGCCAAAGTAGGCCGGGCCAAGCGAAGCGCCGTTCCGGCACTGGCAGTATCGTCAGTTCTCGAATTCGTTCCAATCATCGCGTGCCGGAGTCCGCCGCGGCGGATCGCTGCGCTCGTTGATCCGGTCTACTCTCCTGCCCCTCGAACACGCCTCCCAGGTTGACGTGACCAAAGACCGGAATCCCCGTT
>CAZUAH010000988.1:0-3323 GCA_964617665.1 uncultured Pirellulaceae bacterium
GTTGAACCCATGGCAATGGTAATGTTACCAAGAAACTATAATTCCAAGATAACACTTTTCGCGGTTTTGTTAATATGTTTTTCATTGTGGTTTTTTTAGTAACCAACAACCTATTTATATCTTATCATACAGGTATTTATACAAAAAGGTTTAAATCTACTAATTGGTGGTAAGAGTGGAAATAATAAAAATCCAATTAATATATAGTTTTCATTATCATATTATTATAATTTATTATAACTTATTATAATGATATCCCTTATCGGTCAGACTTGTCAGGTCAGACAGGGGTATATCTGTGCATTTTTTTTCTTTTTTATTAAGTAAAAGCTTTATCAACGATACTCTGTTCATAATTATCATGGGCAGATTTTAAGGCGTTAATATAAATGGAAGTTGTAGTTATATCTTTATGATCTAATATCTGTTGAACTGCACGAATATCTTTTCCACTGGCAGTGTATATCTTCCATGCGAAATGGTGGCGGAAGGTGTGGCTACTAATTCTGAACAACCGTTTACCATTCGGGAAATTGGTTTGTGGCACGGTATGATAACAGTCCATCATATCTAACTCTTTACGTAATCTCATGAACCAGTGGTGGATAGTACTTCGTTTAATATGGTCAGCTTTGGACTGGTTACGAAATGGTGGGAATAAATACCCATTTCTGTACCTTCTACGCCATTTTATATGGTATGTGGTTAATAACCCTTGTAAAACTTTTGGTATCGCTCTGGTGTGTATTTTTGCAGTTCTGGACTTTAACGGGGTAAAAGTTAAGATAGAAAAATCTTTGTTAAAGTTGTCACGTTTCAAAGCTATCGTTTCACTTATCCGCAAACCTAAATAAGCTTGGGTAAGGAACGCCATCTGTGTTGGTGGTGTTTTCTCTAATCGAGTAAAAACCCACTGGATGATCTGTTCAAATTCTGCGGGTTTCATATATCTTACAAACCCAGTTTCGTTATTTTTCATTTTATAGTGGCTAACATTCACCACCACTATACCATACTCGGTAACTAATATATATCCTTTTTAGGATAACTCAACGAGGGGTACTGTTGAATTTTGTACAATACCACCAGAAAAAACATCTATCTGGTTAATTGATAAAAATTGAGAAAGTGTTGAACCGCTATACAATTCCCGCTTCTGTGCAGTTGGTTCTTGGGGTTGTTTATTAAGTTTTTGTTCTGGCACAGTAATCTCAAAAAGATAATCTTTACCCACTTCAATATTACCAGCTTTTACAAAAGGTTTTTGTATTCTGATCCCATAACTATCTTGACCTACCTTAAAAACTTTACCCAATATTTTAATTTTATTGACCATAATTACTTTTATAATTATGTTTTATATAAATCTTTTGTTTGTTTTTAATTAGTTTTACTACTCAATAGGAAGGTTACGTAACGTTACGTAACGTAACAGAGTTGATACTCTATCTATCTATCTATCTATCTATCTATCTATCTATCTATCTAAAAAAACCATTTGTGTATGAAACATAATTATTTTTGTAATGGTAATTCGTTTTATAATTATTTTTGTAATTATCTGCTTAAAACTTTTAAGTAAATATGAAAGCCACTGTAAAGTTAAAAAAAAATATTATATACTTTGTAATTATTTTCGTAATTATGAAAGGAATTACATTTAGGAGTAAAGCATACAAACAAGGGAACAGTTACGTAATAGTAATTCCTTCTGATTTTGTTAAACATGGTTCGATAGATGTTTCAAAAGAACTGATGTTTTTTGTAAAAGAGGTTGAAAAGGATGGGAAAACAATATGAATTAGTTACTACAACTTGTAAAAAGGATCTATGGTTAAAAGCAAAAATAGCAGAAATTTCTTGGACTCAAGCATTAGAAGTCGGTATTACTACCATATTAGGTATTGAAAAAACCGAAGAAGATGGTTTACTTGAGAAAATCAATAACCATACTGGAGTTCTTAACGCACTTAAAATTGAATTAAACAATTTACGTAATGAAAAAGAACGTGCCAGAATTAAAGCTATGAAAGATAAAAAAATATCTGATAAAGAAATTCTTACTGAACTAACAAGACAACAAGAAGAAATGAAACGGGTAAACCCAGCAAGGTGGTAAAATGAATCATAAATACTATTTAGATCCAGTCGGAAAACATTATTACCATATTGGAATACTTAATTGTGACATTTGTAACGGTGAAATAAATAAAGGGTTTATTCTTAATACATTATGGTCTAAAAAGAAAAATGCAGAAATAAAACATGTTTGTATTGGTTGTGTACCAAAATTAAAAAGTATTTCTGATGTTGAAGAAAGAAATTTGTTTTTCTGTACTGATAATGTGTTACCATCTTTTCAATTATGGATTCCAACACCACCAGTAGTTAATTTTTCAAAAGTTAAAGATAATTATATGGGTGAGATAATAGATCATACCAGATTATCTGGTCGCCCAAGATGTACTTTTCATATTTCTGATACGGATAAACGTGAACGAATACAAATTAGTGAATGTCAAACAGAAGAAGCTAAACAAAAAACCGCTGAACGTATTAAAGAATTAGATTCTGTTACTACTAATGACATTATTGATGGTTACTTTGACAACTTAACAAAATCTGTGCCAGTAATTGAAGAAAATAAAAAGAGGTTGATAGAAAATGGTGAATAAATCAATACTGATCAAGAACGGGAAACACTGCGGTAACGTAACCGAACAATATCAAAAAGATAAAAGCAACTCCGAAACGGATTTGTGGGAAGAACTGGGGATAGATAAAATTGGTTGCTGAAGTTAATGGTTTTTCTGAACTAGAACCACAGATAACTTTACAGTTCAGAATATTAATGAGGCACATTGAAGAATTAGAAAGAGAGGTACAGGAACTAAAATTAACTCGATAAACGATAAAGGTTTCTGAATGGCACACATTCAAGAGTTTATGACATCCATCCTTCACTCTAACCTTTCCTTTGTCGGTCGATAGTTGTTTTTCCCGAAACGACTTTACTCTTGGTGGTTTGGGACACCTCTTTTTCCACCGAGAGTAAACCTTCCACCCGAAGTTTCGATATTGTGGTTAGTAAACTGGTGGGAAAATTACGCAGACGGGCGATCTAACCATGACGAAAATATCATACTGCCACATGGCACATAAAAACCAACAAAACTTAATGAGGTATAAACCAAAAATGGAAGAAAAAATAATTGAAGAAATAACACCTTCCCAAAATAAATCCGACTAAAGTCGGGGGTTTTCAAACAATGGAAAAAAAACTAAAAGTATTAAATTTGTATGCTGGAATTGGAGGCAATCGT
>CAZUAH010000989.1:0-3323 GCA_964617665.1 uncultured Pirellulaceae bacterium
AGTCTGTATGTTCACTTGTTGTTCACTAGATAAAGGCTTGTGCCTTGGGAGGCAGCATGTCCGGTCGATCGAGGAATATCACAAGGCGATCAAGACGGGTTGCGCTACTGAGTCCCGCCAATTGAAGACGAAAGGTCGTTTGGAGGCGTTCGTCGGTCTGACAGGCGCGGTCGCGGTTCGGTTGTTGCAGTTGAAGTCCCTTGCTCGCACAAACCCGGAGGTCCCGGCTCAACGCGTGGTGCCGCGTGTGTGGCTTCAGATGTTGAAACTAGCCCGCAAGAAATTAACTCGAGTTCACGACCTAACCGTTGGACAGTTCTATCGCGAGGTAGCAATGCTCGGTGGATTCCTCGGTCGCAAGAGTGACGGCGACCCCGGCTGGATCACAATCTGGCGAGGCTGGGAAAAACTAAACACCTATGTCTTCGTTGCCAGCAAACTCGGGATAGCCGTATAAATGTGGGTACGGAAAAGGCTTCCAGCCTGTCATATCTGATATTCGAACCACGCGGCATCCCAAGATATTGTGCGAGCATGACAGGCAAGACGCCTATCCAACGTGAAATCTGAACGGTATCGACTTTAATGGGAGGCCGTGGCCAGTTATCCTGCAGAGGAGTTCCACTTCCCGAGAACTCCGTGACGTGAATATGTGTTGCTCGCCCAACGAGGCAAGGAATGTGTTCCGACCAACCTCGCATCCAAGATCTTAAGAGGTTTCCATGCAGATGATGACCCGTTTCAGCGTGATCAGTTTGCTCGTTGCTCTCTTCGCCGCAAACTGCGCGTTCGCTTCGGAGGAACGCAGTTCGTCTAAGAATCCTGAAGCGGCAAAGAAAGCCATATCGAATCGAGATCGCTACAGACGCTATGACGCCAGGGTCCAGCCCGTGCCCGAAGACCCTGCCCTGGAAAAGGCGCTGGAAATCGAGCCGCTTATCCGCGGCCTAGGCGTTCAGCTCAAGCCTGGAGTTGAGGCGCCAGAATTCCATTTGCCGGTTCTACTCGCGGAGGAACACGACGAGGGCGTGAAGAGAGGCGCCGTGGGAAACGATACGCTAAGGCTCTCCAGCTTCCGCGGCAAAAAGGCCGTCGCCCTGACGTTTTCGGGCTCCACGTGACCGCCCTTCGACCGCCAGGCGAGTCGCCTGGATGCGATCAAGCGAGAATACGAAGACAAGGTCGAGTTCATTTTCGTGTACGTCCAATGTCACGGCACAGGGCACGGGGTCGGCGGATTCGCGAATCCCGGCGAAGTGCCCGCCTGCACTAACTTGGCCAGGGACATTCATGAACGCGCCATGCAGGCGTACGAGCAGGTGAAGAAGATGAATCTCACCTGGACGCCGTTGATTGACCGAATGGACAATGCGGTGAACCGTATGTACGGTGTTCCGCCGGCAGTCCACTGCATCGTCGACATAGATGGACGGATAGCCGTGCATACGAGCGGCAAGAAGCCATATCCGGTAGACGTATTGAAGATGCTCGCCGAGAATGACGGCCGCTTGCCCGGTTCAAAACCAAATCCGGTCGAGCCCCACTCCGGCCAACCGCCCGCTTGGCACACGGCAACCGTTTCCAGACTCGACGCATTCCACAATCTCTTGGCGTACTATCACAAACAGGGACGATGGCGGGACGCCCTGCAGTTGATGGGGCAACATCGTCACCACCTGTTGAGCCAGAATCCTTCATTGATACCTTACGCCCTTGAAGTGCTGGCGGAAGCCGCAGAGGGCGGAAGAGGCGATCCTGCATGGATCCGCCTGCTTGCCAAGCATATGCTGAACGACGAACCGGATGCCGAAGTGTCGGACGCCTTGCAGGTCCTGATTCACAAACTCGATGAGTTTACGGAAGGCGACGTGCGAAGTGTCGATGCGAACAAGGAGCTGAATGCGACGCAGTAATTTGGGTGCGATGAAGCGGACCTCACCACAACGAAGACACGCTTACACGAAGCCCATCCGAAATCATGAGTGAAGACGAAAAGAAGCCTCCGGCGCGTGAGGACGACGAAATCGACCGGGACATCCGTTTGTGTCGCAAGTTCTCGCTCGCCGAAGCAATCGGCCGCCTTGGCGGTGGCGGTCTGATGAAGGGAGCTTCACCTGTGACTCGAAAGCGGCAGACTGAACTGGAAATCGAGCAATACCTCGAAAGGCACCTAGTCGATTCCGAGCGTGCTCTGGAGATCGTGCTGCTGCGTCGCGTTACGCAAAGCGAACTGCTCTTCAAAATGGGCTACGACCAACCGATCACTGGCTTGGCCCTTTTCTGCGAGCGCGTCCTGAACTCCGAGGAGCTGCTGCAGGACTTCGTTCGGGAGGTGGATGCGGAGTGGGGGCGAATTAACCTCGAACGCCCTCATTTTCAAAAGGATGACCGTCCGCCCCATCCAGAAGATCCATACACCTTTTCGTCGGTTCGCACAAAGCTGACCGGGCTGGTGACGAAGCTCCGAGACGAATGATACAACAGATCAGATCGGCACTGATCGGACACGGGCCCATTATCCAGCTCATCCTTCCGACACAGAGAACTTTCCGCGCGGCGTGGTCGTCATTAGGATTAGGGCGTGTCCCGAAATGCAGAGAATCAGCTCCCTCTCCCCATGGAGGTCGTGCGGTTTTTAAGTTGTTTGTTTTCAAGGGTTTTTGGATAGTCGATGCGAACAGAAGAGCAGCACCTGAATGGCGACTGCTTGCAGCCACGACTGCTAGCATTGCGTTTTCCTGGAATAGCCGCCTTCTGATCGCAAACCCTATTCTCAATTGCACTTATAAACCGCACAACCTCCATGGGAGAGGGTTTTCCCTAGGTTTCCGCCCTCATCCTAACCTTCTCCCAGTGGGAGAAGGGACTTTTGCCGACACGCTCCTAGGTGGACACGCCTGATGGCGAGCGGAAACGCGCGCGTTAAACGAGATGTATTATGCGAAAGACAATACTGGCTTTCATGTGTATGACCTTCATTGGGCCGGGGCTCCTCCATGCCGCGATGATGTACCATTACGACCAAGCTTCACTTGTGCTCATGTCAGACCATGTTGTGCTGGCTGAACGCGGCCCAGAGCGCCGTCTTTCGGAATGGACGAAGGCGGGAAAGTACACGATCAAGAAGGTTTATAGCGGATCCTTGAAGGTAGGGCGGGAAATCGAGGTCTTCGACTCGGGCCTCTACAACATATCAGGAAAAGGCGGCATGTTGCGTGCAAAGCCCCTTGCCCTCGATTCTGAAACGGTGCTCTTCCTACAGGACCGTGAGAACCCCAAACGCTCTCTACGCGGGGTTCCAGGTTCGCTGCGTTTCCGCATTG
>CAZUAH010000990.1:0-3303 GCA_964617665.1 uncultured Pirellulaceae bacterium
AAACGGGGCAACACTGCCTCGCCCCACCACCCTTCCCGCCGCGTTCGGGGGGATGGGTGGTGGGGGTCGCAGACGGCCCGCCGTGAACGACGGGCCTATCATCGCCTACGGCGGAAACGGCCATAAATGGCCGTGCATGCCACGACAAACCTGTCAGCATGAGCGAGGAGTGTCGCTTTTTCAGTACACGGACATATGCCTCATCATAATCGAAATCAGGCACGCTTTCTTCCATCTGTTCCCGAAAGACTACCGGTCCACGATCAATCTTACGAAGAAGAAAACACGTCTTCAGATCAATCAGACCACTGCCGCAGAGTCCTTCGGAACGTGAATCACGGACTTCGCTGTCTCACTGGCCCTGCCGTGTAGTCTGGCGATCCACGTCCATGTGACCGGCGCAGCTTGGCAAATTCCCTTTCGCGGCGTAGGTGGGGGCGACCGACGCACTTTACGCCGATTCGTTCTGATGCGTCGGTCGATGTGATCTGCGCGCGTAACAGCCGGCTCGGATCACTCTGCACTATGGATGGGTACGACCACGTACTCGGCTAGGAGCTGTCTTTCGATCCGTGGCTTGATGGGACAACTTGCCGAGGAACGCTTCGACGGGCAGTGGGAGTCAGGAACCTGCGCCGGACATTCTTCCTTCTCCTTGAGATCCTACCCTGTGACCTTCTTCAGGGCCGCGTCGATCTCGCTTCAGAACATGCGGTACGCTTCGCCACCTTAGAAATCTGGGGCTGTTCGTTGTCGGAGATTTGGATACCAGGAACCGGAACGGCGGGCAACGATCCCCTGACAGAGAAATGCCCACACGGCGACGAATGGAACCATACTAAGGAAAGGTTGCGCAGCGTACGCGCTATGGACATTCCCTGTATCTTTCCAGGAGACCTTGACATGAATCAGTTCATCACCACCAAAGCCGTCACGGCCCACGCTCTCTGCTCAAGGAGGGCGTTTTTCGTAATTCACGGTGAGCCGGAAGCCTCGCTTCACGATTACGAACGTGTCGTGGATGAACGTGCCGCAAGGCGGCGACCGCAGTACCTCAATGAATTGACCGATAACGAACTCCCAGCATTTCAGCGAGATGACGGTCAGGACGTACTCACCGGCAACTTCGATCCGGCTGGCGTAGTGGTTGCCGAAAATCTTGTCGCAGCCTGCGATGCCCTGGTTAAGAAAACTCCAGAGGGTGGCAAAGCTCACGCCCGCTACGAGCCGCATCTAGTGGTTGGAACGAAAAACGTGTCCAAAGAGCAGAAGTTAGCACTCGCTTACGCCGGGTACGTCGTCGGACAGACAAAACGATATCTTCCGGCTGCTGGCCTCGTTGTGACGGTTGAGGGCAGACCAAGACGTGTCCGACTCACGCCGTTGTACTCCAGCATTCGCTCAATCGTTACCAGTTTGAGGGAGTTCATGATCCAGTCCACGATGGACCCGCCGCCGCTCAACCTGAACCGCAAGTGCGAGGCTTGTCCGTTCCATGATCATTGCCTTCATGAAGCTGAGGAAACCGACAGTCTCACTCGACTTGAACGGATGCCCCCCAAACTGATCAGACGATACGCCAAAAAGGGTGTCTTCACTGTCAACCAGCTTTCATACCTTTACAGGCCCCGGAGGCGCAGGAAACGACGCGGTGCCGCCCAGCCGTCGTTCAGTATTGAATTGCAGGCAGTCGCCATCCGTACCAACAAGATCTATTTGCACGAACCGCCCACGCTGGAACGACAGCCAGTCGAGTTGTACTTGGATATTGAGGGGATTCCCGACCAGGACTTCCACTACTTGCTTGGATTGTTGGTCAAGAAACGAGATTCCATCACCATGCAATCATTCTGGGCAGACACCTCCGACGACGAGCGCCGCATCTTCCAGGAGTGCATCGAGGCGGCAAACGTCTTCCCTGACACACCCATTTACCACTATGGCAGTTACGAGCCCCGTGCCCTTGAGGGTGCTGCGAAGAAATACGGAATCGATTGCACAGCCCTCATGGATAGGTTGGTGAACGTCAATTCGTTTATCTTCGGCAAAATTTACTTCCCCACGAGGTCAAACAGATTGAAGGACCTAGGGCCGTTCGTGGGTTTATCGTGGTCCGCACCAGACCCGTCCGGGCTGCTCAGCATTGCTTGGAGGTATCGCTGGGAGGATACGGGCGAGGACAAGTACAAGGACATGCTCCTAGCCTACAACCATGAGGATTGTCAGGCGGTGCGTCTGCTCACAGGAGAACTTCAAAACCTAGCGAAGTCGGCACACTCGCGCCCGGATGTCGACTTTCCGGCTACTTCTAAGACCAGTACGACGGAAACCGGGCAGGTCATCCATAAGACGTTTGACAAGATTCTGAAGTCAGCGCATTTGAAGTACGAGCAGAACCGAATACGGATACGCCCCGCTGATGCGACAATGTATCGAGGGCGAGCCCATCGCCGCCAAGGACACTGCCGCCGGACTCAGAATTGGATGCCGGGGCGAGTTGGCAGAGTGATCAACGTACCGCGCAGGAGGAAGTGTTCATGTTGCCACAGTAAGTTACAGCGTTCAAAAAGGATCGCCGAACACACCGTAGTTGACCTCGCTTTCACTCGCAATGGCGTCAGGAGGACCATGGTAAAATACCGTGGGCATTTCGGGTATTGCACTGCATGTCGTAGCTGCTTCAAACCACACAGTATCAACAGGCTAAGGAACCGGGTGTTTGGTCGAAGCTTCCTCTGCTTTGCAACCTATCTTCGAGTGGAACTGCGTCTACCGACGCGGGTCGCTTCACAGGTGCTTGGTGCGTTGTTTGGGGAAGCCGTTGGAAGTGGACAAGTAGTTCGCTTCGTCTCTTACATCTCGCGAGAATACCAGTCTCTCGAGAAACTGCTGCTGCGACGACTGCTTCAAAGTCCCGTGTTGCACGCTGACGAAACCACGGTTAAGATCCGAAATTTCAGCCACTACGCCTGGGTGCTCACGGACGGAAAGCATGTCCTTTTCAAGCTCAGTGATACTCGTCAAATTTCCACAATCGAGCCGTTGCTTGCTGGCTACGACGGTGTGCTGATTTCTGACTTCTACGCTGGATACGACTCTCTCCGGTGCAAACAGCAGAAGTGTCTTGTCCATCTCATCCGTGATCTCAATGAGGATTTGTGGAAGAACCCGTTTAACGAAGACTACGAATGGTTTGCCGGCGTAGTGCGCGACTTGTTGGCACCGATTTTCGAAGATGTTAACAGATGGGGGCTCGGGGGCGCCAAACTTGCTCTTTCCTGGTTAACTGAGCTGGTTTTGTGA
>CAZUAH010000991.1:0-3285 GCA_964617665.1 uncultured Pirellulaceae bacterium
TCCTTCCGCGAAACCACATCTTAATAGGATGTCCAGTTTTTGGGGTCCACCTCAGTCACCCAACTTGTTGATTGGGCCGTAGATTCGCCCGACGCATTTCGCAAGTACCTTGGCCGCTGGCAGTCGTGGCAACATCAATCTCGTCGCTTTGCCGCGGGACCGCCGGACTACCTGCAATTTGCTGCGTCGATCTGGCATCGCGCTGCACCAAGGGCCGCAGAATACAATTGCTCAATCGTCAATTCGATGAACACCGTATGTCTACATGTTCCGGACCAAGACTGTCCGTTTGTCTTTGGTTTGTTCATCGTCCCAATAATCGACCACGGTGTTTTCATTGCAACCGATGGTGAGGCAAGGTCGGGCCCAAAAACGAAAGAAATCACCGATTTGTGCGCCGGGGAGTTGGTCGCTGGAGATGCTGCAAGTGATCGAATAGTCTATCATATTGCTCGGACCTTCGAGCATGATTGTCATCGCGACCACGCCAAATAACCAACGCGTTGAACGCGAGCCGGAATAGGCTGGGCTGGCTCGCTACGCTCGGCGACGTCTGTTCCCGGCCGCGTTAACGCAATCGTTCGGCAATAGGCTCCAGACATGCAAGAGATTCAACGTGAGTTCGATCGCCTCAAGGCCGTTTATGACCGTATTGGGCGGGACCTTAAGCGGCAAACGCCAGCCACAGATGACGAGATCGCCTCCATTGCAGCCACCACTGGAATGGAAGTCGACGAGGGCTTGAAAGCTCTCTGGAAGATGTCGAACGGTTCCGACGGAACGATGTGGTTTGCGGAGGGGGAGGATGACTTCACGCCCTACTACTTTCTCTCTGTCGAGGACGTTCTGAAGTCGCTGCAAAATTCTTCACCATACGAGTGGCAAGAGGATGAAGAAGAGTGGGGTGAACGCGATTCTCGAATCCTGAAGCACGTGTTTTGTCACAAAGCATGGCTGCCATTTGGAGAGCTAAACGGGGGAAGTCATGTGTTGTACTGTGATGGAGCCCCCGCACCCAATGGTACGCCCGGACAGATCATCTACTTCATGCACGATCCTGATTTCATGTACTGGACGTCGGCCAGTTTTCTTGAGTTTCTCAAAACGTCTAACGATACACTGGAGGAATGGCTGGACGATCCTGAGGCACTTCGCGAGCAGTTGTGGCTATGGGACTGAACGCTGCCGAACCAACGGATGCACTGGAGTCGCCGATCCAGGTTGAATTGTGTGGTCAGATCATTGGCGGCGACCCAGTGATCCGGAACGCGTCCAGGTGGCGCCGAAGTGATGGATGGGGTTCGAGATGGTGAGCAAGAAATACATCCCCGACGTAGACGCCGTTCTTGCCAGACGGCATGACAATGGCGCAGACTACTGGGCCAGTGCCGATGGTAGGCTCGGTGTCGGCGACCCGTTCAGTACCCTCACCTCGCTTCTGATCCTCCACGAACTGAAGGTGGCGCGTAGTCACGAGGCGATTCGCGGAGCGCTTCGGCTGATCTTGGGAGCCTGGCGGGACGACGGGCGGTATCGTCTCGGGCCAAGCGGAACGCTCTACCCATGCTATACAGCCGCGGCGGCTAGAGTGCTTTGTCGATTCGGTTATACGAAAGACCGCAGACTGGAGAGCACGCTTGCTCACCTGCTTGAAACGCAGCACGACGACGGCGGCTGGCGCTGCAAGAAGTTCTCGTACGGGCGAGGAGCGGAAACGGGGTTCTCCAACCCCGGTGTCACGCTTTCAGTGCTGGATGTCTTTCGCTTCACACAGCACTTGAACAAGAACCCATGTCTCGACAGGGCGGTGGAATCGCTTCTGGACCATTGGGTGGTCCGACGCCCTATGGGGCCCTGTCACTTCGGAATCGGCACGCTCTTCATGCAGGTGGAGTACCCGTTCCTGCGTTACAACCTGTTCTACTACGTCTACGTCCTGTCCTTCTATGACCACGCCAAGGACGACCACCGCTACCTGGAGGCGGCACGCCTTCTCGAATCCAAGCTCGACGCGCGCGGCCGAGTGGTAGTCGAGCGCCCCAACCGCAAGCTCGCCGACCTATCGCTCTGCGCGGCGGGGCGCCCGTCCGAGATGGCCACAGCCCGCTACCGCGAGATCGTGAAGAACTTGGGGAGGTAGAACATGGCTCGACTCGTCTGGAGCCACTTAACCAAGGCGTGCTGCGGAGCCTGAAATGACGGGTTGGCTCGCTTCGCTCGGCAACATCTACTCCCGGCCCGCTGATGCCAAACGTTCGGCATAGAGTACATAGGACAGCGATGAATTGGTTCGCTGCAAAACCTCAGGCTACTGTTCTTGAGCGGACTTGGCTTACCGGATCGGCCAAGCTGGCAGGAGTCATTGTTCAAGTTCGTGAAATATGCGCGGCTTCTCGGGCCCTACCGATTCTGGCCCATTTCGACGATGCTCGTGAAGACGTCAAAGCCGTCTTAAACCAAGCTGGCATTCCGCATGTGGAACTAGACCGACTGATCACACCCACACAGCTTCCATCATTGCTAGGATCCTCTGTTCGAGTCGTGGTTGGCTCGACCAAGTTTCTCAATGTCGAGACCGTTGGCGCAATCAACGAAGGCGTTTCCGAACCACTCGATATCGTTGTCGTCGAACGCTACCCGCTCGCTGGCCGAGACCAAGATGTTGTCACGTTCGGCCAGCAATGTGGGCCGCACTGTCGAGTATCTTTTCACTCGGCATTGGGCGACGCAGTGATGGCGGCTTTCGTAAATAGTGGTGTGCGGGAGACACTGGTCAGTCTCGGAATGAAGGACTCGGAGTCGATTGAGGGAGGAATGATCGGCCGGACCATCAGGAAAGGGCAAACGCAGGTATCGCGGCGTTACACTTCCGATCCAGATACCCAATCAGCTCACGACTGGTTTGATAAGGCGCGACGAGCTTCGATCTCGGAACACACCGACTCAACTCAGCAATTCGCGATCAATATTCTGGTGCGAATCGTTGGCATTTCCACACCCGTCTTATTATCGAGGAAAACCTCCGGCTCTGCCGGAGGACTCACAGAGTTTGACAGCTCCGGGATTGTCTGAAAAAGTCTCCATTTCGTGAACCGCTCAAAGCTCATCGAAACGGAGACTCACATGAAAACCTACGAAAGTCAAAGCCACACGAAATGGTACTGCGTGTACCATATTGTGTTCATTCCGAAGTATCGCCGGAAGAGGTTGTTTCGCGAAATCCGTGAACATCTGTGAGCGGACACCAGAACCATTGTTGACTTGCCTGGTATTTTGGGGGCGTGT
>CAZUAH010000992.1:0-3279 GCA_964617665.1 uncultured Pirellulaceae bacterium
GCGGAGATACTCCAGGGCAGTCGGGGTAGCCTCCTCTGGGCCGTCTCGGCCGCCTCAGGCGAGAAGCTCTCCGAACATGTCCTGCAGTCCACTCCCATCTGGGATGGTATGGCTGCCGCCTACGGCCACCTCTATCTACCGATGGACAACGGAACATTAGTTTGCATTGGTGGCCAAGAGTAGATCCTCCGTCACGTTTCAATCTGCATCCGGCAATGGCTTGCGAGCCGAGGTGAATTGACATGAAATTCCCGCTGATACGCTGCAGTTGGCTTGATTCTTCCGCTGGATTACAGCCTCTAGCCTACGAAAACCCAATGCGGCGGGGAGTCCAACAAACTGGCCTCGTCATTAGTCTCTTGGTCGGTCTCTTGATCCTGTCGTTCGGTGTTCACGCCGACGCCAATGATGTCGTCTGGCTGGAGGCAGAGCGGTTCAAGGAGACGGGTGGATGGTCCAACGATTCGCAACACGCGAACCTTATGGGATCGCCCTACCTGCTGGCGACGGGCGTTGGCAAACTGGTCGAGGACGCGGTCACGACGGCAAGGATTCCTAAGGCGGGTGTATACCGGCTTTGGGTGCGGTGCAGAGATTGGCTTCCCGAGCACTCGCCAGGACAGTTTCAGGTTTGCGTGAGGGGTAGAGCCTCGTCCGTGGCTTTTGGGAAGAGCAGCGACGATGCATGGCAGTGGATCGATGGAGGAACCTTCGAGTTGGAGGCCGGTGATGCGGAAATCCGTCTACACGACTTGACGGGCTGGTGGGGCCGGTGTGATGCGATCGTTCTGGCCGTTGATGGGTTTCGTCCTGCTGAAGATATCCAGAAGTTGGGACAACAGAGGATCACGCATTGTGGCGTTACGCCGGACGTGAAAGCGATGGGCGACTATGATGTCGTGGTCGTGGGCGGTGGTCCGGCGGGCATCGGGGCTGCGTTGGCGGCGGCTCGACACGGGGCCAAGGTCGCGCTCATTCAGGATCGGCCTGTTCTGGGCGGCAATGCGTCGTCGGAGATCGAGATTCCGCCCATGGGATACATCGGCAAGCCTCCCGATCGCGTCAACGTCACGGGCATCGCCGAGGAGATCTTCCCGAAGCAAGGCTGGAAGAGCTTCGCCGACTCGCAGAAGATCCTGCAAATCGTCCGCGCCGAGCAGAACATCTCCCTGTTCCTCAACACACGCGCCACGGGCGTGAAAATGGTCACGAGCGATACAATCGAGTCGGTGTTGGCCCTGAACGTACACACGGGCCAGCGCATGTCGTTTGCCGCCCCGCGATTCATCGATTGCACCGGGCACGGTTGGGTCGGTTACTGGGCCGGCGCCGAGTATCGGATGGGGCAAGAGGCCAGATCCGAATTTGGCGAGTCGCTTGCACCGGTCGAAGCCGGTCGGCGAACCATGGGAAACAGCCTGTACAAAGCCGTCATTCGGGACCACCGGGCCGGCCATCCGGATCCGCTCGAACCCGACACCGTCGTTCGATACGACGACCGGAAGAAGGTGAAGCTGACCGGCGACTGGACGCACAGCACCTTTCGCGGCGGCGACTACCTCCACGACAATGATGCCGGTAAGGGAGAAAAACGAATCACGTTCTCTCTAGCTGTGGACAAGGCCGGGACGCACGACGTATTTCTAGGTTATATGGCCTACGCAAACCGGGCATCGAACGTGCCCGTAACGATTTCGCATGCGGGCGGCGAGACTCAAACCGTGGTCGATCAACGTTCGAACACGCGCGGATGGAAGAAGCTCGGTAGCTTTCGTCTGAGCCCGGAAATGCCAAACTGCGTGACTGTCTCGACCGCCGGGACCAAGGGCTATGTCGTCGCCGAGTCGGTTCGTTTTGTTGCCGAAGCGACGAAGGACGAGCCGGTCGTTGCGGCGAAGCTCGAACCCATACCGTTTGCTTGCCCGCCGTGGGCCTACCAGTGGCGCAAGAGCTCCGATTTCGAAGGACTTGGAACGCATCGGCGAACCAAAGAGATCGTGCGGCCCGAAAGCTTCGATCGGCCTTCGCGAGGAACCGGCCGGAACCCGGGGGATGATCTCAATGGGGCGATCATGCATGCGTGGTGGGTGGAATACGGCGGGATGCTGGACACGATTCAAGACGCCGAGGAGATCCGCGACGAGCTGTTTCGCATTTCGATCGGACTTTGGAACTATGCGAAGAACCACAATCCCAAGACCATCGAGAAAAACAAGTATCGCGAATTGGTGTGGCTGAACTATGTTCCCGGCGTACGAGAAAGCCGCCGTCTGGTGGGCGACTACATCATGAACCAGCGCGACTACGACGTGCAGACCGTGCATCCGGACACCATCGCCTTTACCGATTGGGGCCCCGATGTGCACCATCCCGAAGGCTATTGGGTCAGGGGCAACGATTGCATTCACGTTTACCAAGGCCGGAGGACGAGCATCCCGTACCGAACGCTCTATTCAAAGAACATCGCGAACCTGTTCATGGCGGGCCGCTGTCACTCGGCCACCCACATCGCGTTGGGCGGCACGCGAGTAATACGGCCTATGTGCGCCACCGGCCAAGCTGCTGGAACGGCCGCCGCGATCGCCAACGAGTATTCCACTACGCCCCGCGGCGTGTACCGGCATCACATTTCGGAGCTGCAACAGAGACTGCTCAAAGACGGATACTACCTGATGGGCGTTGGGAACGCCGATTTTGACGACTTGGCGCTAAACGCCACCCCAACCGCATCGAGCGAAACCGCAGAAACCCCGGCCGCCAGCATCAACAACGGCTGGAACCGGATTGTCGACTCTGATCGCAACGCTTGGGCCCCCGATCCAAAATCGACCGGCTCGCAATGGGTGCAATTGCAGCTTGCCAATACGGCCGAAATAGACACCGTGCACGTTACCTTCGAACAACAATGTGCGAGTTGCTATGTGCAGGTTCTCGTGAGCGACGCGTGGCAGACCGTTGCCGAAATCGAAAGCAACACCAACCGCCGTGTGGTCCGTCAGTTCTCGCCCATGAAGACCGGCAAAGTGCGTCTGCTTTTCGACAAACCGTCGCCGAACGCCGCGGTCTGCGAGGTGCGTGTGTACGGCCCTGCTGGCGAATAAGACTCATGCTGCGTCTGGGCAGAGGATCAAGCTGGATCTGCCGGACCCCATCAGTTTCCCATATATTATCACCAACTGAAGGAACAGCCTTATGAAGATAGATCGCTTCGTCATGGCACTTGTAGCCTTAGCCGCAATATTTCATCCGCCTTTATTGTATCCGGTTTTTCGAGGGTTT
>CAZUAH010000993.1:0-3275 GCA_964617665.1 uncultured Pirellulaceae bacterium
CACGTTCTTGGTAACCAACCGATCCGAAAGGTTGGCTGGGGTTGGCACCAAATTCTTCCTGGTATCGCTGGCGGGAACCCAGGAGGATCGTGCAGCAGTCGTGGGCGCGCGGAATCACCAGACGCGTCGTACGTGTTTGCAGTCCCACTGCCGCGTTTCCACAGAGTCCGTATAGCAACAGGATGGCATCGTAAGGCTTGGCAGCTTGCTCTGCCTCGTCGATTCGCTGTTGGAGCTTCTCTCGCAAACGATCCGGTTGTTGGTGTTCGCCAAGTTCGAGGAAATCAGGATCAACCGTGTGAGGCGATCTCGCGATTGCCCAACACGCTTCACGGAGAAAAACGTTGCAGGAGATCAATCTTAAGAACATTTGGCTAAGCAGTGCTTAGAAACATAGGCGCGGTTGACGCCCTGGGTTTTCGTAGAATACAGCCGTTTTCGACAGTCCAACCGTACAAGCTTCCTTCAAGTCCGCTCGGTTGCGTATACGTCGGTTGGGAAGGTCGGTTTGATTCTCATACGACGATAGTTGTTATTCCGACGCACTGTATTCTAACGCACTGTATCGGGATGACCATGACAGATTGCACCGCCGGCCTGTGTCGATCTGCTATACTGCTTTCCTTGAGAGCCCCCAGTCTCGTACAGGAAACTCGCGCCCCATAACATCACACCCATGCCGGGCGTACACCATGCGATGAACGGAAGTCGCGGTAGCCGTGCGATTTCGTAATGGACAGCCAACTCCCGCGATTCGCTTATCGCGAGCGTTGAACTAGAAGAATGGAACGATCCTGGCCGGAGGATTCATATGAAACACGTAGTGTCTATCCTGTTGACGGCCGTAATCGCTGCCTACTCTGCAGACGCAAGAGGCTCTTGCCGGTGCGCCATCATCGGCAAGGAGGCAACCGCAGATGGACGGGTAATTTCCTGGTGGGCATTTCAATGGGGTTGGGGACACAGGTTATACGTGCCCGAACCCGATGATCCCGTGAATAGTGCTGCCCCTCTGGGCCCGCTGCAGTTCACCTGCGATAACAACAACGACGGCCATCTACTCGGCAAAACAGGAAACGGTGTGAACGAAGCAGGCCTGTTTGTCAGCTGTAACATTAACAATGGCATGAGGGACGGCAGGAAAGCGCAAGCCTATTTCGGAGCGCGAGCCTTCATGTCGCGCTGCGCCACGGTTGCCGAGTTGGAACAGTTCATCTCTGAACAAACGAGATATGTTGCGTCGGGCGGTAAGGAAGGCGTCAAGCACTGGAATACCGACATTGCGTATCGGTATATCATTGGCGCTGGCGATGCAACCGGCGCCGCAAAGTTGTTCGAAATAACCGGTGACCGTTACCGCGCTTACGTTCCCACGGCAGCCGCCAATTACATCATAACTAGAGCCAACGGTAGCGCTGACAGTCCTGACCCGACACTTGAAGGGCCTGCCGGCGCGAGTTATGCCGCCCGTGCTCAACTGAAAGCGCTTGCCCCCAACATCACGTTAAGGAAGATCAAGAATCAGATATGCCGCATGAATTCCGACTATGGTAATGCCTCATCCATGCCGATGCATATGAGTGCTTTGCCCGGCGAAGACAAGAGACTCACTCTGTCGGTCAATTCTATTGGTGAGCCGTACTATAGCGTGTTCATTCCATTTTTGGGTACGACGGGCAATCGTTTCAACCGCCACTTAACCACTGCGAAAGCAGACCCGGGTTTATCCTACTGGTCACATCAGATGAAGTCGGCCGGCTGGGAGAACATGTCACACAAGTGGATTGATTTTGAAGACCATATACTTGATTTCGCCACTGATCAACTGCTTCCGTTAATGCGCGGTGCCCACGGATTCGATGCCGACATGGCAAGTGCATTCACTAACCGAAACGCAGTAACAGCGTATAACATCCTGAAGAATATCGCCGCTGACAAAAACAAGACTCTGCCCACTTGCAGAGATATTTCAGCTGTCGTTTCAGGCGGTTCGGTTGATTTCTCCAGCAGCACGAACGGAACAGGCATCGAGTGGGACTTTGGCGATGGCGGCACAGGCAGGGGGAGCAGCACAAATCACGTCTATTCCGCGAAAGGCGTTTATCTGGTATCAGCAACTGCCACAAGCAGAAATGGAACAGAGAACACGAGATGGTGCCTTGTCACTATTACTGACCAGGGGCGGGTAAAGGGACCGTTCTAGTTCTGTTTCTGAGTCACAGAACGGATTGTACGAGGACAGATTGGTGATTCAAGCTCGCAGGAGTGTGGATTCAAGACGGAGTGACAGCTATACGATTCACCCACTGATCGCTGCCGCAGGGCTGACTGCGGTGCACACAACGACGCCAAAAAACCACCACAGAAGAACGATCCCGCGAGGGGCAACACGCGAGATTCTAGCCATCAAGATGTGCCACGCGAAACCAAGTATCACGAAAATTATGCACCTGTCCCTTTGTTCGCCTGCGTCGAGGAAGGGCGGAAAACCTGAGGCACCAAACCATGTATGCATCGTTTCCGCACACGCAGAGTTATGGCCACGGAGCGGCGATGTTTGCGGGAGCGAGTAGAGAGATATTCTCACGAGAACGGACGATTTATAGCGAGTCCAGTGCGCCGACTTGATTCAAAACGTGTTCAACTAGATTTGCGGAAGACGCTGCAGCAAATTCCTGGTGGTGCTTGGTTTTCGTCCCGTCGCCCCAATCGCAAATGGCTTTCACTATAATCCACTCACGGCCTTTTCTCTCCGCTGCTGCCGCAACTCCAGCTCCCTCCATCTCTCCACCGATTGCCGTCGGGAATCTCTCAAACAAGGTTCGCTTGAATTCAGGATTATCAACGAGTTTCTCTCCAGAAAGGATTGGGCCTACTTGGAAGCCACATTGGCGCTCGCCGGGTGCGCTGAAACCCCATCCGAAGACATTGCGAAAGCGATTCAATAGTACCTTGCCGGCCATGTGCTCGCTGCCGCGATTTTGGTTCACAGATATGCCGAGTCGTTCTGGTTCGTAGGATACAACTCGCTCTGATACGAGCACGCTTCCGATCTCCTGTTTGCCCGCATCCTTGCCGAAAGCAATGCCAGCCATAATCACTGCCGACAGCTCCCATGATTCGATCATCTCCGTCGTCACCAACATTGACGAATCTCTCCCCACTGATCCCATGGCAGTCATGCACAAGACAATATCAGTGACACCCAGCCGACCGACGAAACATGTATTGCTGCCAGAGTAGACCTGAAACACCGCTCGCTTATTCTTCGGTGG
>CAZUAH010000994.1:0-3254 GCA_964617665.1 uncultured Pirellulaceae bacterium
ACACGCGACTTGGGCTGTGGAGCGGGCGTTGGGCGCGTGCGGCGCGGTGTCGGTGCCGTGGGCGGCGACAGTTCCCGTGCCAGCCTACTCGCCTCGTCTCGCAGTTGCGTCATGTAATAGTCGTATCGCCGCAGGTCAAATCCCACAGTCCGGGCCTTGGCGACGATGGCCTGTGCTTCTTGCAGCAATTCCGGTGAATTCTCCTTCTTGCCATAGCGGCGGTAGCAGAGCTTGCCGTAGCGCCCGTAGACGCGTACCAGGGGGTGTTCCGAGGCGATGAGCCGGTTCAGAAACGCTTGATATTGATTGTCCGTGAAACGGTAGTACTTGTACTCGGTCTCCCGGCCCATCTTGGCGCCGACGTCGCGAAGGAAGAAGTTGAGCTTGTAGCTGGGCCACATGGAATCGGGCAGGCGGTTGACCAGCAGGTCGGCGATCAGATCCAAATCGTCGGCGTCGTAGTAGTTGCCGTCGCAGCGCAGCAGCGCACTCTCGAAGAGGAAGTGGTACACGTCCAAAGCGCCGGTGAGCCCGCGCCGGCCCGTCTTGGCGGCCGGGTCCAGAGAGGCAATGCGAACAAAGGCCTCGCGCAGGAACTCCTTCTTGACCACCTCGCACTCTTCCAGCGGCTTGCTGTAGACCATGCGGATTCCGGTGATGCTGTGGATGGCGTTGTAGGTCAGGTCCGTGGCCTCCTCGCGGCAAAGCCGGTGGTTGCGGATCAGGTACTCGCAGTGCTGAAGCGAGCGTTTCCAGTCACTGACGACCTGGGTGACCAGCGACATCCAAAAGGGATCCTTTTCGTCCTGCCGCGCGTCCTTTGGCCAGGCGCCGAATTCTATAGGCCGACGGTTGCGACGCGTGTATTCGCGAACGAGCTGAATGCGCTGCTCGTCGGCGTCGGGCTTCAGCAGCAGCGCCGCCTCGCGCAAGGCTGCCGAGCGCCGAAACTCGCCCAGAGAGCTGAACTCCGCGGCCCGCTGGGTGAGCAGGCGATATTGGTCGTCGGCGTCGATTGCCGGACCGCCGGCGCGGATCAATCCGGCCAGATCTTTGGCAAACAGGGCCAGCAGTTGTCCGCCCGCTTGGTCCAAAGGCACGTTTTGGAGCTTTCGCTCCAGCAGGGTCTTGGCCGCGTCGCGGGCGTGGAGGGTGATCTGCACAGTGGTGCTGGCGTCCTTGAAGTTGCGTTTGGTACGATACTCGCCCTCGACAAACACGGGCGCCGGGCGGTTGTTCTGCTCGACCCCCGAAACTGCTCGCTCGACTCCGATGGCCTTGGCCTCGTCCACCGAGACGATGGCCAGACCGGGGATTTGCCGATAGGCGGCGCGAAGGACTTCGGCGTAATCGAACTGGAGGAAGGAGTGCTCGAAGGTGAGGTCACGGCTGACGAAATCGGGCACGGCCACCACGTGCTTGATGCCACCCTCGAACTGGCGGACGGTCCGTAGCGTTTGGTCTGCCAGAGCGGCAACGACGTTGTCGTGAGTCTTGTCCTTGATGGGCAGGGACAGGTCCTGAAGCGTCACGCCGAGATGCGAATCGCACACGACCATCCGAACGCTGTTCTCGCTGCTGGCCAACAGCACCAGGAGATCGGCACCTGCGACGCCGCCAATGCGGCCGCGATCTGCGCGGTTTCCCAAGAGTCCTTGTATCGTCTGTTCATCAAACACCGCCCCCAGTTGCTGGCGCTCGACAATCGTGATCGCCTTGGTCTCACTCAGGCGCGCCACCAGCAAGTCGCTCCACCCGGCCTTTTCGCCTCCCATCACCGCCAGCTTCGGTGGTGCCCCGGCGAATGCCGCCGCCTGGACCATCGACATCAAGCCCCATGCAATGAAAATCCGCACGATTCCTCCTTCAATTCCACTCACACAGTATCTGCATCGAGCGAGATCGTTTTCCTGCTCGTAGCGTCGGTGTCGGCCTTGAGTGACAAAGCCGAAATTCAGTTTTTGGTACAACTCCGAACCGCTTCTCATCCGGACAACTTAGCCGTGCCGATGGGTCGATTCAATACTCTGCTCTCCGGAAAGGCGGACTCTCTCGTGAGGTCGGGGCACGGATTGTCTCGTGCCCGCGCTCTGTCTTCATTCGCTGAAAAGAGCCGGTTGTTTCGGGTCTTGTTCAGTGATCGCGTTAACACGCGTACACAAGAAAGTTGCTGGGTTAGGATGGGGCTTTTGTCCCGTCGAATCGCATCGCATGGCCCCCCTGCAGGCGATTCATCGCTTCGCCTTCCCCCGGCAAGACCACCGCATTTGGGATAATGACGGTACGTCACACGAAGGTGACCACGCCTTGAAGAAGGACCACTCCTATGACAAGTGCAAGCAATCAAAAGGAAGTAGCAAATCACTTCAACGTGTCCGTCGCAACTGTCCGCGAGGGGAAAAGAGAACAATGCCCAGCGCCGAAATCACGTCCGTATGATCTGAAAGCCATTGAACAGTGGCGTCAGTCAAAGGAGCCTACGTCGCGTTCTGAATCACAATGGAAATACATCCTTCCCGTTCTAGGCGCGATTCCGATACTGATCACGTCGATCGTCGGAGTACTCCGCATCTTTGACTGGACACAAACGTTTCACGGTCCACGACTCGAACTCACAGCTGAGTATAGCGCAATCTCTGTGCCTCCAGATTTTGTTGCTGCGGTTCAACAAGTCGAGGAACAACTTGAAGGGTACGACGGGCAGTTTGATGATTTCGTTAAGCAACGAGACGACCAACGACTAGACTATCCTATGATTGCTTTTCTCAATCATGCGCCGGAAGAGGAACAAGCTCGCGCTGAGGCAGCACTTCAACGCCTGAAATCACTCCAGCCCAGCAGCGAAGACGGATGGAAGATGCCGGAAGACCTCAGCGACAATGACATTGAAGAACTACTCGTCCGAGCAACGCGAATCGAACGGGAATCTTTGCGACCGGAAATCGAATCCACAATCGCGAAAGCGCTAACGAATCGAAACCAGCCGGAAAGACTAACCTCAAAACGTCAATGAGTGTCAGGCCAAATCTTGACTCTTACAGATGATCTCTACCCTGTCGGCAATGGCGTTCCAGCGGATGCTTGGCGGAAGGATCTCTTCGCACAGTTGCGCAAGAACACGACCGGTACAAGATGGAATTCGATGCCGGCGCCATGAGCAAGAGAAGAAAAGGACACGCATGATCAGGTCTACAGTGGCGGCTAAAGGCATCTTTAAGTGCATCGCCAAGTCGGGCAGCCACCATTCATTCTCA
>CAZUAH010000995.1:0-3246 GCA_964617665.1 uncultured Pirellulaceae bacterium
ACAAGGTGTGACAATGGAATTTCACCCGTTTGCTGAGATCTTCCCGTTGATGGACGACGACGATTTACAGGCGTTGGCCGACGATATTCGGCAGCATGGCCAGCGGGAAACGGTGGTGGTCTTCGAGGGCCAGGTGCTGGACGGCCGCAACCGGGCAACGGCTTGTGTGATGGCCGGCAAGGAACTGAAGACTCGAGAGTTCCAAGGCTCGAGACAAGAGGCCGTGGATTTCGTGTGGTCGGTGAACGAGAAACGCCGCCATTTGAAGCCGGCCCAGCGGGAGTCGGCGGCGTTGAAGCGGGAGGATTGGTGCAACGATCTAGCCAAGGAGGCGAAGGAGGCCAAGCGGAAAGACCAGAGCGCCGGCGGTCAGAAAGCCGGGCGGGGGCGGGCTGCAAAAGGTCGGGTATCACCTGATACCCAACCTAACCGCGACGATTCCAAACGCACAACGGCCAAGGTAGCCGAGACCACGAAGACGTCGCCGGCGTCGGTAGCGCGGGCCAAGGCGGTCAAGGAACGCGCGCCGGACCTGTTCAAGAAGATGGAACGGGGCGAGATGAAGACGGGGACCGCTTACAACGAGATGAAGAAACGGGAGAAGTCCGAACGGTTGGAACGGAAGGCGGCCGAGGTGGCGGACAGCGAGGAACCGCCGGATTGGAAGCTGATCCACGGCGACGTGATGGATGGGCTGCAAATGGTGCGCGACGAACACGGGCCGGCCCGGCTGATCTTTGCCGACCCGCCGTACAACCAGGGCGTGGACTACGGCGACGGGCCGAAGGCCGACCGGTTGCCGGACGCTCAGTACATGATGTGGGTCGCGGAATGGATCAACTTGGCCGAAGAGTGTTTGGCCGTGGACGGTGGTTTGTGGGTGATGATCTGCGACGAATACGCGGCCGAGTACAACGTGGCGTTGAAGGCGGCCGGGTTCACCGTTCGAGCATGGATCAAGTGGTACGAGACGTTCGGCGTGAATTGCACGAACTGCTTTAACCGGACGAGCCGGCATTTGTTCTATTGCGTGCGCGATGCCAAGCACTTCGTCTTCAACCCGGGCGCCGTCTCCAGGCCGTCGGATCGGCAAGAGAAGTACAGCGACAAGCGGGCCAACCCGTCGGGCAAGATCTGGGACGACGTGTGGACGATCCCACGGCTGACCGGCACGTGCGACGAGCGGTTACCCGGCTTCCCCACGCAACTACCGCTGGGCGTCGTTCAACCGGTAGTGGAATGTGCCAGCGAGCCGGGGGACCTGGTCGTCGATCCGTTTTCCGGATCCGCCACTACAGGCGTGGCCTGCATTCGAGCGCAACGAACCTACATCGGGATCGAGAAGAGCAAGACGTTCATCGACGCCTCGGGAAAGAGGCTCGCGGCGGAAGGGTGAGTGTCTCCACGAAAGGCGTGGCTTGGCGGGGCACGACAAGGCAAGGTTTTAACCCCGCCGCTCCCTGTGGCTGATTGCTTGGTTTGGTTTGGTTTTTGCTTTGGTGGATTGGGGCGTGTACGTGACGGTTACGCCTCGCAACATTGAAAAGGCGACTGGGAAGTGCGACGAGCAAAAGGAACCTCCGAAGTCCTTAGTTACTACCTCGCTCGCACACACATTGCCGCGTTGTCCGCGGCGGCCAGGCCAAGCGATCAGCCGTTGGGAGTGGCAACATGAGCCGATGGGCGATAGCCCCGGTTTCCCAGCGCACCATGAGCCGCCGGGCGATAGCCCCGGTTTCCGTGCGCGGCCGAAGAAACCGGACGCTATCGCGTGCCGGCTCAACCGAATGTGACTTACGGAAAGGAGTCTGTGTCATGGCGTTGGTACTTACCAGGAAGGTGGGCGAGACGGTAGAGATCCCGGCATTGGGGATCGTCATCACGCCGGTACGAGTCAACGGCCAGCGGGTGCGATTGAAGATCGACGCGCCGGCCTCCGTGCGTGTATTGCGAGGCGAGTTACAGGCGGCGGGGCAAGTCCCGCCGGCGGAATCCGGCCAACAGCGGAAGGCCGGGTAACGGGGTATCTAATAGTAAGGAGCACAAGCCAGATGGAACCAGGTGAACTGTACAAACTTCAGGCCGCCGGGGCTATCGCCCGGCGGCTCATGGTGCGTTGGGAAACCGGGGCTATCGCCCGGCGGCTAATAGGCTAATAGACATGTTTTGGATCTTCTTCGGCAACGACAGCCAGACGTATCGCCTGCGATCGGCGCCGCCGGTTGAGTGGGCGGAGGGCGTTGTCATCTGTCGGCGGCTTCGGTTGATGTACTCCGGCCGCTTCTGCTTGGTGCCGTGTGTGGTGGCTCATAGCTATTGCTATGACAAGGAAGCGATACCGGTGGAGGTACTGGACACGAACGATGGCAAGGACATACAGGTGGCCGAGGCGGTGGAGGTCGGTTTGGTACTTATGGTGCGTAACGCACTCGCCGGCGGGTTGAGTTTGCGTAACTGATCGAGGGCCGGACGCGGTGGAAGACGGCGACACGTTATTGCGATCGGTGATTGTGGCCGAGGTGAAGCGGCATCGCGGGCCGGATGCGGCGATCCGGCGTGACGAGTTGCTGTATGCGTTGCGCGAGCATCGTCCGCTGGCCGGGCTATCCGACCGGGGGATGCGAGCGGCTATCCAGAAACTGAGATTTTCGACCCGCGACGGTGCGCGGATCTGTTCCACCACGTCGTATCCCGGCGGGTACTACTACGCGGAGACTAACGAACAACTGGAAGCCTTCCTGCGACAAGACCGGCATCGCGCGAAAGAGCTCTGGCAACGAGCCAATCGGCAAGCCCGCGCGGCGGGCCTAAAGGGCAAGGAGCTACAGGGGATGTTGTTTTGAACGGCCTGCGGATAACCCGTCCGGCCAGAAAGGAGTGAATCGTGAGCGACTCATTGGAAGCTGGGACGGCTCAAACCGGTCGGGTTCATCCGCCTGGTTATCGTGATTTCGATCCCACCACCGACGACGACCAATTCCGCAAACGCCTGCCGTTGTTGCCAGAGGCCGCGACGGACAGACAACGCGAACTTGCCGCCAAGTACGCGAGAATCAGCTTCATCATCGTACCGAGTGACGAACACGAGCTAGGGTATGAGCCAGACGCGACAATTGCGTGGTTGGCAGTTGGTAATCAGTTTTTCCGTGTCTCCACGGAACCGTGCGACGATCGTGACCACGCCAGTTGGATGTGCTGGATGCTGGCCAAAGCGATCGAAGTGATTCTGGATGAGGCACGATAACG
>CAZUAH010000996.1:0-3245 GCA_964617665.1 uncultured Pirellulaceae bacterium
GGGCACGGGAGCGCCGACCGGCTCGCGTATCTCGTTTGGAAGGATGAGCAACTCACGGACTTTGAGCTGAAGCTCCAGTATCGCCTGCCGGGCAAAGGCAATACCGGGATCGAGATTCGCAGTCAACCCGATCGGACTGGCAAGCGGCCTTTCGAGGGCTATCATGCTGATCTTGGCCACGTCGGCATCGGTCCTCACATTCTCGGTGCATGGGACTTCCACTTTGCCAAGCGAAAAGAGTACCCTTGCCGACGTGGCACGCGGTTGGTTATCGACGAGGATGGCAACACGCATTCCAGCACGATACGCGATGCGCTCGCTTTGTCGGACATCCGCCCACATCAATGGAATGACGTCCGCATCGTCGCTCGCGGACGTCAATTCAAGTTTCTCATCAATGGCAAGCCTGCTTCCGAGTTCACCGACGACGCAAAACACGGTCGATTAGATCAAGGAGCCATCGGGCTACAGATCCATGACAAGGGTATGCGCGTCGAATTCAAGGACATACGATTAAGACTACTGTCGGCTCCGTGAGTAACGGCCAGGGGATCGGGCTTGATCGGCACAAAGGGATCGAAAATGCTGACCCCGTTGACGAACGTGAGTCCGTGGCTGTGCGTCCAATGGGCATATTCACTATGGAGGTGTATTGATGTTAATGGCAAAACTCGTGGCAGCCACGTGCTTGCTGGGGCAAGTGGGGTCCGCTGGGTCCTCGGGTGTCGACGTTGGCGACCTCAAGACGTTCTGCTCCAGCGGCAAGGAGCTTCTTGTCTTGAGCGGGTATCAGGAGGCAGAACTGTTGCGGCACGAGGGCAAGGGCTGTTTGACCCACATGTGGTTTGGTGGGAATTGGCCCGGCTACGAGCGCACGCGGATTCGGGTGTATGTGGACGGGGAAGAGAAGCCGTCGATCGATATGGAGTTGGGACTCGGCCACGGCTATGGATTCGGCGAGAGCGCGGCGCCGTGGGGATGCTCGCGATTGGGCAAGACCGGCCATCCCAGTGGAATCTACAACACGTATCGTATCCCGTTTGGGACCAGTATTCGTGTCACGGCGCAACGGGCCAAGGAGTCGCCTGACGGCGCACCCTTTTGGTGGATCGTACGCGGGACGGAGAACCTGCCAGTCACGATCGGCGGCGTGCGTTTGCCCGATAGCGCTCGTCTGAAACTCTACCGACTGGAGAGTCACGTTGCCCAACGGCTGAAGGAATTCAACCTGTGCAACGTCCAGGGGGCCGGCGCGCTATATCAAGTGACGATTGCGGCGAAGACGAACGAGGTCACGGGTGACTGGAAGGACCTTAGTTTCCTGGAAGCCTGCATGCGAGCGTATTTCGACGGTGCCGACAAACCGGTCCTGCTATCGTCTGGCCTGGAAGACTATTTCCTTGGCACGTACTACTTCAACCGTGGCAAGTATGCGACGAACGTGGCCGGCCTGACGCACCTGGACAAGCAGAACGCCAGTTTCTCGGCCTACCGTTTTCACGATGAAGACCCGGTCTTCTTCAAGAAGGGCTTGCGTCTAACATGTCGCTGCGGCGAAGAACTGCGCGGTCACGTGTTTCACGAGCCATCGGAGACGACTTACAGCACGTACACATGGGTGTATGAGTGGTGACGTTAATATGACCGTTCTGCCCTGTCCGGGAAAGAGGTCGTGACGTGCTAAATGGGCGTTCTGTATGCCTGAAGATGATACGGCGCAAAGGCAATGCCAACGTGAGGCGCTAGCCAGCGCTTCGTCGCATATAGGCAATCGCCAATCGCGGGCACTCACGGACCATGCTTGGCGGACTCCAGCCGTTCGAGCGCGGCCGCAGCGTCACGCGTTTCGCGCGCCGTCTTGGAACCGGCGGCCATTTCCGCCAGCAGTTGGCGGGCTTTGGGCGTGGCTAGCTGCTCCAACAACTGCACCAAACGAATTCGACGCAACGGTTCTCCGGCTGTCCGTTGCACGGGACTCTGCAGGACACTGATCACTGATTGAAGGCGGCGCCTGGCGTCAGAGGAGACCGTTTCCCACGCTTCGGCTCGCAATAGCGGCTCAGCCGCCGCGCTAAGGATCAGCAGCTTTTCCCGCGCGGCGTCGCGTTGGTCGCCATCGGCGGAATTGAGTTGCTTGACGAGAGCTTTGGTGCCCTTGGTGTTCGGACGATCTCGCCCGGCCTCCCGCAGCTTCTCAACGACTAACGGTTCCGTCGTTTCCGGCTGTGCCGCCATGAACCAGATCGCGCGATATGCGGCGGCCGCATCCAGTCCGGCCAGATCGGACCAATACTGATTCAACTGGCCGGCGTCAGGTTTCTCCTTTGGAGGATAGTCCGACCAAGTGGGATCGTGCAGCGGCCAAAGCAAGATGGTATTGGAACGCGTCATGCCAGTGGCCACGGTGCGCCCATCCAGCGACACGGCCATGGCGGACACGGGGCAAGAAGTTTGACCAACGAATGAAAGGGGCATTGCGCTGGCAGTGGGGTGGTTCCCCAACGGCCCGGTGTCTTCGGTCGGGGCCACGTCCGACAGCATCGTTCGTCGCATCGCCAGCCGGCCCGTAGCCAATTCCACCAGGACGATGTCGCCACCTTGGATGTCAAGCAGGTACTTTCCGTCGTTGGTGAACCGCGCACTGCGAGTGACGTTGGTCATGCGATGCACCTGTCGGCCGGTTTCCACGTCCCAGAACAGCATGCCGTTCGGAGCGTATCGGGCCCAGGCGGCGACCAGGCCTCCGTCGGCCGACAGTTGCGGGTTTTCCAGTAGCGAAGAGACTCCATGGTCTTTCCGGATCGTGTTCACTTCGACCCAACGCTGTAGTTCACCAGCCTTCAGGTCGAAGATGTACAGGCCGTCTTGGCCGTGCTTGTTGCGATCGCGATGGTTCACGACGACGAACTGTCCGTCGGCGGAGACCGCGGCTTGACCGATGTACATTTTCTCTTTGGCCGTGTCGAATTCACGCACGGTCTCGCCGGTCTTGAGGTCGACGATCAGCGTTTTCATCCCCGCAACGCTCAACAGGTGTTTGCGGTCTGGCAGCAGGCGGGAGAAGCCAGCGTTGTAGGCCAACGAGTTGGGCGAAATGCGAATCTCGTCGCCGGTAGGGATTTCCCAGACTTGATATTTGGCGCCCGAGCCGACGGCGATCAGTTCCCAGTTGTCCGCCGAAAACTGCAGATCTTGGCTGCAATCGCCTTCGAGCGTCAAGATCCGGCGGCCCGATTTGACTTGGA
>CAZUAH010000997.1:0-3220 GCA_964617665.1 uncultured Pirellulaceae bacterium
CGCCGAATATCCGGCTCGTCATCGAGAATCCAACAGCATTTTGGTGCCGAGGCTATTTCACGTGCTGCGATTTCCTGCGACGTTTCTGCAGAGGACTCGAAGACGTAACTGTCAGAAGGGGAGGCGATCAATTCTGCGTCGTTTCGTCGCGGAATTTGGTGTCCGACTGAGTCGGCGGAATCAGCGTGACCTGCTATGTCCGGACTGCCTGAAGCAACCAACGCTTGGCCTGAGTCGGCGAAGTCGAGCGGATCGATCTGCGCCGGGCTAGTCTCCGTTTCGCGAGAACCTGACCCCAGTGGCAATAGACTCAACGTCTCGGACGCACTCTGCGTGCCGATCTGAGATGAGTCGTTGTGTCGAAGGTAGTCATCATTTCCCGGAGGAAGTTCCTGCGGTTCCACCAGATCTATCGTCACGTTAGCCGTATCGGTCAAGCCGCTTGCGTCTTCTATCTCGACCGCCAACGTGTAGGTCGGCGTGGATTCGATATCGAACGTTTCAGCGTTCGCGACCGTGATCAACCCGGTTGCGCTATCGATTGAGAAAGCCCCATCCGCGTCGCCGCCCGTGATCGTGTAGGTGAGCGTGTCTCCCGCATCTTGATCGTTGGCCAGAACGGTACCTACCGGTGTGCCGTCGCTGCTGTCGTGTGTTAGCGTGAACGAAACATCCAAGCCTGCTGGGGCTTCGTTCATGTCAACTAGGTCAACATCAACGGCGCCACTGTCGGTCAATCCGCCCGCATCCCGCACCTCGACGGTCAAGATGAATGTTGGCGTTGTTTCGTGATCCAAGGCGGCGCTGTTCGCTACGCTGATGTCGCCAGTCACGCTGTCAATCGCGAACGCTCCACCTGGGTTGCCGCCCGCGATCGAAAACGAAAGCGAATCTCCGATGTCAGGATCGCTGGCCGTCACCGTGCCAACAGTCGTGCCATTCGCGGAGTTCTCGGCGAGAGCGAAGGTCGCGCTGTTACCTGTGGGCGACTCGTTGACGTTAGTCACTTGTATGGATACCGACGCCGTATCGAGCAGTGCCCCAGTGTCCTGAACCTCGATGGTCAAATTGAACGTTGGCGCGGCCTCGAAATCCAAGGCTGAGCTGTCGGCGACGCTGATTTCTCCGGTCATGGCGTCGATAGCAAAGGCGCCGCTGGCGTTGCCTCCGGTGATCGCGTATGTCAGCACGTCACCAACGTCTGAATCGATGGCGGAAATGGTACCCACACTTGTGCCATCGGCACTGTTTTCGGCGATGTTGAAGGCCCCATCGTTGGCCGTCGGCGCTTCATTGACATCGATCAAGTTGACTGTCACCGACGCCGTATCCGTCAGCCCGCCAGTATCCACCGCGTCGACTGTCAGGATGAACGTGGGCGTTGTTTCATTGTCAAGAGCCAAACTGGTCGCAACAGTGAGCTCACCGGTGACGCTATCGATGGCAAACGCTCCGCCGATGTTGCCGCCCGTGATTGCGTAGGTCAGCGTATCGCCAGTGTCTGGATCGTTGGCCGAGACTGTACCGACCACCGTTCCGTTTGCGCTGTTCTCAACAACGGCGAAGACGGCGTCGCTGGCAGTAGGTTGTTCGTTGATGTCGGCCAGATTGACTGTCACGGTAGCCGAGTCTGTCAGCCCCTCTACGTCTCGGACCTCGACCGTCAAGATGAATGTCGGCGTTGCCTCGTAGTCGAGTGCCGAGGCGTTCGCAACGGTAATCACGCCAGTTCCGCTATCGATGGCGTACGCGCCGTTCGTATTTCCACCCGTGATTGAGTAGGTTAATACGTCCCCAGCGTCCGGATCGGTGGCGGAAACCGTACCAACAACTGTTCCATTGATGGAATTCTCGGCAATTCCAAACGTAGCGTCATTCGCGGTGGGTGCTTCGTTGACATCACCCAGATTGATTGTCACAGATGCGGTGTCGGTTAGCCCGCCTACATCTTGGACCTCGACCGTCAAGTTGAACGTCGGGTTTGTTTCCAACTCGAGAGCCGAACTGTTCGCAACCGTGATCTCTCCAGTCAGACTGTCGATGGCGAACGCTCCGTCCGTGTTGCCATTGGTGATGGTGTAGTTCAGCGTGTCGCCAGCATCCGGATCGTTGGCCACAACCGTGCCAACCGCCGTTCCATTCGGGGTATTCTCTTCGACTACGAAGACAGCGTCGCTGGCCGTTGGGCTCTCGTTGAGATCGGCGAGATTGATCGTCACGGATGCATTGTCTGTCAGTCCCCCTGCGTCTTGGGCCTCGACCGCCAAGACAAACGTAGGCGTCGCCTCGAAGTCGAGCGGCGAACTATTCGCGACGGTAATCACGCCGGTAAGGCTGTCAACAGCAAAGGCCCCATTCGTGTTTCCGCCCGTGATTGTGTAAGTGAGCGAGTCGCCCACATCGGGGTCGCTGGCCAATATAGTGCCAACCGCCGTACCGTTGGCACTATTCTCGTCAAGCCCGAATGTCGCGTCGTCGACCGTCGGGGACTCATTGACATTCGTCAAATTGATGGTGACGGCCGCCGTATCCGTGACCCCAATAGCGTCTTGCACTTCCACAGTCAGGCTGAACGTGGGGGTGGTCTCAAGATCCAAAACGCTTGTGTTGGCCACGGTGATCTCGCCGGTGGCGGCGTCCATTCCAAACGCGCCGCCTACGTTGCCCGTGGTGATAGCGAAAGTGATCGTGTCACCCGTATCGGGATCGTTGGCCGTAACGCTGCCAACCGTCGTGCCAACCGCACTGTTCTCCGCGACGCTAAATATTGCGTCATCCGCAGTGGGTGCGTCGTTCAGTCCGTCGATTGTGACTGTCACGGTCGCGGTGTCCGATCCGCCGTCATCGTCGACGACGGTATAGGCGAACGTATCGGTTGTCTGCTGGCCGGCGGCAAGCCAGTCGAATTGTCCGTTAGGATCGTAGCTGAATGTGCCGTTGCCGTTGTCGATCACTGCACCGGTAGTTGCACTCGTATCGATGGCGAGGACCGACAAGACATCAACGGGACTGGGGTCGGTGTCATTGGTGAGCACATTCGGTGTGGTGAAGAGATTGTCCTCGTCCGTTGTGAATCCGACTCCAGAGTCGTCGGTAGCGATTGGATTCGTATTGTTCACCGTCACCGTGGTTGTGGCCGTGTCGACTCCGCTATCACCGTCGTCAACCTCTCCGGCGGCGCACTCTGCGAGCGCGTGGCCATGAAGTAGCGGCTCGGATT
>CAZUAH010000998.1:0-3219 GCA_964617665.1 uncultured Pirellulaceae bacterium
ATCGAAACCGGTACGGGCGACGTAGTCAGTCACGAGAGTTACAGAGAGTAGAGCGACGGGGCAGGGCCAGGCGAGCCCGAACGGGAAGACGCCCCTGGCCCGACTGGTCGGACCAGAGGCTTCGTTTGCGGCCTATGCCACTACTTTCGTGACAACGCCCGAACCAACGGTCTTACCGCCTTCGCGGATTGCGAAGTGGGCACCGTCATCCAGCGCGATCGGCCGCCCGAGGCGGATGCCAAGCTTCACACCGTCGCCGGGCATGGCCATATCCACGTCGCCCAGTACCTCGGCGGTGCCGGTGACGTCGGTCGTGCGGAAGAAGAACTGCGGCGTGTAGCCGTCAAAAAACGGGGTGTGTCTGCCGCCTTCGTCTTTCGTCAACACATACACCTCAGCCTCGAAATCGGTATGAGGTGTAATCGAACCAGGACCGGCTAGCACCTGACCTCGCTGCACTTCGTCACGCGCGACGCCGCGCAGCAGGCAGCCGACGTTGTCGCCCGCCTGACCGAAGTCCATCTCCTGCCCGAACGTTTCGACTTGCGTCACCACGACCTTGCGCGGCTGGTCGGCCAGCCCAACGATTTCCACCGTGTCGCCAACTCGTACCATGCCCCGCTCGATCTTGCCGGTGACAACCGTTCCGCGACCTTCGATCGTGAACACGTTCTCGACCGGCATCAGAAGCGGCCTATCGACCGCACGGGCCGGATCGGCGATACCGGTATCCAGTGCCGACAGCAACTCGTCGATGCACCGAGTCGCTTGCGGATCGGTTGGTTTGTCGAGCGCCAGCATCGCAGACCCCTGGACGAATGGTACTTCTTCGCCAGGAAAGCCGTACTGCGTCAGTAGCTCGCGCAACTCCATCTCGACCAGCTCGATCAGTTCCGGATCGTCCACCACGTCACACTTGTTCAGGAACACGACCAGGTGCGGCACACCGACCTGACGAGCCAACAACACGTGCTCGCGAGTCTGCGGCATGGGCCCATCTGCGGCCGAGACCAGCAGCACCGCGCCATCCATCTGGGCCGCGCCGGTGATCATGTTCTTGATGTAGTCGGCGTGGCCAGGGCAGTCGATGTGAGCGTACATTCGCCGCTCGGTCTCGTACCTGACGTGCGCGGCCACAATGGTCACGGTCTTGCTCTTGTCGCGCACAATGCCGCCCTTGGCGATTTCCTGATAGGGCTTGTACTCGGCCAAACCCTTCTCGGACTGCACCCGCAGAATCGCCGCGGTCAGCGTGGTTTTCCCATGGTCGATATGACCGATGGTTCCGACATTGACGTTAGGTTTCTGACGAACAAAAGTCTCCTTGGCCATTTTTTCCTCCTTTCAAAGGGGTTTCAGATATGGAGACTAAAGCACACCGCCGGACACTCGCACGAGACTGCACCGCAGCTTGCCAAGCAGCGGACCAGTGTGCGAGCGCCCGGAATATGCTCGACAATTGGGGCGAGCACGGATGCGTCGCCTTTACAGAGTCGAAGACAGTGGGCCAAGAACATGGAAGACCAGCGCCGGGACTCGTTTCCGGTTGATCGAGGCCGCGGCTTCTGCCCGGAGTCGTCCAGTCTGCCGTTCCAGTAACTCCAGAATTTCCTGCCGGTTAAACTCCTCGACGGGCAGGTCGGCGGAGACGGTCACCAGCAACCGCGACGAATTCGGTGCAGGCACGACGGAGATCACGTGCAAGGACTGAAGCAGTTCATCGCGGCAGTCGCCTGACAGAACCAGGTCGAGTGTTTCCGCCACCTGTCGACACAGTTGCTTGGCTTTCCGAATTTCTTTGTGACTTCCGGTTCTTCCTGCTTTGCGGAGAAGTACGTTTACGTCTTCGATATAGAACTCCCCATGGGACGCGAGGGATGGCTCGCGCATACGTTCATGTGATGTCATGATTGCTCCCAACCGACGAAAATGGCGCGCAGTTGCGCCGAGATAGAATGGGGCGAAGAATACGCGGCGTAGGAGCCTGGCCCGACTGGGCCGGTAGCGATACTAGCCCAGGAGATAGCGCAGGCTCAACGACTCATAGAAGCGATTGGAAGATCGCATCGTTGGCCTCCTTCCTGGGCTAGAACCAAGAGTGGGGATACGACGGCTCCGTATCGACGGACCGTCGCCTGGGTGGTTGCTTCTGAGACACCACTACCGAAGAAATGGTTCGCGGCTGATGGAAAATCAACCACGAAGCGTCGATGGCTCGCCTGCCAAATCAGCCAATGGCAGGCTGTTGTCGTGCGAGCATGCACAACGTGTGAGGCAACAATCGTCGCATTGGAATCGGTGAAGTGAAATTGGCCTCTACTTGGGCTCCCAGTAGCATCTCTTGGGCGAGACTATTTTTCCGTCGGCTTTGAGGGTTTTCATGGCCTTGTCCACTTCTTTTCTGTCAAGGCCGGACAGTTCTGCAATTTTCCCAGCGTTAAGGGGCTCCCCAGCTTTTTTCATGGTAGCCAAGACCTTTTTCTCTGCGCTCATGTGCGTCTCCTGCTGATAGCGATTCCAATCTTCCATCTAGCCCATGAACGTACGCGTCAACTCTCCTATTGTCAAGATTCCGCCCGGCGTGTTGCGGCTTGTTCGCAGGTCAAGATCCGGAGTCTGCCGTGCCGTCCATCACACTCGCAGGGCATAGGGTCGAGAACCGACGATAGCGGGATCGGCGGTTCTCGATTATTGGCGGTTATCAGGCGTAGCCGGTTCGACTGTCTTACGAACCGGCCTGCTTGGCCTCCGCTCCATCGACAGCCAGTCCATTGCGGTCGAAACCAAGATACAACCGCGCGTTGGCGTTCTTCGCCAACTCACGCAGAGTCTCCTGCTCCGCCAACCGCAGTAGCGCCGGGTGTCCTTCCAACGCCTCGGCTGCCTTGACACGCTCCTCGTAGGCACGTGCCTCGGCTTCGGCCTGGACCCGCAAAGCCTCTGCGTCCGCCTGTTCTCGCACACGACGAGCCTCGGCTTCCGCCTCGGCCTCACGTCGCGTCGCCTCTGCCCGCGACTGAGCCTGGATTTGCTCGACCTCGGACCGCGTCCGTGCCTCGACCAACTGAGCCTCGCTGTTCCGCTCGGCTGCCAATACGCGGTTCATAATCTCCTGGAGGTTTCCAGGGAAAATGAGGTCCTTCACGTCGGCGCGCCGAATCGCAACACCGTAACCTGCCGCCGCTTCCTTGACGTCGGAGAGAATGTCCTCACTTAGCC
>CAZUAH010000999.1:0-3213 GCA_964617665.1 uncultured Pirellulaceae bacterium
GAATCGACAAACCAACGGCCCGCTAACCGGCGACGCTCGCCGGTCGTCGTGTGTTGGGCAATCACGGAACGCAATTGACCGCAGTCCGTCTCGACTGCGTTCGCGCGGTGACAAAGGAACAGCGAAATGTTGGGCTCGGCTTGAACGATGGCCAGTTTGTTCTCGTCCTCATACAAGTCGGCCGTATTTGCCGGGCCGTAGTGGGCATGGCGTTTCTGTTCCAACTCTCGAACGACATCGCCCACGCGTGGATATGGTTCCTTGTTGCGAGCCCCTTGGAGCCAGACGCGGACTTCCGAACTGTTGTTTCCAGCCAGCACGGGCCGATCCTGAACGAGCGCGACGGTCAGACCCAGGCGCGCGGCGGACAAAGATGCGCACGTACCGGCAATGCCGCCTCCAACGACAACAAGATCAAATTCGCCGGCTTCCGACGGCTTGTCGGGCAGTCCCAGTAACTTGCGCCGGAATTGGCTCATCGCCCGTTCTTCGTTGGGCGGCGTGAAATCCGCGTCGGTGGCAAGGACGATTGCGTCACAGCGGCCTTCGAAGCCCGTCAGGTCGTGCAGAGCGACAGTCACGGTCTGTTTTGTGATTTCGACTGTGCCCCCGTTTTGCCAATGCCATTCGGCGTCCTCCGTGCCGAATGCGGTGTCCAGCGGCTTCTCGTCGATGAGCACCTGAAATTTGCCAGGCGTCCCCGGAGCCTTCCACGTGGCCACCCAGTCGCGAGTCCGTACCCACACGTGGTAAGTGCCAGCCGCCGGCAGTTCGACTTTCGTTGTTGCATCGCGAACGGGCACGCCGAGACCGTGAGCCAGCAGAAAAGGCGATCCCATCTGGTCCATGAATTGCGAATCGGACACCCAGCCGCCAAGGTCGTCGAACCGTTCGGCTTCCACCAAGACCGTCTCAGCAGCCGCCGGAACGATGGCAGCCAAACAAGGCAAGGCAGCCAAGAAAACGCGGTACATAGTTGCTCCTTTGCTCGGATACTGCCGGGCGCAACCACAATCCAGAAGCCCGGCCTTCTGGGAAAGCCGGGCCTCTGTGGAAGATCGTTCTGTCGTCGCTACGATGCGATGCCCTGGCATCACGCAAACGGATCGAATTCACCGGGAATTGCGATGGGGTAGTTGCCGTCTTCGTCACGCACTACGGGCGGCGTAGTGTCCATCGTGTAGTTCTCGATCCCGGGCGCCAAATCCTTGCCCTTCTCGACCGCTTCGTCCCACTTGATGACCTTACCGCTGTAGGTCGCCATGCGGCCCAGCACGGCGGTAAAGCTGCTGGTGGCGCCGTAGTGACCTTCGTTGTACGGCGTGTCGTTGCGGATCGCTTCGACCAAGGAGAAGTGTTCCTGATCGTAGTCATTGAACTTGAAGGGCACGCCTCCGCGATCCAACACGTTGCCACTCGCGGTCATTCCACCTTTACCTTGGGTGCCGAAAGCGGATTCCGATACGCGATTAAAGACGCCCTTCACGTGCCGGCATTGGCTGTACATCTTCGATCCGTCGGGATAGGTGAATTCGACGAAATGGTGATCGAAGATCTGCGTTCCGCCCGGGTTGTCCCTGACGCGGAGTTCGGAGCCGCCCATTCCGTTGGCCTCGACCGGGTGAGCGTCTTTGGCCCAGTTGCAGACGTCCAGGTTATGCACGTGCTGCTCACAGATATTGTCGCCGCTAAGCCAGGGGAAGTGGTACCAGTTGTTGACTTGATTCTGCATCTCGGACCAGCCGTCGCGCGGGGACCGCCACCAGATGCCGCCCCCGTTCCAATACGCCTGCAGCAAAACCAGATCGCCATACTTGCCGTCGTGGATCTGCTGGATGCCGTTCACGTATCCGGAATTGTGGCGACGCTGCAGGCCAACACCAACCTTGATGCGATTCTCGTCGGCCAGCTTGTTGGCCTCGACCAGCAGCCGATAGCCGGCCGCGTCCACGCAGCACGGCTTCTCCATGAAGACATGCTTACCGGCTTCGATCGCCGCCTTGTATTGAATCGGGCGGAAACCGGGAGCCGTGGCCATGATGACCATGTCCACATCCGCGGCGATAGCCTTCTTGTAGGCGTCGAGTCCCCAGTAGGTCTTTTCGGGCGATACTTGCCAACGCTTTGCAGCACCCTTGGCTTTGTCCTCGAACGCGTCGGCTACGGCCGCGATTTCCGTGTTCTCGCACGCCTTGAGATTATTGGCCGCTGCGCCGTTACCACGACCTCCGCACCCGAGCAACGCGATTCGTATCTTGTCGTTGCTCGCCGCGTGCACCGGGCTAACGTGCCCCAAGATCGCTGCGGCTCCAATCGCCGCGGTTTGGGTCTTGAGAAAGCTGCGACGGTTCACACCTTTGCTTTTCTTTTCCGTGCTCATTGCTTGCTCCTATCTGAAGTGTCAAGTGGAATGCCAAAACCAAACCACAACTACGCGTAACCGGCCGTGCCTACGGTCTCGGGCCAGAGGATGGCTCGTGCGTCTGCCTGATGGAAGGATGGCTCGCGATCCCAACTATGTGGTTCCCAATAGCATGACATGTTAAGCTACGTTCAACCATTGTGCAGCCGGGTACTTTCCGGAATTTTTTCGTGGTGCTGACCGAACGGGAGTGAACGCTGTGTTTACGCGACTCGCAACCTGGGTGCCGCCCACCAAACGATGGGTAACTAGCCCATTATTGGCTGTTTTGGTTGCCCTGCCCGTTGAAGCAGCCGAGCTGAATCTGATTCGGAACGGGGATTTCGAGGAGAGCGCCACCAACGGGGCCGCGGCGCCCGGCTGGACCGCGATTGTTAACTGTTACGGCGCGTGGAACGGGAGCACCGTTGCCAATGCCAGGGCCAAACACGGTAATTGGATGCTTCATCCAGGGTCGGGGTATGGCAGCGGCGGTGCATTTCAGGACGTCGCAACTTTTCCGGGCCAGAAGTACAAGCTGACCTTCTTTGCCGTGGGATTCCCCGACGGCAACGGAACCGTCACAGCGGGTGTCCAACAGGGAAAAGTGCAAGTCGGCGCGCCCGGACGAAACGACCACGATTTGGCCGCCGAAAACCGAGCGGAACTGGTCGACGCGGTTTTCCAGGTGCCCAAGTACGCTAAGACCGAGGATTGGCGTGAGTTCCGTCACGAGTTCACAGCCACCTCGGGTAAGACGCGGATCACGTTCGAAAACGTAGGACAAGGGCCGGGGCGTAATGCGGTGAACG
>CAZUAH010001000.1:0-3212 GCA_964617665.1 uncultured Pirellulaceae bacterium
CCCTATTCTAGTACCTGCCCCCGCCGCCGCCTTATTTATGCGTGAGCTGTCAAGAACTATCCGAACATGCTTGCCTATTCCATGAGGACACACCGCCACCGTTACATTGAATGGCGTGACGTCTCGGATGGGTTGAAGTTGGTCAATACCGAACTCTATGACTTGGGCGTGATCGGTGCCGAACGCACGAACGTTGCGAACGACCCTAAACAGACCGGAGTGCTTGAGGCTTGCCGTGCACTAATGGGGGCCGGGTATTCCACATTGCGAACGGTGGAGTGACCATTAGGCAACGTGAATAGTCCGTCTTTCAGGAAAGCACCAACTGACATGATGTATAAGCTACTGGCCACAAGTCTCGTTTTCACCTCGTTGGCTACGGCTTCGGCTGCGGAACGGGAGTTCTATAAGGGCGCGGACACTTCGCTGCTGCAGACGATCGAGGATTGTGGAGGCGTTTACAAGGAGGATGGCCAGGCCAAAGATCCGCTGCTGATCTTCAAAGACAACGGCTGTAATGCGATGCGGATTCGGTTGTTTCATACCCCAACCGGCATTCCACCGCGGGTGAACAGCCTGGACTACACGAAAAAGCTGGGACGTCGGATCAAGGACGCTGGACTGAAGCTGATGCTGGACATTCACTACTCGGATACTTGGGCGGATCCCGGGAAACAGCACAAGCCGGCGGCCTGGGAGAACCTGAGCTTCGAGGAATTGGTCGAAGCGGTTCGCGTCTATACGGAAGAGGTGATTGTCGAGATGTGCGAAGCTGGGGCGGCTCCGGATTGGGTCCAGGTGGGCAATGAGATCGCGCCGGGTATGTTGTGGCCGGACGGGCGTATCGGTACGCCGGACGGGTGGGAGAAGCTCGCGACTCTGCTGAGGGCGGGAATTGCCGGTGTGCACTCTGGACGGGGCGACCGATCGATGAAGACCATCATCCATCTGCACTGTGGAGGCAGTCTGCAGCAGACGGCACGCTACTTTGACTATATGAAGGAACATAATGTGAATTACGACGTCATCGGGCTGAGCTATTACCCGTGGTGGCATAGTCGTGGCTTGGGCTTCGAGCCACTGCAGGAGAACCTGAAGGCGAGCATCGAGCGGTTCGGCAAGGACATCATGGTGGTGGAGACCGCATATCCCTGGTATCCCAACTGTGATGATCCGACCAAACTGCTTCACAGAAAGGAGCGTCGTCCCTTGGTCCCGGGGTTGCCAGCGAGTAAGGAAGGGCAGATGGCGTTCCTGGAACAGATCATCCAGGTGGCGCGTGAGGCGCCCGAGGGGCGCTGCATCGGTCTGTTCTACTGGGCGCCTGAGTACATCCCCACGCCCCGTTTGCGTCCCGGCCGCGGACACCTCTCCCTCTTCGACCAAGAGGGAAACGTCCTGCCCGGAATGAAGGCTTTCAGAAAGTAACCAAGCGGTCTTTGGAAGACACGATTTACCACAGGAAGAGAGGAATACGATGCGACACCTCACGAAACTTCTAGTCTTGCTTGCCCTGACCGCCTCCGGTGCGACCGGTCAACAGCGACAGCAAAGGGCTGGCCGCGAATACCCGCCGAAACTCGACGGCGCCAACGTCGAAGTCTATAAGACAATCGGCGACGTCAAGTTGAACATCTACATCTTCACGCCGGTAGATCACAAGTCGACCGATAGACGGCCAGCGATTGTGTTTTTCTTTGGCGGCGGTTGGAGAAGCGGCTCGCCAGTGCAGTTTCAGGAGCATTGCCGATACCTGGCCTCGCGGGGAATGGTGGCGATGACGGCCGACTATCGTGTGTCGTCGCGGCACAAAACCAAGGCAATCAAATGCGTCACCGATGGCAAGTCGGCTGTCCGCTGGATTCGCGCCAATGCCGAGCGACTGGGTATTGATCCCGATCGCATCGCCTCGGGCGGTGGTTCGGCGGGCGGGCACGTGGCCGCCTGCACGGGCACGATCGACGGCATGGACGAGCCGGGCGAAAACATGTCCATCAGTTCGAAACCCAACGCCATGGTGCTCTTCAATCCTGCTGTCGTGCTAGCGCCCGTCGAAGGCATGAAGCCCGTCGACAAGGAACGGATGGCCGCACTGGAAAAGCGGTTCGGCGTCGAGCCATCAAAGCTCTCGCCCTTTCACAACGTCACGAGCGGAGCTCCCTCGACAATCATATTCCATGGCACGGGCGACACGACTGTCCCCTTCGCCACGGCGCAACTCTTCACCGACAGGATGACGGGCAAGGGAAACCTCTGCCGGTTGGTGCCCTTCGAGGGCCGCCCCCACGGTTTCTTCAACTACGGCCGCGGCGACGGCAAGGACTACATCGCCACGGCCCGCGCCATGGATGAGTTTCTCGCCGAACAAGGCTTCCTGAAAGGCAAGCCGACGATCAAGTAAGCATCGTTCGAGAAATAGGTGTCCGATTTGCCCGTAGTGGGATTCGCCCGAATTCCCCCTGCATCATGAATTCTGGCGAATTCCACTACATTCCATCAGACCGAGAAACCCGACCGAAATCAATCGAACTCAAGAAGCTCACGCAGTAACCGTGTAAGGCGGAAGGGGCTCCGGCCAACTCGGAGTGCTGGTCAACCGGTCGTGGCTGCACGCCCACTTGGGAGCACTGATCATGTCGTACGTATCGCTTCGCGAACGACGCATGGTACATTGGAATCGCGAGAAGCAGGAAATTGAACTGGTGTTTGTAGGGATTAGGACATGAGCAAGAACACGATCACGTTTCTAACGGTTTGGTTCCTACTGGTTTCCCGTGCACTGGCCGGGGTGATCGACGAGACGGACATAGAAGGCGGCTTGGTGGCCGTGGTGGGATATGATTCAGCAACCTGCGACGAGATGATTAAGGCCGTGGAAAGCGGGCCATACGTGATCCAGTTTCTCGACAGGGACGCGAAGAAGATTGCCGAAGCGCGCCAGCACATTGTGGAAAATGGAGTGTACGGGAAGGTCACGGCCAACGTGTGGGCAAGGGAGAGACTTCCGTACACGGACAACCTCGTGAATCTGCTGATCATCACGAACGCAGAACAGCGAATTCCGAGAACCGAGGTCATGCGAGTGGTGGCGCCCAGAGGGGTGGCGATCGTGGACGGCAGGAAGCTCGTGAAGCCGGTTCCCGCCGAAATCGACGATTGGACGCACTACCTGCACGACGCGGACGGGAACCCCGTGGCGGAAGACATACGGA
>CAZUAH010001001.1:0-3201 GCA_964617665.1 uncultured Pirellulaceae bacterium
TCTAAAGACAAACCGCAGTCACCACGCAGACAGAAGAGACGCGACAAGGACGCTTCATGACCGTCGCCCAGGCGGACCGCAAACACCATGGACACCCCGGAGAACAGCTAATGTTTCGACGCACTCTTATTCTAACCCTTCTTCTTTCGATTCTCGGTTCCTCCCTAGCGCAGGCACAAGATCGCAAGCGAGCGCCAAAGGCCGCGGTTTCGAAGCGGACGTTAGCTCTTTACGAGCCCGGCGAATACAAGGAACTGAAGTATCGCCTGATGAAACCGATCGACTTCGATGCGGACGAGACCTACCCACTGATCCTCTCATTGCATGGTGCTGGAGGCAGAGGAACGGACAATATCAAGAACCTCCGCAACTGGAACGAATACATGGCCGACGAGTCGCTCCGTCGGCGGCATCCTTGCTTCGTGCTGGCCCCGCAGTCGGACGTCTCCTGGAACGATCCCACATCGCCTCACGGCGGAAAGCCGGATCTGAGCGACGAGGCCGTTGGCTCGTGGTCCGAAGTCTGGCGGTCACGAATCGACCGCTACCGAGAGCGTCTTGACGCCGAGCCGACAGGCAATCTCCATCTGGTACTGGATCTGATCGACAACCAACTGGCCAAACGATATCGGATCGATCCCAACCGAATCTACTGCCTCGGTCACTCGATGGGCGGTTTTGGTACGTTCACGGCGATCTACCAACACCCGGAGCGTTTTGCCGCAGCCATACCCACAGCTGGCGGATTCCTGCCCTGGCGAGATCCATCGCGCATCAAGGACGTACCTACCTGGACGTTTCACGGTTCGTCCGACACCGTCGTCCCCACCGAATTCACGCGGGAGATCTTTGCCGAGATGAAGAAGTTAGGCGGCAACATGAAGTACACCGAACTTCGCGGTGTCGGTCACGGTGCGAACTCCATCGCATTCCAATATAAGGGCGACGACGTCACCAAGGGCTACATCACACAATGCGCATCCGACCGTCCCGACAAGACCACCGACATCTGGGAATGGCTGTTCAGGCAGGATCTTTCCCAATCGAAATAACGTCTTCATCACAACGCCGTTACCGGCGACGAGGTCTCGCGACGAAGCGTTACGTCGCCTGGCGATTGAGTCATGCGTCCCCGAATGGCTGGGCCAGTTGCGGGGAAGACGGACATTGGGGTAAATCCATGGCGGCGATGCATAAGAACTCCCCAAAATATGCGGACATCACGATGCCAACCAGAACTATTCTTTGCCTTTCTTTCGTTCTCCTATTTTTGTTCGTCACGATCACGCCTGCCGATGAAAGGAACGCGGCTGCGGGAGTCCTTCCCTTCGGCAACGACGGGAAGCTCAAAATGCTGTACGACACCCGGCAACGGTCCCAGTCTGTCTTCCTAATAGGTCGCCTCTACATCGTCTACAACGGTGACGCCAAACCCACGGACAACAGCAAGGGCAGCGCGCATCCGATGCTGATCATCTATGATCCGACGAGTCGCGTCTTCTCCAAGCCGGTGCGTCTGGGACCGAGTCACAGTGACCATCATTATAGTCCCATCATCTGGGCTGATGAGGAGAATTACCTGCACGTCCTCCACGGTTGCCACAGGACGCCGGGAACGCATCTCGTATCGGAGCGGCCTGTGCAACAATGTCCATCGGAGATCACCTGGTGCGAAGGCGCTGAGATTGCGCCCAAGCTCTCCTATCCGACGGTGTATCGGATCAACGGCAACCGCGAGTTAATCTACTACCGGACCGACGGCCATACCAGTTCCTGGACGTATCGCATCAGCGAGGATAACGGCCGTACGTGGACAGGACCTGAAAACGATGTCACCGACTTGGATTCCAAGGGCCGCCTCGATTGGTCTTCGTATCAAACCAAACTTCCCAGCAAGGATGGTCGGTTTTTGCACGTGGTCTACACGGACTACGACGACAACAAGCACGCGCCGGCCCCTCAGCGATTCTTCAATCCTCGTTACAACACATTAGTGTCCAACGAGTGGAAATACAATATCTCCTATGTCAAGATCGATCTGCAGACGCACGAAGTGTACAACGCCGACGGGGAGGTGTTGAAGACGCCCATCGATATCGACTACTCGAAAGAAAAGTGTCAGATCTGGGACACGCAATGGCGAGGAGCTGGCGTGCCGCCCGCGATCTGCTTGGACGAGAACGGCGAACCCTCCTTTCTGCATGTCCTCTCGGAAGATGACTTGAAGTCACATCGCTACTACTATGTTCGACGCGACGAGGGACGCTGGGTCCAGACGCCAATTTGCGACTCCAGCCATCAATGGAATAGCTGCCACCTGAGCCGCGACAGCAACGGTGGATTGCATGCTTACCTCGTTGCCGGCGAATGCTACCTAGAGGGCGGCTACATGGACCGGCACGGCGGCGGCCGGATCGAGGAGTGGGTTTCGCGCGACGAGGGCAACACCTGGAACAAGCAGCGTGAACTGTCACCCGGACAAAAGCAATTCATCGGTTGGCGTTTCAATAACGTTCAACCCGTGGTCCGACCCGGAGGATCCGAGGTGGACGGCATGCTCCTCTTTTACGGTTGGAAGGACTCGGAAGCTCCCCGGGCCAGAGCATTTCTGCTACACGAATAGGTTTGGCACGAAGTCTGCAACTTCAAGTGAATTCGCCCACCAGAAAGTATGGCTACTATATGCCCGCGAACAGATCTCCAATCGTGAACGGTGACGTTTTCTTCTCCGGCGTCTTGGTCGTCGCATTCGTATTCGCATCGCCTTCGCCCGTCATCCAGGCACAACCGGGCTCAATTGAATTGAGGATCGAGCAGATCACCTCGGGCCCGAAGCATCATTTCTTCGGGTACATCGGCCAATGCCAGACGATCCCGTGGAATGCCAGCGGAAGATACATACTCGCACTTGAGATCGACGAAATCAATCGATTGCCGAAACCGGAGGATGCCGCCACTGTCATCTTGATCGACACCCGGAATGGCAACAAGATCGTTCGGGTCGACAGAACGCATGCCTGGAATCCGCAACAAGGAACGATGTTCTATTGGCACCCCCTGGCCGCCGAGACGCAGTTTTTTTTCAACGACCGGGATGTCGAAAGCGGCAAGGTGTTTACGGTGCTCTACGATATCGAAAAGATGCGGCGTGTGCGCGAATACCGGTTCCACGATACGCCGATCGGCAACGGCGGTGTAGCG